>JAZREX010000124.1:0-9954 GCA_045661025.1 Faecousia sp. | reverse complement strand
CCGGCCAGGATCCGATCCAAAATTACATTTCCTTTTTGCGCCTTGTTATGCTCAAAGTAGCTAACAAGGCTTTTTTTAATGCCCAGATGATTGAGTAGTTTTATGGTGACCCGGGTGTCTTCGGCAGCGATAAAATCCGCTGCTTCCAGAGTTTGCCGACAGCGGATAGAAATATCTCCCAAATTGCCGATAGGGGTGGGCACAAGATATAGCATTCCGGCCATTTTGTAGCCTCCAATCAAAGATGATAAATGTGATCGCGGTAAGCAGAAGAATTGCCGGCTGCATCAAAAAGAAATTCTTCCTCCCATATAAGTCCGGGCTTTGCACCTTTACGGCATTGCACCAATACCAGACTGACAGCCGCGCTGGCGGTATGCCGCAGAAGCTGCAGGCGTTTTGGCTCTAACTTATACTTGCTGGCGCAAGCAAACAGTTCCGCCAGTCGTTCTGGACGGTGCACCAGAAAAAAGTCACCGCCGTATTGCAAAGCCCAGGCAGCGGCTTCCGTTAAAGTGTCCATAGAACATAAGTCATCCCGTCGGGCCAGGGTAAGCTTGGCAGCCGGACCTCCGGAAAAATAGGGAGGATTGGATACAACGGTTGTCATCGCGCCGCTTTGTATCAGATGGGGGATGTTGGAAATATTTCCACATATACTGGTAAGACGGCAGGAAATGCCATTGGTCTGGGCATTGTGCAGCGCCATTTCGTGGGCCGCCTGGTCTAACTCCACGCCGGTAACTTGGCAGGCGGGATCTTTGGCGCAAAGGAGCAATCCTAAAGTGCCGCAGCCGCTGCCTAAATCCAAAACCTTGGCGTTTTTCGGCATACGGACAAAGCCAGATAGGGCCATAGAGTCTGTGCTTAAAGGAAACGCACCTTGGGACAGTTCCAGCGTAAAGCCGTTGTGTAAGTGTTCCATAGGAATCCCCCAATGAAATCAAATTGAAAAAAATCTGCCTGCGTACCGGTCAGCCGGCTGCGCAGGCAGATTGCGGAATCGGAGAATCACTCTTCTACGATTGCTTCAACAGGGCAATTGTCAACGCAGCTGCCGCAGCTAACGCAGACATCAGCATCGATAACGAACTTGTCCTCGCCCTCAGAGATAGCTTCGACGGGGCAGTTGTCAGCGCAGCTGCCACACTTCACGCAAGCATCGGTAATGGTGTAAGCCATGATTTTCCCTCCCGTTTATGTAATAGTATTGCATCCTGAGGATGCACCTCTATTCTAGCATGTATTTTTGAAATTGCAATTCTTTTTTTAAAAACAGCAGTTTATTTTTTGCTTTTTGTGGAGAAACTTTCCGGATAAGGGTGGTATGCCCAAAGAATAAGCAGGCCGAAAAGGCGTGTATACAAGTCTTAACATGTAAAAACAGGATATTTGCCGATATTTTGAGAAGATGGTTGTATGCGCGTAGAAAAACCTGCTTTGAAGGAGGAAAGGTATGCGCTATAGCCGGGAAGTAAGACAGATCCTGGAGGAAGCGGCTAAGGTTGCCCATGATTTTGGCGACAGTCATATTGACAGCGTGCATTTGCTGCTGGCATTGGCGCAAATCCCTGGAGCGTCTGGAAACTTGCTGCGTTTTTCGGGGTTCTCTCCGGAGTGGTCTTGCGCAGAAGCTGGGCAAAGCCATACGGTGGTGGAAACAGGGCGCACCTTGCGACCCAGATTATCCTTACCTGTTCGGCAAATATTACGGGGCGCTTGTCAGGAGGCAGAAAGGTCCGGGGCGAAAGAGGTTGCAGGCATTCATATTTTATTGTCTTTGCTTCGCAAAGAACAAACAGGAGCAGTGGCCTTACTGCAATCCAGTCAGATAGAGCCTGGGTTGCTATTTAGTGATACGGTAAATTTTATGCGGTGGGAAAGGCAAAACGCCCAGAAATGTGGCAAGGAGGCGGTTAAAACGAAACTGTTGGAACAATTCGGCGAGGATCTGTTGGCGAAAGTGGCGCGGATGTCTCCGGTGATCGGCAGAGACCGGGAGATCGATATGGTGATTGGGATCTTGAGCCGGAAAAATAAAAACAATCCGGCGTTGGTGGGAGAACCCGGCGTGGGAAAAACCGCTATTGTGGAGGGGTTAGCTCAGCGCATGGCGGCGGGCAACGTGCCGCCTCAGCTTCGGGAAAAACGGCTAATTAGCTTGAATATGGCAAATCTTGTGGCAGGCACGAAATACCGGGGAGAATTTGAAGAGCGGCTCCGGGATGTGCTCAGCGAGATCAAGCGCAGCGAAGATGTGATCTTGTTTGTAGATGAAATGCACACCATTGTGGGGGCAGGGGCGGCGGAAGGCGCGATTGATGCTGCCAATATTTTTAAGCCAGCTTTAGGCCGTGGGGAATTACAAATGTTGGGGGCGACCACACCGGGGGAGTATCGGAAATATATTGAAAAAGATCCGGCCTTGGAGAGAAGATTTCGTCCGGTACAGGTGGAAGAACCTAGCAAACAGGCAACCTTGGATATTTTGCGTGGGTTAAAACCGGGTTTGGAGCAACACCATAGAATGCATTTGACAGAAGAAGCCTTGCGGGAGGCGGTAAGGCTGTCTGTGCGCTATTTGCCGGATCTGTATTTACCGGATAAAGCTATTGATCTGCTGGATGAAGGCGCAGCCCACGCCCGTATGGAGCAGTTGCAGCAAAACCGCATCCCGGCACGGCAGGAATTAGAACAGGAGTTACACATGGCGGTGCGGGAGAGTCAGTTTGAAAAGGCTGCCATTTTGCGGGATAAAATGCGCCGCATGACCGGGAAAAATGCAGATGCGCGCAGACCTAGAACCGTCACCGGGGAAGATGTTGCCTGGGCAGTCAGCACCCGTACAGGGATCCCTGTGGGGCGGTTGACAGCGGATGAGCGGCAGCGTTTGCTTCAATTGGAAACCCTTTTAAAGCGCCATGTGATTGGGCAGGATAAGGCGGTAGAAAAGGTGGCAGAAGCCTTGCGCAGAGGCTTATCCAGTATACGGGAGCCCGGGCGGCCGGTGGCATGCATGCTGTTTTGTGGCCCTACCGGGGTGGGAAAAACTGAATTGTGCCGGGCTATGGCCCAGGAGTTATATGGCAGTCGGGATGCTATGATCCGGTTGGATATGTCAGAGTTCATGGAAAAACAATCGGTGGCAAGGCTGATCGGCGCACCTCCGGGATATGTAGGCTATGAGGAGGGGGGAAAACTGACAGAGGCGGTGCGCAGTCGGCCGTATTGTCTGGTGTTGTTTGATGAATTGGAAAAAGCCCATCCCGATGTGGCGGGGATATTGCTGCAAATCATGGAAGAAGGGGAATTGACAGATTCTACAGGCCGGAAAGTCAGCTTCCGCAATGCGTTGATCGTGATGACCTCCAACATTGGCAGCGAGGTAAAAGGGGATGGCTTGGGTTTTCAGCCCACCGGACGGGAAGGACAGATGGAAGGGTCTTTGCGGCAGCGGTTCTCTCCGGAGTTCTTAGGGCGTTTGGACTGCGTAGTGCATTTTGCACCCTTGCTGACAGATGCCACTTGTCAAATTATTGAAAAGTATTTAACCCAGCTCCAGGAACGGGCAGCGGTATCCGGATTGCAATTAAGTTTTACCAATGCTCTCGCGGTGGGGCTTGCCACCAAACAAAGTGGGGCAGGGGGCGCCCGACAACTGCGGCGCATTGTCCAGGAGCAGGTGGAAGGTCCGGTTTCTGTATACCTGTTGCATCATGCAAAACGCTCCGGAAAACTGCGGATCAGCTGGAAAGATGGCAAGGTGGAAATCAACGGATAGCAATATTTTAGAACAAGTGTTTGAAAATGCGAAAATACCCGAATTTTTGGGGATTTTTTTGAAAAAACGGCAAAAAAAGTATTGATTTTTGAAAAACAATCAGTTATACTGTTGGTAAATGGAGCAAAATGGTAGCAAAGTGGAGCAAAATGGAGAGAGGTGAGGACTGTGATTGGCAAATATCCTGCAAAACTGGATGAGAAGAACCGTCTGTTTGTGCCGGCAAAACTCCGGGCAGAGTTGGGCACGGATTTCTTCGTCACCCTGGGTGTCAATTGCGGTCGCCGCTGCTTAACTGTGTATACCGCACAGGATTGGCAGACTTTGGTACAAAACTACAACACACTGCCCATCTCTCAGCGCTCTGCAGCTACCAGCTTGATTTTTATGAATGCCAATCAGTGCAGTCCTGATAAGCAGTTCCGTTTTTCTTTGACCCAGTTCTTACTGGAGTATGCAGGAATTGGCCGGGATGTGATGATTGTCGGTCGCGCCGGGCAGGCAGAAATTTGGGATGCAGAAGAGTTTGCAGCCTTTGAGGCTGAAAATCTCACCCCCGAAAAGCTGCTGGCTTCTCTGGAGGCGATCGGCCTATGAGCGAGTTTTATCATGTTTCTGTCCTGCTGCAGGAATGCCTGGATGGATTGGATATTAAACCCGATGGCATTTATGTGGACGGCACATTGGGGGGCGCAGGCCACTCCAGTCAGATTGTCAAACGGTTAACCACCGGTCGACTCATTGGAATTGATAGAGATACGGTTGCATTGAAAGCAGCAGGGGAGCGGTTAGCTCCTTATAAAGATCGCATCACTCTGGTGCACAGTAATTTTTGTGAGATCAAGCAGGTGTTGTCAGATCTGCAGATTGACGGCGTGGATGGCATTTTGTTGGATCTGGGTGTTTCTTCTCCCCAGTTAGACGATGCCCAGCGGGGATTTTCCTATATGCAGGATGCACCCCTGGATATGCGAATGAACGCCGAAGATACCCTGGATGCTTATACAGTGGTCAATACCTGGCCTCAGGAAGAATTGAAGCGGATCCTCTACACCTACGGTGAAGAGCGTTATGCGCCTCAGATCGCCAGCGCAATTTGCCGCCGGCGGGAGACTGCACCGATTCGAACGACCTTGGAACTTGTGGATGTGATCCGCTCAGCAATGCCTCCTGCGGCATTGCGGGAAAAGCAGCATCCGGCAAAGCGCTCCTTCCAGGCGATTCGGATCGCGGTGAATGATGAGCTGGGTTCGGTGGAAAAGGTGCTGGAAGATGCGATCCCTTTGTTAAATCCCGGAGGACGGTTGGCGATTATCACCTTCCACTCTTTGGAGGACCGGATCGTAAAAACAGCAATGACAGCTGCTTCCAAGGGCTGTACTTGTCCGCCTAGTTTCCCGGTCTGTGTCTGTGGAAACAAGCCCAAGGTGAAACTGATCAGCCGTAAGCCGATTGTGGCGACCCAGGAAGAATTGGATGTAAATCCCCGCTCTCGCAGCGCAAAATTGCGCGTATGTGAGAAACTTTAAGGAAACAGAAAGAAAGGATGCGATGATATGTCCAACAAACCGGATATTCAGTATATTCAGTTTTATACCGCAGGTAGTGCGGCCCAGAAAATCGCACCTGTTGTTCCTTTGCAGACCCTGCGCATGCCAAAGGTTCGCAAGCATAAGAAGATCACCTTGCATATTGATCCGGTGGCAACCTTCGGCATTGTGATGTGCGCTGTGGTTTTGGTTTTGATGTTTGTGGGACTGGGTCAGCTGAACGCTGTGCGGCAGCAGACAGCGGTTATGGCAGAGTATGTGGATACCCTGCAAAGTAAGCAAACCGCACTGGAAACCACCTACGAAGCAGGCTACAATCTGGAAGATGTGCAGAAAACAGCCCTGGCTTTGGGAATGGTTCCCAGAGAGCAGGTTCAGAGAATTGCCATTACAGTACCTTCTGCGGAACAAGAAGCTCCGGCAGGTGCATGGGAGCAGTTCTACACATTTTTAACAGGCTTGTTTGCATAAAGTATATCCCAACCAATACACTTAAATAGTAGCTGCAATGGGCGGCGAGGGATTCCCTTGCTGCCCATTTTAAGTAAGTGGGAAAGGTTGGGATCCTATGGCCGAAAAAAAGCATAACAGGCAATACCAAAGAATCCGCGCAGATACCGGACAGCATCAAAGAATCCTGGCTACGGCGTTGGTGCTAGGCATCCTGGGATTTGTGCCTGTTTTATTTCGGTTATATGATTTGATGGTACGCAATTATGAATACTATGCCACAAAGGCGTTGCGGAATCAAACACGCACCACCCAGGTGGCGGCAGACCGGGGTTGTATCTATGACCGGAATATGAATGTGCTTGCTACCTCCCGGGGTGTGGTGACCATATATCTGGATCCCCACGAACTAAAGCAATCCAAGGCAGACTTATCGGCCATTGCAGACACTTTGGGAAAACTCCTGAAGCTGGACAGTGAGTGGATCGTGAAACAGGGGCAGGATTATACTAAACGGTATAAACAGATCGCTGCCAGAGTGGATGAAAAGATCTCCGGACAGGTTTTGCAGTATATTGAACAGAATCAAATTTCCGGTATCCATCTGGAACCGGATTCTGTCCGGTTTTACCCCTACGGAACGCTGGCTTCCCAGGTGATCGGTTTTACCGATGCCTCCAATACCGGTGCAGAAGGGGTAGAAGCAGCCTACAACCAATATCTTTGTGGCAGCCCGGGGAAGGTAATCACTACCAAGGGCAACAATGAGATGGATATGCCCTTTTCTTATGAGCAATATCTGTACTCCCGGAAGGGCTGTGATGTGGTGTTGACCTTGGATGCCACCGTGCAGGCCTGTTTGGAAAAACAGATCCAGGCGGCCATCGACCGGTATGATGTGCAAAACGGCGGGTTTGGCATTGTGATGAATGTAAATACCGGGGAAATTCTGGCAATGGCCACCCTAGGTAATTACGATCCCAACGCCTACTTGGAGGTAGCAGATCCGGAAATCGCAGAAGAATTGGAACAGCAGCGGCTTTCCTATTTGGCATTGCCCGAGGGAAGCGCGGATTACTCCCAAATGAAGGGAAATTACCTTCAAAATCTGGCAGCTGCCAGACTGAAACAATGGCGAAACCGTTGCATTTCCGATGGATATGAGCCGGGTTCTACCTTTAAGCTTCTAACTATGTCCGCAGCATTGGATTGCGGGGCTATCGACCTGGAGACCAATTTCCATTGTTCCGGCTCAGAACAGATTCCCGGTCGTTCTCAGCGGCTGCATTGCTGGCGTTCTACCGGCCATGGAGCAGAGAAGACTCCCCAAGCGCTGCAGAATTCCTGCAACATTGCTTTTGCCCATATTGCGCTGAAAATGGGCGGCGAGCAGTTTTATTCATATATTGAAAAGTTTGGTGTATTGGAAAAGACCGGCGTAGATCTGTATGGAGAGAGCAAGGGCATTTTCTTTGATAAATCTCTGGTGACAGATACCCAGAAGTGGGGAACGGCATCGTTGACCTCCGGTTCGTTTGGACAGACTTTTAAAATTACCCCTTTGCAGCTAGTGCGGATCGTATCGGCGGTGGTAAATGGTGGTATTTTAATAGAACCCTATATGGTATCGGAGGTGACCGATGCTGGAGGCAGTACTGTTTTAAACCAAGAACCGACCCAGGTGCGACGAGTGATTCGTGAGGAAACTTCTCATACGATGCGGCAGCTTATGGCATCTGTTGTGGAGGAAGGTACGGCAAAAAATGCAGCGGTTGCAGGCTATGCTATCGGTGGAAAAACAGGCACCAGCGAGAAGATCGATGTGTTTGATGAAAACGGTCAGCGGGTACTGGATAAAATTGTTTCCTTCGTAGGGGTTGCGCCTATGGACAATCCGGAGTATATTGTAATGGTAGCCCTGGATACCCCTTCCCGGCAAACGGGGATCTATATTTCCGGCGGCGTGATGGCTGCTCCTACCGTAGGTGCAGTGATGGCAGATATCTTGCCCTATCTTGGCGTTGCAAAAGCCCAGGAGGAAGAACAGGTGACCATGCCGGACTTGACAGGAATGGAAACCAATGAGGCTCAGGCAGAATTAAAGGGTCTGGGCGTGGAAGGTGTCTTTTCGGGGACATCGGAGACAGTTACCGGTCAGATCCCTGCTGCAGGAGAGTCGATTACCAAGAATAGCCAGGTAATCGTTTATCTGGGAGATTCCCTGGAAACTGCAACGGTAACTATGCCGGATTTTGTGGGCATGACCCGTAGTCAGGCGGCCGATGCAGCTGCCGGGGCAGGCTTATATTTGACGATTTCGGGCAATGATGATATGAATCCAAATGTGAAAGTAGTCAGCCAGTCCGTTGCGGCAGGCACCCAGGTAGAGCAGGGGAGTGCAGTAACACTGGTGTTTATGGATACTAAGGCAGCAGATTAATGCTGCAAAAAGGAGAAGTTATGAAATTACATAAGCTGTTGGAAGGTCTGGAAGTTCTAAAGACCAATGTAAATTTGGATACTGAGATTGAGGCAGTCGCTTACGATTCCAGAAAGGTGACACCGGGAAGCCTGTTTGTGGCAATTACCGGCTTTGTTACAGACGGCAACAAATATATCCCTATGGCGATGGAAAAAGGTGCTGCAGCAGTGGTAACGGCAGTAGAACCGAAGGACGATGTGCCCTATGTGCTGGTAAAGTCTGACCGGTTGGCGCTGGCTTTGATCGGTGCAAATTTCTATGATCATCCGGCAGAGGCTATGACCTTGATCGGTATCACCGGAACCAACGGCAAGACCTCTTCTGCTTTGCTAATCAAGCATGTTCTGGAAAGGGCTCGCAATGCCAAGGTCGGCTTGGTGGGTACCATGGGCAATATGATCGGCCAGCAATTCCTGCCCGGAGACCGGACAACGCCGGAAAGCCTGGATCTGCAGGCGTTGTTTGCCCAGATGCGTTCTGCCGGTTGCACCCATGTGGTAATGGAGGTATCCTCTCACGCTATTGCTTTGGATCGGGTGGGCGGCATTGCCTTTGATGTGGCGGCCTTTACCAATTTGACCGAGGATCATCTGGATTTTCATGTTACCATGGAAAATTACTGTGATACAAAAGCAGAATTGTTTGCAAGAAGTAAAAAGAGCGTTGTCAATGCGGATGACCCCTGGTGCAGCCGCATTTGCCAGAAAGCAACCGGCACAATGCTTCGTACCTGCGTAACGGGGCAGGGGGATTTGAAGGCGACCAATCAGGAGCTTTTACCAGATGGTATTTCCTTTGTAGCCCATGCCGATGGGAAGCAGGTACAGGTACAGCTACCCATCCCTGGAAAGTTCACGGTGTACAATGCTTTGACAGTCATTGGCTGTGGATTGCAGCTTGGACTTTCCTTGGAAGAGATTGCTGCTGCGCTGCAGACAGCCCAGGGCGTAAAGGGCCGTGTGGAGGTCGTACCCACACCCGGAAAGCCCTATACCGTTTTGATTGATTATGCCCATACCCCAGACGGACTGGAAAATGTGCTGTCCTCTGTACGGGGCTTTTGTAAAGGCAGACTCATTGCGGTGTTTGGTTGTGGCGGTGATCGGGACCCCATTAAGCGCCCCATTATGGGTAAGATCGGAACAGATATTGCAGACTGGGCGATCATTACCTCTGATAATCCCAGAACGGAAGACCCTATGTCCATCATTGATGATATTCTGAAAGGGATCGATCCGGAGAAGAAAAACTTTGAGGTTATTGAAAATCGTCCCACTTCTATCCGTCACGCTATGGACATTGCGAAAAACCATGATATAATTGTATTGGCTGGAAAGGGCCATGAGACATATCAGGAGATCCATGGTGTAAAGCATCACTTGGATGAACGGGAAGTGGTGGCAGCTTACCTGGAGGAAACGAGGGAATAACATGGGCAGAATTACTCTGCAGCAGGCAGCGCACTGGTGCGGCGGCCGTATCAATGAAAAATATAAAGATGTTACTTTCTTAGGCGCAAACAACGATACCCGGAAATTAGAGCCGGGGCAGCTGTTTGTAGCGCTGCAGGGCGTTCGGGATGGTCATAACTTTATCCCTGCGGCTATGGAAAAAGGCGCGGCCGCAGTGCTGTGTACCCATTGTGATGAGGATTATCCTGCCATCATTGTTGACGATACCCGCATTGCTCT
>JAZREX010000123.1:0-11010 GCA_045661025.1 Faecousia sp. | reverse complement strand
ACCACCACTGCAGCGGTGCTGATCGCCTGTGCGGTAGCTGTTTTCCGCAGACGGGAAAACGGACGGTTCTTCGGCAGGCGGATCGCGGACGATACCGTAAAAAACGCACTGACCGTATTTCTGATGTACATTTCTCTGTTTTTGCTGGGCGGTATGATCATCAGCCGGGTAGAGAATCTGCCGATCCTGACTTGTCTGTTTGAAACAGCATCGGCTATCGGCACTGTTGGTTTAACTTTGGGAATCACACCGGAATTGCATCTCATTTCCAAGCTTATATTGATCAGTCTCATGTTCTTAGGCCGGGTCGGCGGTTTAACGCTGATTTTCGCAACACTGTCCGCAAATAAAAACACCCTCTCCAAGCTGCCTTTGGAGAAAATCACTGTTGGATAAGGAGGAATCTCTATGAAATCGATTCTTTTAATTGGCCTTGGCCGTTTCGGAAAGCACATCGCCATGAAACTCCGGGAACTGAACCATCAGGTTATGGCTGTTGACCACAAGGAGGAACTGGTGCAGGAGATCCTTCCTTATGTGACCAACGCCCAGATCGGTGACAGCACCAATGAAGCATTTCTGCGCAGCCTGGGTGTGGACAATTATGATGTATGCATCGTAGGCATCGGCAATAACTTCCAGAACAGCCTGCAGACGACCAGCCTGCTGAAGGAACTAGGGGCCAAGCTGGTAGTATCCCGTGCCGCAACGGATGTGCAGGAGAAATTCCTTCTGCGAAACGGCGCGGACGAAGTAGTTTACCCGGAAAAGCAGTTGGCCCGGTGGGCAGCCATCCGGTACAGCGCCGATCATGTGCTGGATTACATTGAGCTGGACAGCGAAAATGCCATCTTTGAAGTAACGATTCCGCAAAACTGGATGGGCAAAACGGTTGGGCAGTTGGATATTCGTAAAAAGTTTAATATCAATATTCTTGGAACAAAGTGTGGAAGCAAGCTGGATTCCTTTATCACCCCGGACACCCTGTTGTGCGAGGGAAAATCTTTAATGGTGATGGGAAGATTTAAGGACATTCAGAAATGCTTCCGGATTTGACCGATCGAGATCATGAATGTTATTTGGATCATACTGGCTGTTCTGAGTTTTATAGGCGGTCAGGTATATCTGTTCTACTTACTTCGCAAGCTTGATAAGTTTTTAGAACGCAGGCCAGACAATGAACCGACCTTTACTTACGATGACAGTTGTAGATATCCGGAGGATGTGATAGAATGAAAAAAAATGACACAGGAGGGCTCAGCATGGCAGAGCATATTCTTGTGGGACTATCATCAGCTCCATCCAACGCCCGGATCATCCGCACAGCTGCAACGATGGCAAATGCCTTCGGAGGCACCTTTACCGCGCTGTTTGTCCGTACACCCAATTATGAGGCAATGTCGGAAGAGAACAAGGAGCGCCTGCGGCAGAACACTGCACTAGCGCAGGAGCTGGGAGCTACCGTTGAAACAGTATTTGGTGACGATGTATCCTATCAGATCGCGGAGTATGCAAGACTGTCCGGCGTAACAAAAATCGTTGTGGGCAGAAGCGCGATATCCAAGCGCAGATTTTTTGGCAAGCCTACGCTGACAGAGAAGCTGACCCAGATCGCACCGAATATTGATATCCACATCATCCCCGATGCCAGCACGGACCCGGCCTATCGGCAAAGAAAAGTCCGGAAGAGGGTCGATTTACGGATCACACTCCGGGACTGGTGCATCTCTGTTGGTATTCTGGCGCTTGCCAGTGGGCTGGCTTTCTTGTTTTCAAAGGTTGGCTTTAGCGAAGCAAATATCATTGCCATCTACCTGCTGGCGGTGCTGCTCACGGCAATGGTCACTTCCACCCGTTCAAGCTATGTGCTGTCAGCCATTGGAAGCGTCCTGGTATTTAATTTCTTCTTTACCTATCCGCAGTTTTCCCTGCGTGTATATGCGGATGGTGCGCCGTTGACATTTCTCATTATGCTGATCGCGTCCCTAACGGTCGGCACTATGACAGACCGGATGAAGGGACAGACAAAGCAATCCACCCAAGCAGCCTACCGTACCAATCTTCTTCTGGAGACCAATCAGCTGTTGCAGAAAGCCCAGTCAGACGAGGAGGTGCTGCGGGCCTGCCGCACACAGGTGTCTAAGCTGCTGGGCAGAACGGCAACTGTGCTGCCCGGTGTTGTCGCCAGCGCCCACAAACACACGCAGCGATATCCCATCAAGGTGCAGGACCGCATCTATGGAACGGTCATTATTGAGGGCGCGGAGCCTTTGGAAGCATTTGAGAACAGTATGCTGCTGTCCATCCTCGGTGAGTGTGCCTTGACGCTGGAGAACAGCCGAAATACCAAGGAAAAAGAAGCGGCTAAGCTGCAGGCGGAGAACGAAAAGCTTCGTGCCAACCTGCTGCGTTCTATTTCTCACGATCTGCGCACACCGCTGACATCTATCTCCGGTAACGCCGGCATGCTGCTTTCCGATTTGGGAAAGCTGGATACGGAGACGGTTCGGCAGATGTGCGGAGATATCTATGACGATTCCGCATGGCTGACCAATTTGGTGGAGAACCTGCTGGCGGTCACTAAGATCGAAGAAGGTAGGATGAGGCTTCAAAAACAGCCTCACCTGGTAGAAGAGATCGTCACGGAGGCATTACAGCACATCAGCAGAAAGCAGACAGAGCATACCGTTACCGTACATCACGAAAATGACCTGCTTCTTGCCAGGTGCGATGCCCGGCTGATCATTCAGGTTATTATCAATCTGGTGGACAACGCCATCAAGTATACACCTGCCGGCTCACACATTACCATCACCACAAAGCAGAACGAGCAGTACACCGAGATCTCCGTTGCTGATAACGGTGCTGGTATTCCGGACAGCGAAAAGGAAAAAGTATTCCAGATGTTCTACAGCGGCAGCAATCCCATTGCTGACTGCCGCAGAAGTCTGGGACTTGGCCTTAGCCTTTGCAAGTCTATCATCACTGCCCATGGCGGAGAGATCGCTGTAACCGACAATGCGCCTGCTGGCACAATCTTTACATTTACCATTCCATCCGGGGAGGTGGAAGTCCATGAATAATCCCAAGATCTTAGTGGTGGAGGACGATCCCACTGTTCGCAACCTGATCACTACTACTTTAAAATCCAATAACTATGCTTACATAACCGCAGCCAACGGTGAAGCCGCCATTGCAGCAGCAACCACCCAGCAGCCGGATATTGTGTTTCTGGATCTGGGCTTACCGGATCTGGACGGCGTGGAAGTCATTAAGTGCATTCGTTCCTGGTCCCAGATGCCCATTATCGTCATCTCCGCCCGGACTGAGGATGCGGATAAGGTTGCCGCTCTGGATGCCGGAGCTGACGATTATCTGACGAAGCCTTTTTCTGTGACAGAACTGCTGGCTCGCCTCCGGGTCGCGCAGCGCCGAATTACGATCGTTGAAGGCAAGCCTGGCGACTCCGTATTCCACAACGGTAAATTGACGGTGGATTACGCCGCAGGCTGTGCTTCCCTAAATGGTGAGGAACTGAAGCTGACACCCACAGAGTATAAGCTTCTTTGCCTGCTTGCAAAGGACGCAGGCAAAGTGCTGACCCACACCTATCTGACCAATAAGATCTGGGGCAGCGCCTGGGAAAGTGATATGGCATCTTTGCGGGTACATATGGCAACCTTGCGCAAAAAGCTGGAAAAGGATTCTCAGACCCAGTATATCCAAACCCATATCGGCATCGGATACCGGATGCTAAAATCGGAATAATAGCAAGACGCAGGCAGCCTTTTTGTAATGGCGCCTGCGTTTTGTGCTAAGAATTTACATTTTATCTCCATTCTGTGTTGATAGCTATGGTAAAATAAAGCTACAAGGAGTAAATGCTTATGAATATAGCAAAGATTATGATTCCAAGAGCCTGCACGGTCTTTCTCAACGAAAAGCAGACGGTTCGCCAGGGCTGGGAGGTTATGACGCGAAACGGTTATACGGCTATTCCCGTTTTGGATGCGGAGCAGCACTATATTGGAACTGTCAGTGAGGGCGACTTTCTTCGCTATGTACTCAATACCGGCTCACTGGATAAAATGGATATGGAAAACCACAGAGTCAGAGAGCTTGTTCGGCGGGATTTCTGCCCACCCATCAGTATTGATGCAGATGAGAGCAAGGTCGTCAGTGCAGCCTTAAACCAAAACTTTGTTCCCATCGTGGACAGCAGAAATACACTTTGCGGCATCCTGACCCGCCGTGGTGTGATTGCCCATCTGGCAGAAAAGAATGGGATACCCAGTAAAGTATAAACCCTGACAGCTACAGGAAAGGGAGGGAAACATATAAATGGAATTAAAGATTGATGGGATTGCGTGCATTCCTTTGCGTGGTGAATCACTGCTCCAAATTATCCATAGATTAGGTATGGGCGGAGAGAAGCTGTCCGAGAGACCCTTGGCTGCAAAGATTGCAGGAGAAGTGTTTAATTTGAATTACATCCCGGTTCGAAAGGCAGACAATTCCACAGACAGGCCTTCTATTCGTGCGGCTATGGCGGCATCCAACGGGGTCGTTCATTTGCTCAAAATTGACGATCCGGCAGGCCGAGAAGTATATACTCGTACTGCACAGTTTGTAATTTTTCTGGCGCTGTCTCAATTGTGGCCCAATGCCAAGGCGTCTATGGATTGTACCTTGGGACCGGCACTGTATATCCATATCGAAAACGAACCGGATTTCTCGGCAGAGAAATTAAAAGTGCATATGCAAAAGCTTGTAGAGCAAGATATTCCTCTGATTCGTAAAAGGATCTCCAAAGAGGATGCTGTTAAGCTGTTTACCGCCCAGGGACGGGCGGACCAGACAAGACTTTTGCAATGGCGAGACGCACCGCATTTTGATCTGTATTCCTACGGTGACTTTGCGGACTATTATTACGGCGAATTGGCTCCTTCTACCGGGTATCTGCAAGTATGGGACATCATCCCCATTGACGGCGGCTTCCTGTTTGTATTCCCGGATGAACTTGATGCAGACAAGCTTGGCCAGTATGAGTCCATGCCCAACTTTTTTTCTGTTTGCGCCGAAGGAGAACGCTGGGGACAACTGATGCAGTGTAGAACGGTTGCGGATCTGAATGAAATGACCCTATCCGGGAGGCTGCGGGAACTGATCCGAGTCAATGAAGCACTCCATGAAAAGCGCTATGCCCAGGTTGCGGATATGATATGCGAGAGTGGGTGCAAGGCGGTTATGCTTGCAGGCCCAAGCTCTTCCGGAAAGACAACATCTGCCAACCGTCTTGCTACACAGCTGCGTGTTCACGGCAAGCAACCGATCCTGATGAGCCTGGACGATTACTACATAGACCGGGATAAATGTCCTGTTGGTCCGGACGGAAAGCTGGATCTGGAGCATATCAATACCATTGATACACAGTTATTTGGTGAGCATCTGCAAAGATTGCTTTCCGGCGAAACGGTACAGATCCCTTGCTTTAACTTTATGACCGGGCGGCGGGAATGGCCAGAACACTATCTTCAGCTGGATTCCGATTCTGTGGTTATCGTGGAGGGCTTACACGCTTTGAACCCCGTTCTGCTGCCGGAAATGCTTCCCAAAGAACTGGTGTTCCGGATGTATGTCAGTCCTTTGCTGCCGCTGAATTTGGATGATCATAACCGCATCCCCACATCCTATCTTCGCCTGTTACGCCGAAGTGTCAGAGATCATGAAACACGGGGATCTTCGATACAAAGAACACTATCTATGTGGGACAGTGTCCGCAACGGTGAGAAAAGATGGATATTCCCATATCAGGAAAATGCGGATGTGATCTTCAACAGCTCCACGCTGTATGAGTTGGCAGTTTTGAAGAAGCATATATACCCACTCCTTACGGCAATTGGTCCGGAAGAAGAATGTTATGAGCAGGTTCGCGGAATGGTAAAAGTCCTTAACTATGTGATCGAGGCAGATGTGGATGATGAAATTCCACCAACTAGCCTTGTTCGTGAATTTGTGGGTGGGAATACTTTTTATAGAAAATGATACGATCCTCTCATAATGTGAAACGATTGGAGGTCTCACTATGAAAATTCAATTTATTGGGGCTACCCATGAGGTGACAGGAAGCTGTACACTTTTGGAGGTATGCGGAAAGAAATACCTGGTGGACTGCGGTATGGAGCAGGGAATCGATGTGTTTGAGAATGTGCCGATTCCTGTGCCTGCCAATACCATCGAGGCGGTGTTTCTGACCCATGCCCATATCGACCATTCCGGTATGCTTCCCAAGCTATACAAGGACGGCTTCCGGGGCAGTATTTATGCAACCTCCACCACCTGCGATCTGTGCAACATTATGCTGCGGGATTCTGCCCACATTCAGGAATCCGAAGCGGAGTGGCAGAATCGGAAAGCGCAGCGTGCCGGCGATGATCTGGTAACCCCGGTCTACACGATGGCAGATGCCATCGGTGCAATCTCCCGTTTTCGTCCCTGCGAATACGGTCAGGTGATCCAAGCCGAAGAAGGCATCGTTGTCCGCTTTTCCGATATTGGACATCTGCTGGGCTCTGCTTGTATTGAGTTGTGGCTGACCGAGGATGGAGTTACAAAGAAAATCGTATTCAGCGGTGACGTGGGTAACATCAATCAGCCGCTGATCAAAGATCCTCTGCCGGTAGAAGAAACGGACTACCTTGTTCTGGAATCCACCTATGGCAATCGGCTCCATGAAAAGCCCGGCAATACGGTTGGAGAACTTGCAGATGTACTACAGCGAACTTTTGACCGGGGCGGTAACGTGGTCATTCCATCCTTTGCGGTGGGAAGAACCCAGGAGATGCTGTATGCCATCCGGCAGATCAAACAGGAAGGCATGGTCCGCGGTCACGATGGATTCCCGGTGTATGTGGATAGCCCTCTGGCTGTGGAAGCTACAGGCATCTTCCTGCAATGCGATCAAAGCTGTTTCGATGAAGAAACTACTGAATTAGTCAAGCAAGGCATCAACCCGATTTGGTTTGATGATATATGTCTGTCTGTAACAAGTGACGAATCCAAGCAGATCAACTTCGACAAACGACCCAAGGTGATCCTCTCTGCCAGCGGCATGTGCGAGGCGGGCCGAATCCGCCACCACCTGAAGCACAATCTTTGGGGGGAGGAAAATACCATCCTTTTCGTTGGCTATCAGGCGGAAGGTTCCCTCGGCAGAAAACTCCAGGACGGTGCACAGTATGTCCGGCTGTTCGGTGAGGATATTACTGTCAATGCGGAGATCTCCGCGCTCCATGGCACCAGCGGTCACGCAGATCAGGCAGGCTTGATCCGATGGCTCGCAGGGTTCAAGGAAAAGCCTCAGATGGTGTTTGTCAATCATGGCGATGACGGAGCCTGTATGATTTTCCAGAAACTGCTGACCCAGACGGGCTACTACGCAGAAGCACCCTACAGCGGCACGGAGTACGATCTGATAACCGGAAGAATGACTGTGTTTGCAGATTCCAAGCCTATCCGTAGGGAAGAGATAACAAAAGGCTCTGCCAGAGCACGGGCCGTCTATGGCGACCTCCTTGCAGCCGCAGAAGCACTCCTTGCCTTTGTGAAAACCTGCAAAGGCAGAACTAATAAGGATAACGCAAAGCTTGCCTCTCAGATTCGTAATCTGATAGAAAAGTGGAAATAAACATGGTGGTGCTCTTGTGAAAATCCTTTGATCGTGGCAGAATGGTGGCACAGTTTTGGCAGGATGCTGGCACAGATTTGGCAGAAGAATGACAATGACTTGGCAGAACATCTGTGTTATAATCCTAATATGAAAAACTGGGACTTCGTACTGAAGCCCCAGTTTTCTTATATATACAACCACTGATGATCGGAATTTATGATCATCTTGCGTACTATCTGGCTCTGCATACACAGATCCAGTTGGTTTTGAATTAGAATATTCCCTTTTTTAAGTAAGGTGCAGCCCACGAAAGGTCTGCACCTTTTAATATTTGAAAAATGTTAGAAATATTTTTCATATTTAGTTGCATTTTGGGCAGATGAATCGTGTAATAAAATTGATGGATAAATTTTTTGGGATTTTTTCATCAAAGTGGCAGATTTGGCTGATTTAAAGCATTTTTATAAGTAGAACGAAGAAAAGTATGACCGTTTGTGAATTTTTTGTAAACAAATCGAGAAAGTGATAGAAAACGCGTTTTTGCAAGCCTCTTTATATAGTAGAAGGGGAAATTTTAAAAAATTTTCGCCCAAGTGGAACAAATCGTGTTTTTGTATGCATCTTTATATGTAGAGAGGAGTGATGCCCATTGATTGCTTAAATTACCAATGTATCTTGAAAAATGAAAAAAATTTTGCAATTTCTCTCCCAGACTCATTTGGGAACGGGAGTTAAATTGACTTTGTCGAACATCTGTGCTATAATATCACAAAGGCAAGATCAAGCACCCAGGCTACCGTCTCGGTGGAAGTGCGCCCACCGTTTGACACTGCTTAAGTGACAGTGGAACGGTACGGACCTGTGAAGGAGAAAGTAGCGGTCCATAATCGGTGAAGGTCTTCGAATCGATTGCCGGGAGCACCGGCTGCGCCAAAGTGATGTTTGCAGACGTGCAGACAAAGCTTGCAGCTGATCTCCCGGTCCTTGTTTTTAGTGAAAACATTTTGGCACAACTGCGTAAATGCATTGGCAGGTTGTTGCCGATGACATCCGGGATTGGTTGCGATAAAATTATATTACAGACAAAGCAGCGGCCTTTTTAGATACCCGGAAATACGGATCGATATTGTTTAGCATGGGGATGCCTTCAACCGGTCCGGATCAAATCTAAAATAGGTGAATATCGATTGTTGCCGCAGCAGGTTCTGTCAAGACTTGCTGCGATTTTTCGTATTCAAATATGAGGCTGCAGGCGAAATGGAGGAGATAGCAGATAAATTGTAGGACAATAGCCAATGTAACTTAGGAAGGTTCATTGAACAATTATCCTTAGAGAAAGAGAAATCATACCATGAAGAAAAAAGTTTACAAAGAATTTTGTTTCAGGGAGTCGAACGGTATGTTATAATATTAATGTACCTGTGGCTTGCCCGAAGAAAGGAGTTTTTATGAGTAAGTTGCAGGAAAGCAATGTCGCGAATGAGCGGGTATACACGGTGGAGGAGATCGCGAAATTAGCGCGGATCAGCCGTACCGGTGCATACGAGCTTATCAAGAAGGAATACTTCCCGGTGATCCGTGTCGGTAGCCTGATCCGGATTCCCAAGGAGCCCTTCGATGCATGGTTAGACGGTCGAGGAAACTAATCATGTAAAGGAGTAGTGTTATGGCGACAATTGTTAAGCGAGGAAAAAATTTCTATGTAGTTTTTCGCTATGATGACGCGAACGGTAATTCCCAGCAAAAATGGGAGTCCTTTAAGACCAAGAAGGAAGCCCAAAAGCGCAAAAGCGAGGTCGAGCATGAGATCGACACCGGTACATTTATCCCGCCAGCCAGCATCAAGATCAAGGATTTTCTCATTGATTTTGTGGATATGTATGGCAAACGGAAGTGGGGCCTGTCTATGTATACCTCCAATTCAGGACTGATCCGGAATTATATCAACCCCATTTTGGGTGAGGTAAACGTCCAGGATGTGGATGCCCGTGTTGTGGACAAGTTTATTGCCACACTGCAGAAAACCAAAGCGGTGGACTGCAACGGAAGAAGGGCCAAAACGGAGTTTGTTACACCCTGCACCATTGAGAAGATATGTAAGCTGATGCGCTGTGCTTTTGGGCAGGCAATCCGCTGGGGTATGGTTGGCAGAAATCCCTTTATTGGGGCAACTTTGCCTAAGCGTGAGCAACGGAAGCGTGCCATCTGGGATGCAGAGACCATTCGTAGGGCGCTGGATGCCTGTGAGGACGATCGGTTGTACTTAGCAATCCATCTTGCCTTTGCGTGTTCTCTCCGTTTTGGGGAGATCTGTGGGCTTACCTGGGACTGTCTTGATATCTCGGATGCTGCAATCATGAACGGCAATGCCTACCTCAAGGTTGAGAAGGTGCTTGCCCGTGTGGATGAAGGCGCAGTCGATGCTTTGGGAGAGAATGACATATTCTTTACTTTCCCGGCTGTTGTTAATGGCAAGTCCAAGACCCGGCTGGTACTGAAGAAGCCGAAAACGGAATCCAGTATCCGTAAGGTGTGGATCCCGGTGACCCTTGCCAGGCTGCTGAGAGCCTGGAAGGAAAGCCAGGACAAGGCGAAGGCTTACTTAGGGGACGCCTACTACGATTACAATCTTGTGCTTACCCTTGATAATGGCCGTCCTTGTGAGGATCGGGTAATCGGCAATGCCTTCAACCGGCTGAAAAGGAACGCAGACCTTCCGGATGTGGTTTTCCACTCCCTCAGGCACTCCAGCACGACTTATAAGCTGAAGCTGAACCACGGAGATATCAAAGCAACGCAGGGCGATACGGGCCACGCACAGCCTGACATGGTAACCGAGGTCTATGCCCATATTCTGGACGAAGACCGCAAGGTCAACGCCCAGCGCTTTGAGGCAGGCTTCTATTCAAGGGCTGATCTGCGGGGGCTGGAGCAGTCATTCCGCACGCAAACTGTGCAACAGCCGGGTATGGATATCGTACAGCTGCTGGTTCAGCTGCAGCAAAATCCGGCACTGTTAGCCCTTTTGAATGGACTTGCGAATGCAAATGTGTCCGGATAATACCAAACCGTTCAAAACCGTCTGTTAGCAAAAATGCGATTTTGTTAGCAAAAATCTTAAAAAGTGTTCGAATCCATTTGGCAGTCCATAAGAGCTGCGGCTGCCAAATGGAAACACTCTGACAATTTAATAATGGGACAAATAGTTATGAAAACACCGTGATTTACGGTGAAATCACGGTGTTTGGCACCCCCGGCGAGACTCGGACTCACTACCTCGCGCTTAGGAGGCGCGCGCTCTATCCAGGTGAGCTACGGGGGCATATCTATGAAATTGACCT
>JAZREX010000122.1:0-2205 GCA_045661025.1 Faecousia sp. | reverse complement strand
TCCCGACATGATGGGCCTGGTTGGCCGTCTGGGTAAGGTTCTGGGCCCCAAGGGTCTGATGCCCTCCCCCAAGGCTGGCACCGTTACCCCCAACGTTGGCGCTGCTGTTCAGGAAATCAAGGCTGGTAAGGTTGAGTACCGTCTGGACAAGACCAACATCATCCACTGCCCCATCGGCAAGGTTTCCTTCGGCGCTGAGAAGCTGACCGAGAACATGGACACCTTGATGAACGCTGTTGTGAAGGCAAAGCCCGCTGCAGCTAAGGGTCAGTATATCAAGTCCTGCGTGGTTGTTTCCACCATGGGCCCTGGCGTTAAGGTTAACACCACCAAGTACGCCTAATTGATCACTTAACAAATTACCCCAAGGCCATTTGGCCTTGGGGTAATTTCTATTTATAAGACACCGCAATCATTGACTTCACCATTGTAGCATGTTAAAATGGTTGAAAATTCTATCGGAGGTATCCTCATGTATTCCACCGCCCGCCGCCTTTCCACCATCAGCGCAATTTTCAGCGCTGTGAACATTTTGGCAACTCTCATGTTCTTTCTGTACCTGGCCAACAGTGATCTGGGCTTTTCCTTTATCTTTACTGCTGTTCTGTTTTTGATCAGTAATAGCGCAATCGGCCTATTGCTGACCGTTGCCCTGCGGGATCTGTGCCAGGATATTCAGACAGAATACGAAGATAAAGTAAAACGATTCAAAGACCTTAACAACAAGGTAAGAGATCTGGAATACAAAGTAAAATAATTAGAAGAACTTGATATCCCCAATCTCCCCTAACCCAAAAAGTTCCGGGGTCTCTACTAAAATAGCGATAAACGCATAGACCATAAAGGCAATAAAGGCAATCAGCAACCCGATTTTGAGTGCCTTCTTCCCACGCGTATTATCCTCACCGGCATCAATCGTAGGCGTGGGTACAAAATTTTCAACAGGTGTGTCGAACACAGGATCCACAGGATTGTTTTCTTCCCACAAATAAGGCTTGCTGTACATATGCACACCCTTGCCGTCATGACTGTCATTCATAGCTGCGTCATACTGCTTCCTGCCAAGATCGCTCTCGGGATATTTATTCTCAGTATCGTAATTTTTCATATTGGCCTCCAATCCTATAAAGCAAACGCACAAGCCCACCGGTTACAGTACAGCTTATGCGTTTGACAGCTTTTACGATCTTAGGATTATGCTTTGCCAAACAGACTATCGCTATACTGCAAATTAGAAATCAAGACCATTTGGCATCTCCCCTCTCTGTATTGTACTACTATTGTATCATGTTCTATATGCGAATACAATGCGCTTTCTTCACAAATTTATCGATATAAGTTTATTGACTTTGCACAAATTTCAAACGCTTTCCATATAATCATTCTAAATATAAACCTTGCAAAAATAATAGCAAAAAAAGCTTGACAAACAAAACAAACTCTGTTAGAATATCAAAGTTGCCAAAGACAGCAGGTGGCGTAGACCATAAATCCTGCCGAGGTGCGCTGATAGAGTATTTAGCGTGTCTTCCTGTCTTTTGGCAGGAAGACATTATTTTTTTCGGAGGTGAAACACATGCCCAACGCAAAGGTTCTTGAGTCCAAGAAGGCTGCTGTTGTTGCCCTGTCCGAGAAGATCAAGGAATCTACTTCCGTGGTTTTCGTTGACTACAAGGGTATCACCGTTGCTCAGGACACCGACCTGCGTAAGCAGTTCCGTGATGCCGGTGTTGAGTACTCCGTTGTTAAGAACACTCTGACCCGCTTTGCTACTAAGGAAAACGGTTATGATTTCGATGAGGTTCTCAACGGTACTACTGCAATGGCCAGCACCACTGGCGATCCCATCGCTCCCGCTCGTATCGTATGCGAGTTTGCCAAGAAGAACAAGCTCCCCCTGGCTATCAAGGGTGGCGTTGTTGAAGGCAGCGTCCTGACCACAGCTGAGCTGAACGGTTTCGGCGAACTGCCCAGCAAGAATGCCCTGGTCGCTTCTGTCCTGGGTACCTTCCTGGCTCCTATCTCCAGCCTGGCTTTTGTTCTGGACCAGATCCGGATGCAGAAGGACGGCTCCGCCCCCGCCGCAGAAGCTTAATGCTAATGTGCGCTTAAACCCACAAACAAACTAACAAACACAAAACATTTTTAGGAGGATACTAAAATGGCATCTGAGAAGATCACTGCTCTGGTTGAGCAGGTTAAGGA
>JAZREX010000121.1:0-4328 GCA_045661025.1 Faecousia sp. | reverse complement strand
CCATAGAGCTGGACAAACGTGTTCTTTACGGTATCTACACCCACAGCTTTTCCAAGTTCCTTCTGATCGCCAATGACATCGAGCATATCGTCTCGAATCTGAAAAGCCAGTCCTAAATTATCTGCAAATTCCTTTGCAGCTGCCAACTGCGCTTTGCAGCCATTACCGGCCAAAACACCTAACTCACAAGCAGCTCGAATTAACGCGCCGGTTTTGCGGCTTTGAATATCGATCACCTCTTGGGCGGTACACTGCCGCCGCTCACTTGCCATATCCAGAACCTGACCGCCAACCATGCCTAATTCGCCAGCACAATCAGATAGCGCTGCAACAGCAGAAATTCTGGTTTCTGCGCTGTATGGTGCTTTTGCCAAAAAACCAAAGGCCGCTGTCAACAAAGCATCACCTGCCAATACAGCGGTCGCTTCGCCATAAACTTTATGATTGGTCAGCTTTCCCCGACGGTAATCATCATTATCCATGCAGGGTAGATCATCGTGAATCAAACTGTATGTATGGATCATTTCCACAGCAGCGGCAAAAGGCGCAGCGGTTTGCCAATCACCACCGCACAGCTTGCAAAAGTCAAAAACAAACACCGGGCGTAACCGTTTACCACCAGCCAACAAGCTGTAGCGCATAGCAGCAAATAGATCCTGTTGGGGTTCATTGGGATATACAAAGCATTCTTTCTGCAGATACTCTTCAAGGAAGGAAACATATTCATTTGTTTTTTGATTAAACAGATTCATTTCCAAAGGACACCTCCACAGGATTTCCCTGCTCATCTGTCATAATTTTTTTAATTTGTAGCTCCGCATCATCTAAAAGCTTTCCGCAGGAAGCGACCAAATCTGTGCCCTCACGGAACAATTTCAGGGATTCCTCAAGAGGCAAATCACCCCGTTCCATTGTGCGAACGATTTGTTCTAGGCGCTGCATGCCTTCTTCAAAGGTGTGATTTTCCTGATTCATGATTATTCTCCTTCACTTGGCTGATTTGTGCAGTAAATGAGCCGTCATAGACCGATACAACAACATTGTCGCCCACCTGCACCTGGGAGACAGAGGCCACTACCTTTCCCTCTGCATTTTCTGTCATGGAATAACCGCGGGTCAAAACCTTTAGCGGACTCATGGCATCCAGTTTAGAAGTAAGGGAAACAAAACTATGTTTCTTTGCATCAACATAGCGGTTTTCCAAAGCAAGCATTTTCGTCGCAACCACTTGTAATGCATTCTTCCGCTGTGTTGTATACTGCATAGGACTTTGTAAACAAGGATGCAGGCGAAATGCCTCCAATCGCTGTCTTGCCATTTTTACCTGCCGTCCAGTCGCTGCGCCCATAGAAGCCAATGCGCTATCCATGATTTGACGCTGTGCATTACAATCCGGCACCGCCAGTTCAGCAGCATTGGAAGGCGTTGCAGCCCGCAGATCTGCAACATAATCCGAAATGGACACATCCGGCTCATGTCCAACTGCAGAAATCACAGGAATTTCAGAATCGTAGATAGCGCGGGCAACGATTTCCTCATTAAACGCCCATAAATCCTCCATGGAGCCGCCGCCCCGTCCCACAATCAACACATCTGCCAGATTATGGATGTTGGCATAGCGGATTGCGCCGGCAATTTCTCCCGGTGCTTCAACACCCTGCACGCGGACAGGAAACAATCTTACTTTCGTAAGAGGGTAACGTTTTGCTAAAATACGCAAAATATCATGGATCGCTGCGCCGGCAGAGCTGGTAACAATACCGATAACGCCGGGATATTTAGGAATCGACTTTTTATGTGCGGGGTCAAACAACCCCTGCGCCGCCAATTTTGCCTTCATTTGCTCAAAGGCCGCATGCAGATCCCCAACACCATCCATTGCCATTGCAGAGCAGTATAATTGGTATGCACCATCTCTGGGATAGACACCGATTTTGCCCATTGCGATGACTTTCATGCCATTTTCCGGACGAAATTTCAGTTTCAGCGCGCTACCTTTGAACATAACGCACTTTAACGCTGCGCCATCATCCTTTAAGGTAAAATAATGATGACCGGAAGGATACATCTTATAATTGCTGATCTCACCCCGAACCGCAACATTGCCAAGCATAGGATCAGAATCCACAACAGTTCGAATATATTCATTGATTTGAGAAATGGAGAGCACTTGCTGTGACATATTAAGCCTCCTGCATGCGATAGGTCAACACCGCAACACCCATGGCATTGTCTGTAGAAAATTGGGGCTGTGCAAAAATAGCATTCTCTGCTTGCATCACCTGGCGCAGCATGGAATTAGATGCAACGCCACCGGAAAACACAACCGGCAATCCGGGATATTGCGCCATGGCATTCTTTGTAGCCTGCCGGACTGCATAACATACACATCGAAGGGCATAGGCGGCTGTCTCGGCGACGTTTTGCTCCTTCTGGTGGTACTGCTGTACCTTATTCTGAACCCCAGACAAAGAGAAATATGCGCCATCACACTTCACGCGAAACACATCAGTATTGACAGCGCTCCGGAATAATGCATCTAAATGCTTTCCCGCCGGGAAAGGCAGGTCTAATAACTGGCCGGTCCTATCAATCAACTGGCCGGCAGAAATATCTGTTGTTCCGCCGATCTTCCGGCAAGCAACATTCTTCCCATCGGGCTTTACCAACAGCAGTTCTGTTGTACCGCCAGAAAGATGCCAAGAAAGATGCTCAGTATCCATCAGATCCATGCGGCCTGCGCTCCATAGAGCCGCAGCTACATGCCCCTGCTGATGAGAACACTCAAAAAGCGGAACACCAAGGGCATCTGCAAGCATTTTTGCGTGGGAATATCCCACCATAAAGCATGGCATATAGCTGCCCTCTACAGCTCTGGGCCGTGTACTTACGCCGATTGCTGTAACACTAACCTGTCCTATATGGTCAAACAGCCTGCCGAAAAGCTCCGGCAGGCTCTTGGTATGGTGAAAAACAGCATCGCTTTGACGAAGTCCCAGCTGGCCCTGTTTCACAGGCAAAAGCTGTGAGCAATTCATGCCATCCTTGCCGTCAAAACAAGCAATCGATGTAGTGTAATTGCTGGTATCAAAGCCGATTACGCTCATGCTTCTACCTCAGAATTTAAGCTTCTGGCAAAAGCGCCCAGAATACCGTTAACGAAAGAACCTGTATCATTGCCGTCATACATCTTTGCCATACGGACTGCTTCAGAAATTGCAACGCCGGTAGGAACATCCTCTACATAGAGAATTTCAAAGATCGCCAACTGCATAATACTTCTGGCCAACTTGGATATTCTGGAAACATCCCATCCAATGGAATGCTTTTGGATATGTTCATTCAGTTCATCCGCACGGTTGGCAACACCGGCAACAACCATTTCGATGTAAGCCCGTTGTGCCTTGCTGGGACGATCTGCATAGACCTGGTTTTCCTGGGAAAGCAACGGATAATATTCCTTATCCAAGCGGGTCTGTACGACCTGCTGGGGCTCTTCCTCAGTAAAATCCCTGCCATAAATCAAATGTACTGCCAATTCTCTGGCATTCGCCCTTGTCATAAACGACTCCTTACTGGCGGATAATGCCACAGACATTCACATTGACAGCAGTCACCTTGACACCGGCAGCAGATTCCAACGCTGCAGTAACAGCATCCTGCACAGCCTTTGCCACCGTTACAACGCTCTGGCCGTATCCAATGTTAACATTGCAATCAATACACAGTTCATTCTCCGGACCAATGGTGATCTTCATACCCTTGCCCCAGTTTTTCTTACCGATCATGTCCGCAATATCAGCACCCGGCTTCACACTCAAGCCAACAATACCCTCTACTTCACTAACAGCATTGGCAACAATGGTAGCAATCACATCCTCGGAAATCAAAACACTACCGTTCTCCTGCTTTTGGGTTATATACTGCTTATTCTCAGCCATGGATATACCTCCTTAAACTTTATTGTGACAGTTATCACAATATACTTTTGTATATTGTACCACAAATCAAGAAAAATACAACTATTTTCTGCGTTCTTCGATGTAGGAAAAACTCCAAAGGCATCGCCTTTGGGGTTTTTCCATTTATTGGACTTCCACCACATGGATATCAGCCATGGTATAATCCGATTGCGTCATCACAATATCCGCAATGACTGCTACATCTTGCTCTACCAATCCACCTTCTGGAGAAGCAACTGCCACAGAAATTCCACCATCGCTAATATAAGCGACACAATCGGCATATCCCTTAGCAATTACAAGACTTTCGATCTGCGCCTCACACAAAGCTACCTGGACAATCTCTTCCAATTGGGTATTGGTCTG
>JAZREX010000120.1:0-9583 GCA_045661025.1 Faecousia sp. | reverse complement strand
CCTATGACAATCACCAAATCACAGCCATCAATATGTATAAGCATGATCTAAACAGCAATTTCTTGGCTTCCTATCCCTTGATTATGACGCAAAAAATCCATCAAGATAACTAATTGAAAAATGCCGTTCAAACCAGGTGTTGAACGGCATTTTAAACATTTAAATAATCTTCACATGGTAGTGTTTTAGCCAGAAATTAATTTGCAGCATATAGGCAATGGTCTGAGGCACCTTCATCAGCTGTCCATACCAAGGCCAGGCATACTCTGCCTTTAACAAGTTTTCAAGAGCATCTACACGGACAATTTGCAATAATGGCGAATTTTTATCAGCTATTACATCCAGTAATTTATCACTCATCAATGCAAGGTATTTGGGATCATAAGTTTTAGGATAAGGACTTTTCTTTCGATATAAAACATCATGGGGTAAATAGTCGGCCATTGCGTATCGAAGCAGCCCTTTTTCCTGCCCGTTATATTCCTTATAGCTCCAAGGGACGCCGTACAAGTATTCCGCAATCCGATAATCACAAAACGGTACTCTTACTTCCAGTCCATGGTACATGCTCATGCGGTCTTTTCGATCCAGCAGCGTCTGCATGAACCAACGCAGATTCAGATTCACCATTTCCTTAATTCTGCGCTCTGTTTCCTGTGTTCCCGGCAAAACATCCGTCTGGGCAATCGTCTGTGCATACAAATCATTGACAAACGCATTAGGTTGTAAGAACTGCAAAAAATCCGGATGGATGAAACTTGCCCGTTCCATTGTGTTTTGTGCCCAGGGAAAACCTGCTAAGGCCCTTACTTCAGGATCCCGATACCAGGGATACCCACCAAATATTTCATCAGCACACTCACCGGAAAGTGCGACCTTAACATGCTTTCCTATCTCACCGCAAAAGATCAACATGGAGAAATCCACATCTGCCATACCGGGCAGATCCCGGGCAATCGTTGCATCCTCCAATGCATCAACTAATTTCTCTGAAGAAATCATTGTCCAATGTTGATTTGAACTCAAATAAGACTGCATAATTTGAATGTAACTTCCATCGGACGCCGGTTGAAATTTACCGGGAGTAAAGTATTTGTCATTGTTTTCATAATCAACAGAAAAGGTTGGCAATACTTTTCCTTCCTGTTGGAAGGCCTTGGCGCACACAGAGGAGATCAAGCTGGAATCCAAACCGCCGGATAAGAATGTACCTAAGGGCATATCAGACACCATCTGGCGTTTTATGGAGTCTGTAACAAGATAACGAACTTTTTCTGCTGTCTGTTCAAAAGGATCTGTATGTTCCCTGTCTGTCAGCTTCCAATATCGCTGCCAAGTCCATTTCTTTCCAATGTAATAGCCAAAACATCCAGGCTCTAATTCTTTGATATCCCGAAATACACCGCTACCCGGTCTCCTGCCTGGACCCAACAGTAAGATTTGTCCAACACCTTCTGCATCTAATCTTGCTTCAAAACCAGGGTATGTCAATATGGTTTTTATCTCAGATGCGAATAAAAATCCACCATTATAAAGGGCGTAAAACAAGGGTTTTACACCCATTCTATCTCTTGCTACAAACAATTTTTTTCTTTTTTGTTCCCATACTGCAAAAGCAAATATTCCGTTTAATTTCTCCAGACAGCATTCTGACCATTGGGCATATGCATGAAGAACAACTTCAGTATCAGAATATCCTTTAAAATTATGCCCAAGCTTTTGAAGTGTTCGACGAACCTCCTGTGTATTATAAAGCTCACCGTTATATACAATGCAGTATTGCTCCCCTGCCCAGTCCAATAACATTGGCTGCTTACCACCTTCAGGATCAATAATTTCCAGACGGCTATGAAGCAAGCAACAAGCATTGGATTGATAGCTGTCTTGTGTATCCGGCCCTCTGCGTTTCATTGTAGCCAACATCGTGGGTATGACCGTTTCCCCGACAGGTAAACCTACAAGGCCGGCAATTCCACACATAGAAACATCTCCTTTCATTCGTAATATTCTATGCTGGTACCCCCTTGAAATGTATAAATCATTTCAAAATGCCAATACTTTTTAAGAGGTGAGCATATGAATCAAAACAAAGAAGTATTAAATTCCATTTTGAAGACAACACAAATGGGTCAAACCGGCATCCGGGCAGTCCAAAAATATGCTGTAAAATCTGAATTAAAAGCCGAATTGTCCACACAGCTAAAAGAGTATCACAATATTGAAACAGAAGCCCAGGAACTTGCAGCCCAGCGAGGCATCACCCTGGAAGATCTGCATCCCGTAACCAAAGCTATGTCCGCATCCTGGGCCAGAATGAATCTGAAAATGGGCAGTGTGGATTCTAAGATTGCAGCTATGATGATCAATGGAAACACCCGTGGCATGGTAAAAGGGTTAAAAAACGCCCATAAATACGGAAAGCAGGATAATATGGTCAGTAAACTTGGTGATCGTTTGTTAAAGACCGAAGAATCTAATATAAAGCAGATGCAGGGGTATTTATAATGCCTCTGCACTTTTTTAAATAGTAATACATAGACTAATTCAGCATGAATAAAAGGAGGACATTCTCTTGAGTGCAACCGGATATATACAAGTACATGCATACACCAGCTATGCCCAACTTCCATTAAAGGATGTAGCTGTCAGCATCACTGACAAGAACGGTTCTGCCATTGCCCTGCGTCTGACAAACCGCAGCGGCACTTTCGACGAACCGGTAGCAATCACTGTGCCGGATCTGTCCGCAGGGCAATCGCCGGATACCGGGATCATACCCTTTGCAGCAGTAGACTTATATGCCAGACTTGCAAATTTTGAAGAAATTCACATTGAAAACCTACAGGTATTTCCCAACACAATTACCGACCAGAACCTGGAGTTAATACCTCTTTCGGAGTTCCCGGAAAGTTTCAACGCATCACAAACCTTCCCAACTCCGAATCAAAATCTATAAGGAGGAATCTCTGTGCCGACAGTAACACCATACATCCCACAACGCATCACTGTACATTTAGGACCTCCCTCCTCCAATGCAGAAAATGTCACTGTTTCATTTTCGGACTATGTGAAAAATGTAGCATCCAGTGAGATTTATCCAACCTGGGATGAAAGCGCATTGCGGGCAAATATTTTTGCCATTGTCTCCTTTGCCTTAAACCGGGTATATACAGAATTTTATCGCAGCCGCGGCTATGATTTTGACATCACCAGCTCCACTGCCTATGACCAGGCTTTTGTCAACGGAAGAAGCTTTTTTGAGAACATCTCCCGTTTAGTAGATGAACTGTTTAACGATTACCTTCGACGCCCCGGTTTTGTGGAACCACTGGCAGCCAAATTTTGTAATGGAACAACTGTAACATGCGAAGGTTTAAGTCAATGGGGAAGCCAAAACTTGGCTCAGCAAGGATATACTTCCAACCAAATCTTACGCAGCTATTATGGTGATATTGAGACAGTTTTAAATGCACCAATCCGTGGTATCACCACATCCTATCCCGGTACACCTCTACAAGTAGGAAGCACAGGCCCAAATGTTGTTGTTCTTCAAGTTTCCCTAAACCGTATATCTCAGAGCTATCCTGCCATTCCTAAAATTCCAGTCAACGACGGTATCTTCGGCCCGCAGACCCGGGCAGCCGTTGTAGCATTTCAGCAAATTTTTGGTCTAACGCCCGACGGAATTGTAGGACCGGGAACATGGTACGAAATCGTACGGCTATACACAGCGGTAACTTCACTATCGGAACTTCGAAGTCAAGGTCAACAATTCTATTCCATAAGCTGGGCACCTCCAAGTGGATTGCAAGTTGGCGACAGCGGCGAAAAGGTTCGATTGTTGCAATATATGTTGTCTGTATTATCTTTTCACATTCCTTCCATACCACCGGTCAGCGTTGACGGCATTTACGGACCTGCTACCAGAGCTGCAGTCCTGGCGGCACAACGGCGATTTGGACTTCCAGAAACCGGTACCGTAGGTGCGCAAACATGGAATGAAATTTATGGCCAATATGCAGGAATCGAAAATACTACATTACGAGATGGAGAAACTTTCCCAGGAGCGTCCAATGGCGCAACATCACAACGAGTTCGTAACGGATCTAACCAGCCAAATTATGCCCGTACATCTTTACATACACAATTTCCCGGCAGGACCTTAAGTATTGGCAGCAAAGACCCGGTAAAACAGGAGGTAGTACGATGAGACCAACAGAATCTTTTTTGCAGCAGCCTGTTCGCAGCCTGCAGACGATGTTAAATGTTTTGTCTATCGATAATCCCAAATACCCCACTGTAATTCCGGACGGAATATATGGCCCAGACACCATGCACGCAGTTACTGCCTTCCAGCGTCTAAATGGTATTGCCGTCAATGGTGTTGTGGATCAAGTAACCTGGGATGCGATTGTTTTGCAGTATGAACCCGCCTTAGTTCGGGTCGATAAAGCTGAGTCAATAGAAATTCTGCTGGAGCCGGGAGAATCCTTAAAACCAGGGCAAAGCAGCCCCTATGTTTACCTGGCCCAGAGCATGCTTACCCAGCTATCAAATGACTATCTTTCCATCCCTACTCCCGGACATAGCGGCTGTATGGATGCATTGACTGTAGAAGCAATAGAAGAATTTCAGGTCCTTGCCGGACTGCCTCGCACAGGATTTCTTGACAGGATCACATGGAAACATTTATCCCGACAATTTACTTTAAATGCCCACCACAATCACCTGTTGCAAAAAGAATGTATTTAAGAAATAGATATAATTTATCCATGGATTGTTCAAAATTTTTCTTTACTTTGTACTTGATTCACAGGAAAAAACATCCTATAATATAACAAATAATATGTGTGCGATCTTACCGGAGGATTCGTTATGCCCATCAAAGATTGGAAAAAAGAAATATGGACCATACCCAATCTACTAAGCCTATTTCGGCTTATATTGATTCCTGTCTATGTGCTTATATACCTAAATGCAGATTCCTTGTCCGACTATTTCATTGCAGCAGGTATATTGGCAGTCTCCTGCCTTACAGATCTGATCGATGGAAAAATCGCCCGGCATTTTAATATGATCACAACCCTGGGAAAACTGTTAGACCCTCTGGCTGACAAAGCAACCCAATTCACCCTTATCCTCTGTCTTGCATTAAAACATCCTGTGTTGTGGTTGTTGGTTGCACTATTTGTTGTGAAAGAATCCTATCAAGTAATTGCAATGGGCATTCGATACAAACATGGTAAGGTTTTGAAAGGCGCGCTCATCAGTGGAAAGATCTGCACGACAATCTTATTTATTAGCCTGATCATCATGGTGATGATTCCCGGAATGAGCGAGTCAGCTATTTATGTCATTACACTTATTGATCTTATCTTCATGATAATTGCATTTATTGAGTATGCAATCACATATTTCAAACGGGATAATAAATTCCAATCGATAGAAGATGACACAACCGCATAACAAAAGTCCCGGAACATTTGTTCCGGGACTTCTTCATAATAATAGGCTCGACAATCGCCTGAAACCTACCCCATAGGTCACTAAAGACCGTATGTCACAAGAAAGCCGTCGCCTTATCCGCAGAATTTCCACGGCATCGACTTTCTCTACAACCTTTTCCCTATGGGTATGTTAAAATCAATCTGTCATATAAAAGACAGACGACCCTAAAAGTATATGCTGTCAAATAACAAATATGTCAAAAATTTTAATTCCATAATCAAAAATAAAAAAGACCACCATATGGTGGTCTTTTTTTGGCGGAGAAGGAGGGATTTGAACCCTCGATACCCTTTTGGGGTATACACGATTTCCAATCGTGCGCGCTCGGCCAGCTACGCGACTTCTCCATATCCAACCTTGTTTTCGGTCAGCTTGCTTATATTACTCTATTTGTATTTGTTTGTCAAGTGTTTTCTGTGGAATTTTTACACAATTTTGCCGTGTCATGTAATTCATACCTTCTAAAAAACAAGTTGACATCCTCTGTCTTTACAGATATAATAACAACGCTTTAAAATTCATGCTACTGTGGCTCAGTCGGTAGAGCAGCTGATTCGTAATCAGCAGGTCGCCGGTTCAAGTCCGGCCAGTAGCTCCAAAAAACACCACCCATTTGGGTGGTGTTTTTTAATGCATATCCAATATCAACCGAAGCGCAGCATCAATGGCCTGCTCGCGCACCGCCTCCCTGTCACCCAAAAAATGAAACTTCCTTGAAAAACACTGCTTTTCATCCGCATACCCAATATATACCGTACCAACAGGATTTCCAAATTCGTCTCCACCAGGTCCCGCAAGTCCTGTGGTAGAAATGGCAACATCTGCATTTAATGCCAATCTGGCACCGGTTGCCATTGCCTCTGCAACAGGCGCAGAAACCGCACCAAACTTTTCAAGAATCGTCAAATCAACCCCCAAAAGATTGTGCTTAATCTCATTGCAGTAGCTGACGATTCCACCCTTATAGACCGCGGAACTTCCGCAAACAGCTGTTATAGCAGCGCCAATGCCACCGCCGGTACAACTTTCTGCTGTGGCAAGGCTACGACCTTCCAGCGCCTTTAAAACATCACAACAAAGGTTCGTCATGGTACTTCACCGTAATCTTTTCTACAGTATTCAGCGCCTCCTGGATCAATGTCTCTCTATCCAAATGTCGCTCCGCATGCATGACCTGACCCAAAGAAGGCTTTGTTTTAGGATGCTTAGGAGTAAAAACAGTGCAACAGTCTTCATACGGCAAAATAGAGGTTTCCAATGTGCCAATTTTTCTGGCAATGGTAACGATTTCCTCTTTATCCATACCTACAAGGGGCATAAAAATAGGAATATCCACAACTGCACCTGTAACTGCCATAGCCTCCATGGTTTGGCTGGCTACCTGTCCCAGATTTTCGCCGGTAATCAATGCCTTGCAGCCATCTTCCTCGGCAAGACGTTGAGAAATCTCCATCATAAACCGACGCATGATCAAGGTAAAATACTCCTCGGGACAGTTATCCCGAATTGCCTCCTGGATCTGGGTGAAACTGACAATGTTGACTGTCATCCGTCCGCAATACTTGGTTACCAAACGGGCAAGCTCCACAACCTTATCCTTTGGAAGCTGAGAGGTATAAGGATAAGAGAAGAAATGCACCGCCTCGATTTCAACACCACGCTTGGCAATCATGTAACCTGCTACAGGAGAATCGATACCACCGGACAGCAAACACATAGCGCGACCGCCAACACCGGTAGGCAAACCGCCTGCGCCAGGCTCTGCAGGACCATGGACATAAGCAGCCAAATCTCGCACCTCAACATATACTGTGTATGCCGGATGATGTACATCCACTCGGCAAGTAGGATGGGCTTCTGCCAAGCGGCCACCAATCTCCTGAGAAATAGCAATAGAAGTCAACGGGAACGCTTTATCAGAGCGTTTGGATTCTACCTTAAAGGAATCTGCGCAATCCAAATCATCTCCCAAATACTCTTCTACAGCGTTGTAGATAGCCTCTATATTCTTTTCACAAGCACGGCAACGGCACAGACTGACAACGCCAAAAATGCTGTGGCAAGCATCCCATGCCCCATCAACATCTGCCATCTCGTCCATGGGTTCCACATAGACTGTTGACTGCATGATATAAACATCAAAATTGCCGTAGGGCTTCATACGTCTGCGAACATTTTGACGTAGCTTATCTTCAAATTGCCGCTTATTTGCGCCTTTGAGTACAATTTCACCTAATTTTAACAAAAAAATCTCTTTCACAAATATATCCCTCACTTATAAACTAGCGGTTCTGTATTGTACCGCTTCTGCTATATGGTCAGATGTCACAGTTTCCGAGCCCTCTAAGTCTGCTATGGTTCTCGCCAAGCGCAATATTTTATCATAGCTTCTGGCAGTCAAACCAAACACATCAAAGGCGCCGCGTAGCATAGCAGCCGATTCTTCATCTATAACACAATGACGCCGTAATTGATCCGGGCCCATCCGGGCGTTGCACATACCGGTAAAGCCGAATCTCTCATTCTGACGCTGACGAGCAGCATTTACCCGTTCTTTAATTACAGAAGAACTCTCCCCTACTTTTCTGGTTCGCAATTCCTCAAAGGGTACCGCCGGTACTTCAATAATAATATCGATACGGTCAAGAAGCGGTCCGGAAATTCTGCTGCGATAATGATCTACCGACGCCTGAGAACAAGTGCATTTGCCCGAAGGATCAGCGTAATAACCGCATTTACAGGGATTCATGGCGCACACCAGCATAAACTCTGCAGGATAAGTTACCGTTCCGGAAACACGGGAGATCGTCACTTCCCCATCTTCCATAGGCTGGCGCATTAAATCAAGGGTATCACGCCGGAATTCCGGTAACTCATCGAGAAATAGCACGCCTTTATGGGCCATAGAGATCTCACCGGGTCTGGGGTTAACGCCACCACCTGTCAAACCCATATTGGATATTGTATGATGGGGCGAACGGAAGGGCCGTTGCTGGATCAAAGGTGCATCCTTTGTAAGTTTACCCAACACAGAGTATATCATAGAGGTTTCCAAGGATTCTTCCCAAGTCATATCCGGCAGGATTGAAGGCAGGCGCTTACTAAGCATACTCTTTCCTGATCCGGGAGGACCAATCAAAAGAATGTTATGTCCGCCGGCAGCAGCCACCTCCATGGCTCGCTTTGCGGTGGCCTGACCGAGAACATCCTTAAAGTCTAATCGCACCTCTCTGGACCGGTCAGGCACCCAGATAGGCTCTTCCGGCAGGTCTGTCTCGCCATTTAGGTATGATACCAGTTCCTTGACCGTATGTACAGGAATAATAGCCGGACCATGGGCAAGCGTTGCTTCCGGCGCATTTTCTGCGGGTACATAAATTCTTTCCACTCCCGCCTTTTTGGCTGCCACCGCCATAGGCAGCACACCGTTCACCCCACGAATATGTCCGTCAAGGCTCAATTCACCCAGGAATACACTCTTTTCATTGGGATATTTGACCAAACCGCAGGCATTCATAATACACAAAAGAATCGGCAGATCATAGTGTGTTCCCTGCTTTTTAAGGTTAGCCGGCGCGAGATTTACTGTAATACGACCGGTAGGAAACCGCAATCCGCTGGTTTTAGCTGCAGCCCGCACACGCTCTCTGGCTTCTTTGACAGCCGCATCCGGTAATCCTACAATATCAAAAGCAGGTAGACCGTTTGTAATGTAGCACTCCGCTCTGACGATACTGCCCGTAATACCATTGATTCCCACAGTATCAATACAGGACATCATTTCTATCATCCCCTTGTTTTTATATCATACCCTATTGCGTCAAAAAACTCAATTCTTTTTTCATTTTAAACAAACATGTTACAGATTCTCCCTCTGTAAAAGGATAATCCTACAGATTTATCTTTTTTTCATCTATTTAGGCGGAATTCTCCTTTACAAAACCGCCTGGAAGTGCTATGATATACGCGGTAAAAAATTGAATACTTATAGGAGGTATTTCGTTTTGAGCAGAAAATTCAAAACAATGGACGGCAATACTGCTGCCGCCCATGTCAGCTATGCCTTTACCGAGGT
>JAZREX010000119.1:0-4104 GCA_045661025.1 Faecousia sp. | reverse complement strand
AATAACTCGGTCTGAAATCAAGGTGAGTCCTCTACAACGCCGGGAACCATATCGCCGGGTGTAACGTTGCAAGAACGCCTAATATTAAGGAGGACAAAGATATGGATTTGGTAAAGGCTCTGTCCAGCCAGTACATGAAGGAAGAACTGCCCGAAATGCGGGTTGGCGACACTGTTCGTGTGCATGTGCGGATCAAGGAAGGCTCTCGTGAGCGTATCCAGGTGTTTGAAGGCACCATCATCGCTCGCAAGCATGGCGGCATCGGTGAGACCATCACTGTTCGTCGTGTCAGCTACGGCGTAGGCTGTGAAAAGGTGTTCCCTGTTCACTCCCCCAATGTAGCTAAGGTTGAGACCGTTCGTAAGGGTAAGGTACGTCGTGCTAAGCTGTACTACCTGCGTGAGCGCTTTGGTAAGGCTGCTAAGGTTAAGGAACGCGTCTAATTCAAAAAAGAATAAAAAAAGAGGGGAAACCCTCTTTTTTTATTACCCAAAATAGTATATAATCATATAAGATTTGTAAACCCAAGGGGGTATATTCTTTGGAAGAGAAACGGGTGGATACAATACGCCGTAAACAATCACAGACCAAAGATGATAATATTTTTCTTTCATACCTGCATGATTTTGTTTTCTTGATTGCCGGTGTTTTGTTGATGTTTTCTTTTTTGTTTCGTATTGTGGTAGTTTCCGGCCCGTCTATGAATGCGACGCTGGTGGATGGGGATTGGTTGATTCTGATCGGAAACATCTTGTATTCTGAGCCGGAGCAAGGGGACATTATTGTTGCCAGTAAGGATGGCTTTGATGATGGCGCTCCAATCATTAAGCGTGTCATTGCTACAGAGGGACAAACTGTGGACATTGATTTTTCTGCAGGTGTAGTATATGTGGATAATGTACCCCTGGATGAGAATTATACGCTATGTCCCACCTTCTTATATGAAGGTGTTAATTTCCCTGTGACTGTTGAAGAGGGTTGTGTGTTTGTCTTGGGGGATAACCGGGGGAATTCCAAGGATAGTCGCAGTCCTGAAATAGGTCAGATTGATAAGCGGGAAATCCTAGGACGGGCAGTATTTTTGGTAGTTCCGGGTAATGAAGGTGGAAGAACCGAGAGAAGATTTGATAGAATCGGAGTGTTAAAGTAATGGATTCTGAACGTATGAATATTCAATGGTATCCCGGTCATATGACAAAAACCCGCCGACAGATGGAAGCGGATTTAAAACAGGTGGATGCTGTTTGTGAAATTGTGGATGCCAGAATTCCTATTTCCAGCAGAAATCCCGACATTGACGCGATCTGTGGGAAGAAGCCGAGAATCATTATTTTAAACCGCATGGATTTGGCAGATGTCAATGCTACCAAGGTTTGGATAGAGTATTTTCGCAGCAAGGGCATGGCTGCCGTAGCAACGGATTGTAAAAGCAGAAAAGGTATCAACAACTTTCAGCCTGCAGTTCGGTCTGTGCTAAAAGAGAAAATAGAACGAAATGCCGCAAAGGGCATGAATCGCCCGTTGCGTATTATGATCGTAGGTATTCCCAATGTAGGAAAATCTACGCTGATCAATCAAATTTCCGGCAGAAAAGGCGCTAAGGCAGAAAATCGCCCGGGCGTTACCCGGGGCAAGCAATGGGTTACTGTGGATAACGGATTGCTGCTGTTAGACACACCTGGTATTTTGTGGCCGAAATTTGAGGACCCCAATGTAGGCATGATGCTAGCCTATACAGGCGCAGTAAAAGAAAATGTGATCGATGTGGAAGAGTTGGCATGCAGACTCATGGAGCTGCTGTTTAAGTTCTATCCCCAAACACTGCAGGATCGGTATGGAATTGAAACATCCCAGGAAAAACCGGGATATCAGCTGCTGGAAGATGCTGGCAGAAAACGCGGATATCTTCTTGCCAGAGGAGAGATCAACACCGAGCGCATTGCAAAGGTTTTGTTGGAAGAATACAGATCCGGTAAGCTGGGGCACTTCACATTGGAAATGCCGGAGGATATACAATGATGCAACAGAATATGTGGCAAATTGAAGAGGAAGTATTCTCGGAAGGTTATTGCGCCATTTGCGGTGTAGATGAGGCTGGCAGAGGCCCATTGGCTGGACCGGTTTGTGCTGCTGCGGTTATTTTGCCCCGGGATGTGGATCTTCCGGGACTAAATGACAGCAAAAAGCTTTCAGATAAGAAACGCCGGGAATTGTACCCGATGATTATGGAAAAGGCGTTGGCTTACGGCATAGGTTTTGCAGATGAAAAGGAAATTGATGAAATCAACATTCTGCAGGCGACCTACCTTGCTATGGAACGGGCGCTGGGGCAACTGCAAGTTAGACCTGATTTTGCGCTGATTGACGGGAATCGTGCAAAGGATTTTGGCCTGCCTGTGCGTACAGTGGTACATGGTGACAGTTTAAGCGCCAGCATTGCAGCTGCGTCTGTGTTGGCAAAGGTAACCCGGGATGATGTGATGCTTAAAATGGCGGAAACTTATCCTGGGTACGGATTTGACATACATAAAGGTTACGGCACAAAGGTGCATTATGAGGCGTTGCGGGAATATGGACCTTGTCAGATTCACCGTATGAGCTTTTTAAAGAAGTTCTATGGGACGGAATAACTTATTAGGCGCATGGGGTGAATCCCTTGCCGCTGATTACTTAAAGAAAAAGGGCTATAAATTGCTCGCTGCAAATTTTCGCAGCCGTTTTGGAGAAATCGATCTGATCGTTTCAAATAAAAAGTTTTTGGTTTTTGTAGAAGTGAAACTGCGAAAATCAGACCGTTTTGCCCGGGCATCAGAATTTGTGGACTTTCATAAGCAGAACCGTCTTAGGACAACTGCACAAATGTATCTTGCGGAATTTCCAACACAGCTACAGCCCAGATTTGATGTCATTGAGATTTATGCACCTGAGGGAACACAGACAGTAGATCCGGAAATTCATCATATGGAGGACGCTTTTTCGTGAATATTCCTGTTTTTGATTTACATTGTGATACTGCCCTTGCGTTATTGGGAGAAAACCTGCGTCAATGTGGCAGTTTAAAGAGCAATTCTTACCATATTGATTTAGAACGGGCAGGGAAGTTGGATGGTTTTGCCCAGTGTTTTGCTTGCTTCACCACAGAACCGTATGAAGACGTGAAACCGGTGGAACTGTTTGAACGGGAAATAGCCACCATCCATCGGGAATTGGAGCGTAACGCGGATGTGATCGCCCAAGCGTATACAGCCGATGAGGTTGAAGAAAACCGTAAAAAGGGAAAGATGTCCGCCATATTGACCATCGAAGGACCGGCAGGTTTTGGCTATGATCCGCAATTATTACAGGATTTGTATCTTGTGGGCTTTCGGATGACGACCCTGGGTTGGAATGAAAAGAATCCACTGACAGGCTCCTGCCAAACTGGAGGCGGTTTAACCGATCTGGGTAAGGTCTATGTCAAAGAAGCGCAGGAACTTGGCATGGTGATTGATGTGAGCCATATCAGCGATGAAGGCTTCTGGGACATTATGGATATTACCCAAGCGCCGGTGGTTGCTTCTCATTCTAACAGCCGCAAAGTATGGGGCGTTGCAAGAAATCTGACAGATGAAATGTTCTTGCAGATTTGCAAAACCGGTGGCGTGGCAGGCATTAACCTGTATAGTGATTTTTTGGGGCAGTCTCCAAATCTTGATACAGTATGTGATCATATTCTGCATTTTTTGGAGTTAGATCCCAGCGGAAAACATATTGCCTTGGGTGGCGATTTAGATGGCTGTGAGCGCCTGCCTATAGGATTTACCGGCGTGGAAAGCTACCCGGCTTTGGCACAGGCGCTGAATGATCGCGGGGTGGATACCTCCATGATTTATGATATATTCTGGAACAATGGTTTGGGAGTGATCAAACAATGCTGTATGTAACAACCAGAGATAATAAAGATGCGTTTACCGCGCATCGGGTCTTATCTGCGAATACTGCTGCAGATGGCGGCTTGTATGTGCCTTTCCGGCTTCCATTTTACGGGGAAAATGAAATCACTCAGTTGGCGGAAAAGAGTTTTGGGCAGATCGTTGCGGAGGTTCTTAACCAGTTTTATGCTTC
>JAZREX010000118.1:0-17074 GCA_045661025.1 Faecousia sp. | reverse complement strand
CCCACAGTTTTTACCAAGGCCAAGGGTGCTGTGATGACTGACGAGGACGGCAAGCAGTATGTGGATTTCTTTGCTGGCGCAGGCGCTTTGAACTTTGGACATAATCCGGAAAAGATGAACCAACGGATGATCGCTTATCTGCAGTCTGAGGGCGTAGTCCATTCCATGGATATGTACACCGCTCCCAAGCGGGAGTTTTTGGAGTATTTTCAGAATAATATCCTCTCTCCCAGAAACTTAAACTATAAGGTGCAGTTTGCCGGTCCTACCGGCACCAACGCGGTGGAAGCTGCTATTAAGCTGGCTCGTTTGAGTAAAAAGCGCCAGAATATCTTTGCCTTTATGGGCGCATTCCACGGAATGACTGCCGGCGCACTGGCGCTGACCACCGACCGGTGCTCCCGGGAAGGCGCAGGCCAGTCTTTGCAGAATGTGACTCACATTCCCGCCCCCTATATGTTCCCGGAGCTGGATGTGATCGCCTACATGGAGCGTTTGCTCACCGATGACCATTCCGGCGTGGAGAAGCCTGCAGCAGTGGTGCTGGAAACCGTCCAGGCCGATGGCGGTATCCATGTATTTTCCGTTGAGTTCCTGCAGCGGCTGCGTCAAATGTGCGATCAACATGATGTTTTGTTGATTGCTGATGATATCCAGGTGGGCTGTGGCCGTTCCGGTGACTTCTTCTCCTTTGAACGGGCAGGCATTGTGCCGGATATCGTTACCATTTCCAAGTCCATTGGTGGTTGCGGTATGCCTTTGGCATTGGTGCTGCTGAAACCGGAACTGGATGTATGGGAGCCTGGTCAGCACACCGGTACATTCCGTGGCAATCAGCTGGCTTTGATTGCCGGTAAGGCAGGTCTGGAGCTCTTTGTGGAAGAGAAGCTGGATGAGGAAGTGAAGCGGAAGGGTCTGATCGTGCAGAAGTTCCTGGAAGAGGAAATTCTGCCTCTGGACAGCCGGATGTCTGCCCGTGGCCTGGGTCTAATCTGGGGCTTGGACTTCTCTGCTTTCCCGGAAGATATGACAAAGCCCTTGATCGCCGCTTGCTTTAAAAATGGCTTGATCGTAGAGCGTGTGGGTCGGGACAACAATGTGTTGAAGCTGATGCCACCGCTGGTGGTAGAAGAGGAAATCCTTGTAAAGGGTCTGGAGATTCTTAAAAAGTCCGTGCAGGAGATCCTGTAATTGCCTAAAATATTGAAAACGGTAGACACTTTCGTGTCTACCGTTTTTGTATTAAGCTGCTTTTTAGTTCGTGACAATGTTCGGCAAAGGCAAGGGCCATGGAATAAAATAGGGCAGGGCCGATATTGAAAAGATGGCAGTCAAACAAGCTGCATAGCAACAGCGCCAATATTGAGCAGCCAATAAAGGTCGTTTCTTTGCTTTTGTTTTGTAAAAAGAATCGGGTGGTCTGTATCCGGTGATAGAGATAAGTCCCTAAGCCTAAAATGCCGCAGGAGGCCAACAGCTGCACAATGGTGTTGTGCCAGCGTCCGGGGAAGATGGCAGAGAAATTTGCTACCTGCGACCAATCCCATGGCTGGTAATCCGGGGAGTAGAAAGAATTGCCAAAGATTGGCGCTTTTGCAAATAGCTTCAAACCTTCTACATAAATATCATCCCGAGAAGAAGGATCCAGTCCGCGAGAAAGGATATCGCTAAATAACAACAGTAGCTGTTTGTGGAAAAAGATAAGGATCAGCAAGATGCCGATGCAAACACTGACTAGGGCAATGGTGTTGGCTCGGCGATTTTTGGCGTAATTTAGCATCAAATAAATACATACTGCATAAATAGCCAGCCCTATGAAAATAGAGTTTCTGGAGCAGGTTAGCAATGTGCAAATCAGTAAGGCAGAACCCACCACAGTGCCGATCCAGCCCTTGTGGTATTTGGTGGCCAGATAGAATGCGTAGGGGATCATCATGGCCAGGATGCCACCAATATTATTGTACATACCCCAGCCGGTAAAGATAAGTGAGCGCTGGATCACGCCGTCTACGACAACATTTTGGGTCATGTAGATCCAACCTACCTGGGTAAGCATCAGAAGACCGATGCAGAAGCCTAGCCAAGCGAAATAGTCCACGCGAACCTTTTTCCAATTCACGCAGCCGCTGAAGAGCCAGTAGGGCAGGGCAATGGCACAGCATTGTACAAATGCAAACAACAGGTTCTTTCCCAGAGATTCCGGGTAAGCGGAGCTGCCGATGCCGCTGAGCAGATAGCTTGCGCAAAGCAGCAAAAGGCCGGGCAGTAAACTATTCTTTTTTGCCAGCAGCTGCTTTCTGTTCCGTATCACTCGGAGCAGCAGAGCGATTACCAGCAGGCATCCGTAAACGGCAATCAACCAGCCTCCGTGAGAGATAGCAAAGATGGAGGCGTTGTTTCGACCGGGGTTGTTTACAGTAGACGGCGCTAGGTAATAAGCCATTACCAACGGCATCAGTCCAAGAATGTCTTGGGCAAACACCAGAATATATACTGCCAGCAGGGTGTATATTCCGTAAACAACAAGTTCCAGGGAGGCCATATTGGACAGACCGCACAGGAGCATGACTGCAATGATATAATTTGGATTTGCCAGAAAAGCTTCAAAGCGTTCTTTAAAGCTGCGGGATTCTAATGGAGCACCACAGGTTTCAGAATAAGACATATCCATACACGCTTCCTTATACCTATTACAATAGATAATGTCATTTTACCTCGAAAAAAGGAAAAATACAAGAACTTTCTTTTTTGGGTTCTGGGCGGGAATTTACTTGACCATTTTCTTCTGGATAGCTATAATAAATCCGGAAATGATTGTCCTGTGGAGGTAAGGCATGAAAGGGCTGTCTAACAATCAATTAAAACTGATCGCTTTGGTATGTATGACTTTGGACCATATGGGAATGATCTTGTTTCCGGGTTGTTTAGTGTTGCGGCAGATCGGTCGCTTGGCAATGCCGATTTTTGGGTTTATGATCGCAGAGGGCTGCGCCCATACATCCAACAGGAAACGGTATTTGCTTTCTCTGATATCCATGGCGGTATTGTGTCAGTTGGTGTCTTTTATGGCAGAAGGATCGCTGTATCAATGTATTTTTGTCACCTTTAGTTTGTCTGTGGGTTTGATCTTTTTGGTACAGAGAGTGGAAGTTGTCCCCAATGTAAAAAACATCTTGCTGTTGACGGCAGGACTGGCGGCGGTATGGCTTCTGACAGAGGGGATTCCTCAGTGGGATTATACCACAGACTATGATGTAGATTATGGCTTTTTTGGCGTACTGTTGCCGGTTTGTGTGTATGTAGCTCCGGCAGGACTGGGTAAGCTGCTGGCCGCAGGGGTGTGCCTTGGGGCGGTGTCCTATCTGGGGTGGCAGTATCAGTGGATCAGCTTGCTCTCGCTTCCACTGTTGGCGCTCTATTCCGGGAAACGGGGCAAGCTGCCATTAAAGCACTTGTTTTATTGGTATTACCCCGGACATTTGGCGGTTTTGTACATGATAGGCCGTTTTCTTGCATAAGTGTTAGCGCACCTGAAAGATGTTTCAGGTGCGCTTTTTTGGTTGCATTTTACAAAAGGATATAGTATGATATATTATGTGAAAAAATAGGCGTACTATACGCGAATAAGGATATTTTTACCCAAAAAAGGAGTAAAACCGAGGATGAGTTATTTTAAGGACAAAACCCTGATGATTACCGGTGGTACCGGAAGCTTTGGCAATGCGGTGCTCAATCGCTTTTTGCAGACAGATATCGGTGAGATCCGCATCTTCAGCCGGGACGAAAAGAAACAGGACGATATGCGCCATGCGTTCCAGGCCAAAATGCCGGAGGTAGCAGAGAAGATCAAGTTCTATATCGGCGATGTACGGGATCTGGCTTCTGTGAAAAATGCCATCCATGGGGTGGATTATATTTTTCATGCTGCAGCTCTGAAGCAAGTGCCTTCCTGCGAGTTTTTTCCCATTGAGGCGGTAAAAACCAATGTGCTGGGCACAGAAAATGTGTTGACAGCGGCCATTGAAGAAGGGGTAAAAAGTGTGATCTGCCTGTCCACCGACAAGGCGGCTTATCCTGTCAACGCTATGGGAACCTCCAAGGCCATGATGGAAAAGGTGATCGTGGCAAAGTCCAGGACGGTCTGTCAGGAAAAGACCAAGATCTGCTGCACCCGATACGGCAATGTTATGTGTTCCCGGGGTTCTGTGATTCCTTTGTGGATCGAACAGATCAAAGCCGGCAACCCCATCACCATCACTGAGCCTTCCATGACCCGGTTTATTATGTCCTTGGACGAAGCGGTGGATTTGGTGCTGTTTGCCTTTGAAAACGGCGTTTCCGGTGATATTTTGGTACAAAAAGCTCCGGCCTGCACCATTGAAACCTTGGCCAAGGCAGTCACCGGCCTCTTTGCCCCCGACCACGAGATCAAGATCATCGGCATCCGTCACGGTGAGAAAATGTATGAAACTTTGCTGACCAACGAGGAATGTGCCGGCGCGGTGGATATGGGCGATTTTTACCGGGTTCCCTGTGATAAACGGGGTCTGAACTATGATAAATACTTCAAAGAGGGCAATGTGGAGCGCAACCCCCTCACAGAATTTAACTCCCACAACACCCAGTTGTTAAATGTAGAGCAGGTGCAGCAGAAGCTGCTAAGCCTGGCTTATATCCGGGAAGAGCTGGACCGCCAGGGGATTGTCTAAAGGAGAAATCTGCATGAATATTCTTGTAACCGGCGCAAAAGGCTTTGTAGGCCGGAATCTGGTGGAAAACTTAAAAAATATCCGGGACGGGAAAAATCGCACCACCGGTTTGTGTGTGAAAGAAATTTACGAATATGACATCGATACCGATCCCGGGCTGCTGGAGGGTTACTGCGCCAAGGCAGACTTTGTGTTTCACCTGGCTGGTGTAAATCGCCCCAAAGATCCGGCGGAATTTATGGCCGGGAATTTTGGATTTTCCAGCACCTTACTGGAAACCCTGGAGCGTTCGGGAAACCGCTGCCCTGTGATGCTGTCTTCTTCTATCCAGGCTACCTTGATCGGCCGTTACGGACAGTCTGACTACGGCAAAAGCAAGCTGGCAGGGGAGGAATTGTTCTTTGCCTATGCCCAGCGTACCGGTGCGCAGGTACTGGTGTACCGCTTCCCCAACCTGTTTGGCAAGTGGTGTCGCCCCAACTATAATTCTGCGGTAGCTACCTTCTGCCATAATATTGCAAACGACCTGCCCATCCAGGTCAACGACCCGGCTACTATGCTGGAGCTTTTATACATCGATGACTTGGTGGATGAGATGATTGCTGCGCTGAAGGGAAATCCCCATCACTGTGAATTTGATGGGGTGGAAACTGTGCTACAGGCAGACGGCCGCTATTGTGCTGCCCCGGTGAGTCACCATGTCACGCTGGGAGAAATTGTGGCATTGCTGGAAAGTTTTCATCAGCAGCCTAAGACGCTACAGATGCCCCAGCTGCCTGCTGGTTCTTTTGGCAAAAAGCTTTATGCCACCTATCTGTCCTATCTGCCCAAAGAGGCGGTGGCATTTCCTTTGAAAATGAATATAGACGACAGAGGCAGCTTCACAGAGCTTTTGAGGACCCAGGGCTGCGGACAGTTTTCTGTGAACATTTCAAAGCCTGGCATTACCAAAGGACAGCATTGGCACAACACCAAGTGGGAGTTCTTTATTGTGGTCAGCGGTCAGGCGCTGATCCAGCAGCGGAAGATCGGCACCGAGGAGGTGCTGGAGTTCCGGGTGTCCGGGGATGAGATCCAGGCGGTGCATATGCTGCCGGGATACACCCACAACATTATCAATTTATGCGATACCCAGGATCTGGTTACAGTGATGTGGGCCAACGAAAGCTTTGACCCGGAAAAACCCGATACATTCTTTGAGAAAGTAGAGGAATAATGATGGTTTCCTTTAAAAACAACGGCAAGCTGAAGCTGCTGATTATTGTAGGTACTCGGCCGGAGATCATTCGCCTGTCTGCGGTGATCACCAAGTGCCGCCAGTATTTTGATACCATTCTGGCCCATACCGGACAGAACTATGACTATAACCTTAACGGGGTCTTTTTCCACGATCTGCAGCTGGCAGATCCGGAGGTTTACTTAGATGCTGTGGGTAAGGATCTGGGCGAGACCATGGGCAATATTATCGCCAAGTCCTATGAGCTGATGGTGAAGATCCAGCCCGATGCAGTGCTGGTGTTGGGTGATACCAATTCCTGCCTAAGCGTCATTGGCGCTAAGCGGCTGCATATCCCCATCTTCCATATGGAAGCGGGCAATCGCTGTAAGGATGAATGCCTGCCGGAGGAAACAAACCGCCGCATTGTGGACATTATCTCCGATGTGAATCTTTGCTATTCTGAGCATGCCCGCCGGTATCTGGCTGACTGCGGTTTGCCTAAAGAGCGAACCTATGTCACCGGTTCTCCTATGGCGGAGGTGCTGCACAACAACCTGGAAAAAATCCAGGCCAGCGATATTCACGCCCGCCTGGGATTAGAAAAGGGGAAATATATCCTGCTGTCTGCCCATCGGGAGGAGAATATCGATACCGAGAAAAACTTCCAATCCTTGTTTACTGCTATCAATCGGATGGCAGAAACCTACGATATGCCCATTTTGTACTCCTGCCATCCCAGAAGCCGAAATCGCCTAGAAAGCAGCGGCTTCCAGTTGGACAAGCGGGTGATTCGCCACGAGCCTTTGGGCTTCCATGACTATAACTGTCTGCAAATGCATGCTTTTGCGGTGGTTTCTGACAGCGGCACGCTGCCGGAGGAAAGCAGTTTCTTCACTTCCGTCGGTAAACCGTTCCCGGCTGTGTGCATCCGTACCTCAACCGAGCGTCCCGAGTCCTTGGACAAGGGCGGTTTTGTGCTGGCAGGCATTGACACAGACAGCTTGCTCCAGGCAGTAGATACGGCTGTTGCTATGAATCAAAATGGAGATCACGGTATTCCGGTGCCGGACTATGTGGAAGAAAATGTATCCACTAAGGTGGTAAAGCTGATTCAGTCCTACACCGGTGTGGTCAATAAAATGGTGTGGAGAAAATCCTAGAATACACACTATTTTACAGGGAAAGGAGAAAACATGGAACAAATGCTTTTTATGCAGCTGTTATCCTGGCAGATCTGCGGGGGTGCAGCACCGAAAAGCCTATGCAATGACCTTTCTCCTGAAAGCTTGGATGCGTTGCTTACCATGTCACGTCGGCACGATGTGGCCCACATTGTGGGACAGGCTTTGGAGAGTCTGGGATGTTTGAAAGACGATGCGACAAGCTTGACCTTTCGGCAGATGCCTATGCAGGCGCTATGGCGGTATGTACAGTTGAATTTTGCGTATGAGCAAATTAGTGGTGTGTTCCAGGAGGGGCAGATTCCCTATATTCCCTTAAAGGGAACTGTGCTTAGAAATTTTTATCCTGCGCCTTGGATGCGCACTAGCTGTGATATTGATATTTTGGTACACCCGGAGGATCTGTCCCGGGGTATCCAATTGCTGAAAGAAAAGCTGGGGTATGAAACCAGAAGCGGTGTAAAAACCGACCATGATATTTCTCTTTTTTCTCCGGAGGGTGTCCATTTGGAATTGCATTTTGATGCCCTTCCGGAGCGTTATGCCAAGCCAGAAACCCGGGAATTGATCCAAAAAATTTGGGATATGGCATATCCGGAGCGATCTGGCAGTTTCTGTTATTGTCTGCCGGATGGGCTGTTCTATTTTTACCATATCGCCCATATGGCGTTGCATTTTGAAGCCGGCGGCTGCGGCGTGCGGTCTTTTTTGGATCTGTGGATTTTAAATCATCGGGTAGACCATGATCTTGGGGAGCGGGAGCAGATGTTGCAGCGCGGTGGGTTGGCAGCCTTTGGCAATGCCGCCCGGCAGTTGTCAGAATATTGGTTTTCAGGGGTGACACCGGATGCGCCGGTGCTTTCTATGGGAGATTATATTCTGCGGGCCGGTGTCTATGGGGATAAAGATAACCGGGCAGCCTTTGGTCAGGCAAAAATGGGCGGAAGGATGAAATATTTGCTTTTGCGCCGGGTATTTATGCCCTATGATTATTTAAAAGCAGAGTATCCGGTGCTGCAAAAGCATAAGTGGCTGCTTCCTGTGTACCAGGTGGTGCGGTGGCTGCGGATGCTGACCCGGGGGGATCTGGGAAGAACTGTCCGAGAATTGCGGGCCAATGCGGATGTAAGTCAGTCTGGCAGCCGGGATATGAAAAAGATGCTATCGTTTTTGCAGCTATCTTCCCAAAGTGAAAATAATGGATAAAAAAAGAGCGTGTTGCATTTGCAACACGCTCTTTTGTGGCTTAGTCATTGGTGTAGTTATCGAAGTAACCCTGGATATAGATAATGGGAGTACCCTTATCACCGGAGCCGGAGGTCAGATCGCACAAAGAGCCGATCAGGTCGGTCAGCCGACGGGGGGTAGTGCCCTGGGCAGCCATGTTGCCCACCAGGCTGGAGCCGTCCTTCTGCTGGATCTTCTCCTTGATGGCGTTTTGCAGCGCATCACCGGAGAGGTTTGCAAAGTCGTTATCAGCCAGGTACTTCAGCTTCAGCTCGTTGGGTGTGCCTTCCAGACCGGGGGTGTAGGCGGGGGAGACCACAGGGTCAGCCAGTTCCCAAATCTTACCCACAGGATCTTTGAATGCACCGTCGCCGTAAACCATGACTTCCATCTTCTTGCCGGTGGCCTCCAGAAGCTTTGCCTGGATATCCAGCACCAGCTGCTGGCAATCCCGGGGGAACAGCTTTACAGCATCTTCGGTGGACTTGTTAGAGCCCAACAAACCGTAGTTTTCATTGTAGCCGCTGCCGTCGATGGGAGCGGTCATGATCTCGTCCAGACCGTATACGATCTGGGCACCGGCTTCCTTCAAAAGCCGCTTGGTTCTGGCCCGGGTATGAATATCGCAGGTCAGTACATTTTTGGTATAGTTCAAAATTGCTCTGGGGTTGTTGGCAAACACCACTTCTACTTCAGCGCCGCACTGACGGATCAGATCGCTGTAGTATTCTACATAATCCACACCGGTAAAGGGGTGCTTGATATAGCCAAACAGCTCACGGTATTTGCTTTCGTCCAGAATATCCTTATAGGGATCTACATTGTGCTTGTCCATCAAATCCCAATCAATGAGGTGATTGCCCACTTCATCGGAGGGGTAGCTGAGCATCAGCACGACCTTCTTGCAGCCCTTGGCAATGCCCCGCAGGCAGATGGCAAAACGGTTACGGCTTAAAATGGGGAAGATCACACCTACAGTGTCGCCGCCAAACTTGGCGCGTACATCCTGTGCAATGTTATCAACGCTGGCATAATTTCCTTGTGCCCGAGCAACGATGGCTTCGGTCATAGCAACTACATCCCGGTCGTGGGGGGTCAGATTGTCCTCACGGATAGCCTGGAGAATGCAGTCTGTAACGATATCCACCAGATTATCGCCCTGGCGGATGATGGGAGCGCGGACACCCATAGAAACGGTACCTAACATCCGGCTCATATACAACACTCCTAACTGACAAAGATTGCAGCGTAAGCTGCGTGTCAATTTACTTTCCTATTATAATACAAGGAAAAGCCTTTGTAAAACAATTTTTTTCAATTTCCAAAAATTTTTATTGTACCAGCTCCAAGGTGCGCTCATAGGCAGCCACAACACCCTCGGCAGCAGCGCTGCGAGCCCCTTGGGCTTCCATAGCCAGCACACCTGCGATGGTGGTGCCGCCAGGGGAGCAAACCGCATCTTTTAGCGCACCGGGGTGCATGCCGCTTTCCCGAAGCATCCGGGCAGTACCCTCCAAGGTCTGGGCGGCGTAGGCCAGAGCCTTATCCCGGGGAAGACCGCAGGCGACTGCTCCATCTGCCAGACCTTCTACAAACAGACTGACAAAGGCAGGGCCGCAGCCGGACACCGCGCTGGCTGCATCGATCAGCTTTTCCGGCAGATGGTCTACAAGACCGGCCTTTTCCAACACACGGCAGAACCGGGCAGTCTGCTCCTGGGTTACATTGTCGGTGGTGTCAAACAGAATGACACCGCTGCCAACGCTGACGGGAAGGTTGGGCATAATGCGGATGATGGGGTAGTTCTTGCCTAACATTTGCTGCAGTAGCGCAAGAGAGATACCGGCAGCCATAGAGATCAGCACGAAGCTGTCATTGCGTGCAGCCAGTACCGGGGCAATTTCGGATAGCATAGTTCCCATTACCTGGGGCTTTACACCCAGGAAAATGTAATTACATGTTTGGGCCAGAGTCTTCGCATCGGTGGCTTGACAGCCTAAGGAATCTGCTAGAGCTTGGGCTTTTTCGGCGCAGGCATCGGCCAAAAACAATGCTTCCGGACGGAGTGTTTTGGCAGCGGCCTTTGCCAAAGCACCGCCCATATTGCCGGTGCCAATAAAACCAAATGTATTCATAGTTGTTCCTCCTTAAGCTTCGGGGAATCGAACGCCGATAGCCCTTCAGCTGTCCTTTTTTGTTCTTTTAGATTTAACGGATCTGGCCGTCGCCGGTGATCACATATTTGTAGCAACAGATCTCCTCCAAGCCCATAGGTCCGCGGGCGTGAAGCTTCTGGGTGGAAATGCCGATCTCGCAGCCTAAGCCGAATTCACCGCCGTCGGTGAATCGGGTAGAGCAGTTTATATAGACTGCAGCGCTGTCCACCATACGGGTAAATAGGTCGGATGCGTCTTTGTTTTCTGTTACGATGCACTCGCTATGGCCTGTGGAGTGGGCAGCGATATGGCTGATGGCCTGCTGTACATCTTCTACCACTTTAACAGCTAAAATATAATCTAAGAATTCTGTGTCAAAGTCTTCCTCTGTGGCGACTTGCCCGGGGATGATGGCGGCAGCAGCCTTGTCCAGTCGCAGCTGCACTGGGTTTTCCTGACGATTTTTCGTCAACCGGTCATACACCATAGGCAGGAAGATTTGCGCGATATCTTTGTGTACCAGACAGCACTCTGCGGCGTTGCACACGGAAGGACGGCTGGTTTTTGCGTTTTCCAGAATATTGATTGCCTTATCCAGGTCAGCATCCTTATCTACATAGATATGGCAGATGCCGGTGCCGGTTTGAATACAGGGCACTTTTGCTCCTTCCGTACAGGCCCGGATCAATCCGGCGCCGCCCCGGGGGATCAAAAGATCTACATAACCTACGGCTTCCATTAAGTCGGTAACACTTTGCCGGGAGGTATCCTGGATCAGTTGGATCAGATCCTTTGCAAAGCCTACAGAGGTTAAACCTGCCTGCAAAGCGTTCACAATGGCGCCCGCAGACTGGAAGGCGTCCTTGCCGCTGCGCAGCACACAGGCAGAGCCGGCTTTTAATGCCAGAGCTGCTGCGTCGGAGGTAACGTTGGGACGGCTCTCATATACGATGGCAATGACGCCCATAGCCACACCAACCTGGGAAATCACCATGCCGTTGGGGCGGAGGATCTGCTTGCGAACAGAGCCTACCGGATCGGGAAGGTCAATGACTTGGCGGATACCATCTGCCATGGCTGCGATCCGATCCTTTGTCAGTGCCAGACGGTCCAGCATAGATACAGACAAATGTTTTTTGGCAGCATCGCAATCCTGAGCGTTTGCCTGTAAAATGGCATCGGTATGTAAGAGTAAAGTATCAGCCATAGCAGCCAGCGCGTTATTTTTTTCTTGGGTGGTATAGGCTGCCAGAGAAGGGGCGCAGGCCTTGGCTGCTTGTAAAATTTCTAGTGTTGTCATGCTTAGCCCCTCTTTCCTACGAAGCGGGTGCCTACAGGGGCGTTCTCAATCAGCGGGTACAGCAGCTCCGGATCTTCGCCATTGGCGATCACCATGTCAATACCGGCGTCCGTGGCAAGACAAGCGGCTTTCAGCTTGGTGGCCATACCGCCAGTGCCTAAGCTGCTGCCGCTGCCACCGGCCAGAGCCAAGATATCCGGAGAGATTTCTTCGACCAGGGGGATCAAGGTGGCGGCGGGGTCTTTCCTAGGGTCAGCGGTGTAAAGACCGTCAATATCCGAGAGAAGAATTAAAAGATCTGCTCCCACCAGTTTCGCCACAATGGCAGACAGGGTGTCGTTTTCACCGATGGTGGTCTGGATGCCGATCTCATCTACGGCTACAGCATCGTTTTCGTTGATAATGGGAAGTGCTCCCAACTCCAGAAGCCGCTCCAGCGTGTCATGGACATGGCAGCTGCGGCGGCTGTCCTGAACATCGTCAGCGGTGAGAAGGATCTGGGCGACGGTGTGGTGATACTCAGAAAACAGCTTGTCATAGGTGTACATCAATTCGCATTGACCCACCGCTGCGGCAGCTTGTTTGCCGGGCATATCTGCAGGACGGCCGGAAAGTCCCAGCTTGCCTACGCCCATACCGATGGCGCCGGAGGAAACCAGCACGATCTCATTTCCTGCATTTTTTAAATCGCTGAGCACCTTGCACAGAAGCTCTACCCGCCGGATATTCAGCCGTCCGCTGGCATGGGCCAAAGTAGAAGTACCGACTTTTACCACAATACGCATCTTATGTCCCTCTTTTCGTAAAAACATACAGATATTGTACAACAATTTGTCGGTTGAATCAACCCATAAAGCGGAAAAACCTATGTTACGCAGCAGAAAAAGAGAACGCCATGGACTGTAAAAGTCCATGGCGTGGGTTTGGTTCTTATCGGGTCAAGTCCCGGATTACTTCGCCGGCGATTAGAAGACCTGCTACTGAGGGGACAAAAGCAACAGAGCCCGGCAGGCTTCTGCGGCCCTGGGGTAACTCTTCTAAAGAATCGGTTTGAGCGGGAATGGGATCTTCTGTAGAAAACAAGACCTTTACCTGCTTAAGACCTCTTTTTGCACATTCTTTTCGCATAATCCGGGCCAGGGGACACACAGAGGTTTTGGAAATGTCGGCAATCTGGAATTTGGAGGGATCTAACTTGTTGCCGGTGCCCATACAGCAGATAATGGGAACGCCTGCTTCCTTGGCAGCGGTGATCAGCGCCAGTTTTCCGGTAACGGTGTCGATGGCGTCTACTACATAGCTATACTCGGAAAAGACAAAGGTGTGGGCGGTGTCCGGGCCGAAAAAGGCATCCCGAACGGTTACTTGAATGTCTGGATTGATATCCAAGACCCGAGCTTTGGCCGCTTCGGCCTTGCCCATACCTATGGTGCTGTGGGTGGCTAAGATCTGCCGGTTGATATTGGTCAAACTGATACTGTCATGGTCGATCAGTTCCAATGCCCCTATGCCGGTGCGGGCCAAGGCCTCTACAACATATCCGCCAACGCCGCCCAATCCGAAGACTGCAACCTTGGCATGTTTCAGTTTTTTCATGGCCTGTGGGCCTAAGAGCAGACTGCTGCGGGAAAAGGCGTCCATGTGTTTACTCCTTTAGGCTGAGAGGACTCGAACCGAAACAGCCTCTCAGCAGCTCTTTTTGTTATTTTTTGCCTTATCTTACTTGCCTTGCGTCAGCAAGGCGGCGTCATCTGCGCCAAAAAACAATCAAAAATTTCATACTGAGAGGTGCTTTGCAGTTTTCGGCCGTCTGCATTTTCCAAGACAAAGAAAATCACGAAGATAATACTTTGTGTATTATCAAGGGATTTTCTGATGGACTGGGGGAATGCAGGCGTCTGAAAACCTATTTGGGTTCGAGTCCTCTCAGCCTATATAAGCTCATCCTAGCATGAAAAAAACCGGGTGTCAACGAGATTTCCAGATAAAAATTCTTGCTATTTTTTTACCTTTCTTATACAATATAAAATATATGTAAAATAACAACGGAAAAGAGGGAAATGGAAATGATGCCCGTTGCCTTTGATAATGCGTTATATATTAATAGTCAGTCTTCCCATATCCGTAGCCGGATCGAACAGTTTGGCGGAAAGCTGTACTTGGAGTTTGGCGGAAAGCTGTATGATGATAACCACGCTTCTCGGGTGCTGCCGGGTTTCCGTCCGGACAGTAAGCTGCAGATGCTGTTGCAGTTGAAGGAAAAGGCGGAGATGGTGATTGCCATTAATGCTGCAGATATTGAGAAAAATAAGATCCGGGGAGATCTGGGAATCACATATGATCGGGATGTCATTCGACTCATTGACATATTCCGGGATTTTGGTTTGTACGTCAGCTCTGTGGTGTTGACTCGCTATGTGGATAAGGATATCACCCGGGCGTTCCAGGCACGTCTGGAGAGCATGGGAATTCGGGTGTATCATCATTATGATATTGAGGGCTATCCTTCCAACATCTCCCACATCGTCAGCGAGGACGGTTACGGCAAAAACGACTTCATTGAAACCACCCGGGAATTGGTGGTGGTCACAGCTCCTGGCCCTGGCAGCGGCAAGTTGGCTACCTGTATGAGCCAGCTCTATCATGAGCATAAGCGGGGCGTCCGGGCAGGTTATGCAAAGTTTGAAACCTTCCCGGTGTGGAATTTGCCTCTGAACCACCCGGTGAACTTGGCTTATGAAGCGGCCACTGCAGATCTAAGCGATGTGAATATGATCGATCCTTTCCATCTGGAAGCTTACGGTCAGACCACGGTAAACTATAACCGGGATGTGGAAGCGTTCCCGTTGCTGGCGGCTATGTTTGAGCGGATCTTGGGGCACTGTCCTTATAAATCTCCCACAGATATGGGTGTTAATATGGTGGGCAACTGCATCGTGGATGACGAGGCAGCCCGCCAGGCGTCTTGCCAGGAGATCCTGCGCCGTTACTATGCTGCACTATGCGATCAAAAGCAAGGAAAAGCGGGAAATGACCAGGTGTTGAAGCTGGAGCTTTTGATGAAAAAGGTAGGGGTCAGCGAGCAGGACCGTCGGGTTGTGCCTGCGGCGCTTGCGATGGCGGAGCAAACCGGCAAGCCTGCGGCGGCGATGGAATTGCCGGATGGCACCATCGTTACCGGAAAAACCTCTGCGCTTTTGGGCGCGTCTGCTGCGCTGCTGCTAAATGCTTTGAAGGCATTGGGAAAAATACCCGATGAGCTGCATTTGATCTCTCCCAGGGTCATCGATCCTATCCAGCATTTGAAGGTTGACCATTTGGGCAACCGTAACCCCCGGCTTCATACCGACGAGGTGCTGATCGCTCTGAGTATCAGCGCAGCCACAGACCCGGTGGCGGAAAAGGCCATGGAACAGCTGAGTAAGCTCCGGGGCTGCCAGGTACACTCCTCGGTGATCTTGTCTGCAGTGGATGAGCAGGTATTTAAGCGCCTAGGTGTGCAACTGACCTGCCATCCTCGGTTTAAGGCATAAATGTATATATTATAATGTATAAAGGAGGGGGATTTCCCCCTCCTTTTTTGCTGTAAAAAGACAAAAAGGAACTTCTCTGTTTTGCACGAAAAATTCTAGGAAATTTTGTGAAAAACTCCGAAAAAGTGCTTGACAAAAGAGAAAACCGGTGGTATCATAATCGAGCGTGTGTAGGGATACTATGCGCACGCACTGCGATGATGCAGGAGATTGCGCCCCAAAAGCGGTAACTTCTGCGGAGTATGTCCGGTCATCGGGCGGCTGAATTGCTTCTGTTTTGCGCTGCGTATATCGCTGCGGCAGGGGAAGGGTCGGCCTCGCGTCGGCCATTTTTCTTGGCTCGGAATGATACGCACGATAGCGTGGACACGCAATTCACCGTACCCAGGTACCACGAAACTGAGTACGAATTCAAGGAGGAAAAACAAACCATGGCAAATCAGGAAATGATTCGCATCCGGCTGAAGGCTTATGACCATCAGCTCATCGATTCCAGCGCAGCAAAGATCGTAGAAACCGCTAAGCGTAACGGCGCAGCTGTTTCTGGCCCCCTCCCGCTGCCCACCAAGAAGGAAGTTGTGACTATCCTTCGCGCTGTTCACAAGTACAAGGACAGCCGTGAGCAGTTCGAGCGTAGAACCCACAAGAGATTGATCGATATCCTCAACCCCAACCAGAAGACTGTTGAGGCTCTGATGAGCCTGGATCTTCCCGCTGGCGTTGAGATAGAGATAAAGCTGTAATTCCTATACATTAAATATAGGAATTCACCGCTGCCCGCACTGTTATAGCATCGGGCGGACGGGTCATGTTGACAAAGGCTACCCAATGGCCCGCGTCAACCAATAACCTAAAAAGGAGAAAACCAAGATGAAAAAAGCAATCATCGGCAAGAAAGTGGGCATGACCCAGATCTTCGATGAGAGCGGCAAGGTAATCCCTGTTACCGTTGTGGAAGCAGGTCCCTGTGTCGTCACTCAGAAGAAGACCACTGAAACTGACGGCTATGAAGCCGTACAGCTGGGCTTTGAGGATGTCAAGGAGTCCAAGCTGAGCAAGCCTGAGGCTGGCCACCTGAAGAAGGCTGGCGTTGAGGCTAAGAAGCACCTGAAGGAGTTCCGTCTGGAAGACGTTTCCGCTCTGAATGTGGGCGACGTTGTGAAGGCTGACACCTTCGCAGCTGGCGACATGATCGATGTCACCGGTATTTCCAAGGGTCACGGCTACCAGGGCGTTATCAAGCGTCATGGCGCACACCGTACTGACATGACCCACGGCGGCGGGCCTGTTCACCGTCACGCTGGTTCTATGGGCGCATCTTCTCACCAGTCCCGTATCTTCCCCGGCAAGATTGGCGCCGGTCAGATGGGCAACGAGCAGGTGACCATCGAGAACCTGGAAGTTGTTAAGGTAGATGCAGAGCTGAACATGATCGTTATCCGCGGCGCCATCCCTGGTCCTAAGGGCGGTCTGGTCTACATCCGCAACACCGTTAAGAACAACAAGATCAAGCAGGCTGCTGCAGACATCAGCAAGAACCCGCAGAAGGCTTGCGGCAGAAATCCCCAGAAGGCTTCCGCAAGAGGCTAAGGAAAGGAGATCTTAAATCATGCTTACTGACGTTTATGATATGTCCGGCAAGCAGGTTGGCCAGATCGAGCTTTCCGACGCTGTGTTCGGCATTACCCCCAACGCTGCTGTTGTCCATGACATGGTTAAGAACCACCTGGCAAACAAGCGTCAGGGCAC
>JAZREX010000117.1:0-6825 GCA_045661025.1 Faecousia sp. | reverse complement strand
GATACCTGCACTGTCATGAGCTACAAGGGCAATGTCTTTGGCGTGGAGCCTCCCCGTTTTGTGGAGCTGGAAGTTACTTCCACCGAGCCTGGCTTTGCCGGCAACACTGCTACCAACACCCTGAAGCCTGCTACTTTGGAGACTGGCGCTGAGGTGAAGGTGCCTCTGTTCATCAACGAGGGTGAGAAGATCCAGATCGACACCACCACCGGTGAATACCTGGGTCGTGCAAAATAAGGAGAATCTTATGACTATTTCTGAAAAGGCTGCTTACCAGAAGGGCCTGATGGATGGCCTGAATCTGGACACCGAAAAGCCGGAAGGCAAGATGATCGCTTCCATCGTAGACCTGCTGGGCGATATCGCCAAGCGGCTGACCGACATCGAAGAGACCACCATTGCGATCTCTGACGAGTTGGACGAGATCGAAGAGGATCTGGATGCCATTGAAGACTTCATCCTGGATGAGGAAGAGGACTTTGATGAGGACTACGACGACGAGTACGATGAGGACGACTTCGAGGATGAAGGTTTTGATTTCGGCGACGAAGAAACTACCATTTACGAGGTAAAGTGTCCCTCCTGCGGCAACGTTGTGGATTTCGACGAGCAAACACTGGAAGAGGGCTCTATCGAATGTCCTGAGTGCGGCGAACTGTTGGAGTTCTCCTTGGACGAGGACGAAGACGAAGAATAAAAATAACGCTCTGTGGATTATCCACAGAGCGTATTTTTGTAGAAAAAAGCCACCGGTGCTAAGCGCATCGGTGGCTTTGTTTTTTATAGACCTTCCCGCATTAGCCGTTTTCTGGCCAGGTTGATAGGGCCTTCTGTCATGTGGTTAATCCAGGAAAGACTCTTGCCGCAGCCGTAGGCCACACAGGAATCCGGGTCGTCGGCAATGGTGCAGGGGATGCCGGTCTGCTCGGAGAGCATCCGGTCCATGCCGGCAATTTGACAGCCACCGCCGGTGAGGGTGATGCCGTTGTCTGCAATGTCTCCTACCAGCTCCGGAGAGGTGTCTTCCAGGACTGACAGGATCTCGTCACCGATCATCTTTGCAAGACGGCTGAGCACCTTGTAGATTTCAGAAGACATCAATGTTACTTCCCGGGGCATACCGGTCTTTGCATCTCTGCCCTTGACCAACATGCTTAGATCCTCCTGTCGGGGATAGACACAGCCAATTTGGATCTTTACATCTTCTGCGGTGGTTTGACCGATCACAATGCCGTGTACCCGGCGGACGTGGCGGGCAATGGCCTCGTCAAAGGCAACACCGGCGATTTTTAAAGAGGAGGAAACGGCAACGCCGTTCATAGTCAAGACCGCAATATCAGTGGTGCCACCGCCAATATCTACCACCATGTGTCCCATAGGGCCGCTGATGTCAAGACCTGCGCCGATAGCAGCAGCCAAAGGTTCTTCAATGAGGTACACTCGGCGGGCACCGGCTTCCAAAGCGGCGTTGATAACAGTTCGCTCTTCTACTTCGGTGATACCGCTGGGAACGCTGATAACCACGCGGGGTTTCGGGGTGAACAGAGAGGATTTCGCAGCGCTGTTAAACAGCACCTGAAGCATGTTTACAGTCATCTCCTGGTCAGAAATGACACCGTCCTTCAACGGATGCAAAGCCACAATGTTTCCAGGTGTCCGGCCCATCATGTTTCTGGCGGCAGAGCCGACCTGTAATAGCTTGCCGGTGTTTTTATCCATGGCAACCACAGAAGGTTCCCGGATCACAAGGCCTCTGCCATCTACATTGATCAGTACATTGGAAGTGCCCAGGTCGATGCCCAGGTCATGGGAAAAGAATTGAAAAGCCATATATTTCACCTACTTGTTTTATCGTGAGATACTGCAGCCAGTGCAGCAAAATTTACTTTTTTTGCACCGGCAAGATTTAGCATTTTAGCGCACTCTGTTGCAGTGCAGCCGGTGGTAAGAATATCATCGATTAGCAATATCCGCTTTCCGCGGATATCTGCCTTTTTGGGCACATGGTAAGCGCCAAGGATATTAGCCCGGCGTTGGGCTATGCCCCGGATAGTGGATTGGGGCGGGGTATGGCGGTGTTTGATAAGGGTGCGAGCCAGAGGGATTTCCAGGTGTCTTGAAACTTCCTGGGCAATTTCTTTGGATTGGTCATAGCCCCGGCGCATGCGCCTAAAAAAGGAGGTAGGCACCCATGTGAGGCAATCGGTTTCTTCCAAAAGGCCTGACTGCAGCAGGTGCATTGCCAGGAAACGGCCGTATGCTTTGCTGTAGCTTTGGTGGCGGTAGAACTTATACCGATGGATGCTTTCTCGGATATTACCGCTATAATACCACATTGCTGTCCATTTCGCAATAAATTGTATATTTCTTTTTCCGCTTCCATATTCTTCAATAGAAATCCGGCAGCTATGGCATAGGTCTGTTTCCTCTTTCTCCAAAATATTTTGGCAGAAAATACACTTGGGAGGAAACAGCAAAGGAAATAGCCTTCTTAACATTGGCTACCTCCTTGCTCCTGCAGCCGTAATTTTAATCCGGTATATCTACGGCCGGTTTTGCCGTTTTGGGTCATATGTTGCACAGTTTCTGTTCTGCCCACAATGATCAAAAGCTCACGGGCCCGGGTAATTGCGGTATATAAAACGCTGCGGTTGAGCAAATACTGGGAGCCGTTCCAGGCAGCAAGTATAACTGCCCGATATTCACTACCTTGGCTTTTATGCACGGTCATAGCATAGGCAGGTTCCAGCTCGTTTAGCTGGGTGAAATCATATACCGCAATGCGGTCGTCAAAGAGAACGGTGATTTGCTCCATGGCAGGATCAATCTGGGAAATAACCCCGACATCACCGTTAAAAATACCTGTACCCACCTGGCGTCCGTCGGTTTTCTTCCAGAGGATGTCGTAGTTGTTACGAATTTGCATCACCCGGTCACCCTCCCGGAAGGAAAAGTCGCCGTATTGCTTTTCTCGTATGTTGGGGGAGGGGGGATTCAAACTGGCTTGTAAGCGCTTGTTTAACTGGACAGTACCGGCTGCCCCTTTTTTGGTGGGGGAGAGTACTTGGATTTGTTCCGGGGGAATGCCCATGTTTTTAGGAAGTCTTGTGTTGCATAGCCCGACGATCAAATCTCCAACTTCTTCATCGGAACGTGCCTTCAAAAAGAAAAAGTCATTTTTTACATCGGTTAAACAGGGAAGTTCCCCACGGTTTACCCGATGGGCGTTCATAACGATCAAGCTTTCCTGGGCCTGGCGGAAAATTTCTGTCAAACGGACTGACGGAAGTACTCCGCTGCGGAGCATATCATGGAAGGGGAAACCAGGGCCTACCGGGGGCAGTTGATCCGGATCGCCGACCAAGATTAGGCGGCAGTTATTGGGAATGGCCTGCAACAAGTTGTGCAGCAACATGATGTCCACCATGGACATCTCATCTACAATAATCGCATCTGCTTTTAATGGATTGCTTTCGTTTTTGGCAAAGTATAAAAGATCTGTCTGGGGATCAATGGTTGCCTCCAAGAGTCTATGAATGGTAGAAGCATCCCGGCCGGTGACCTCGGTAAGCCGTTTTGCTGCCCGCCCAGTGGGGGCTGCCAGCAGACAATTTAGTCCCATATGCTCGTATAAGGAGAGGATGCCGTTAAGAATAGTTGTTTTACCTGTGCCAGGGCCGCCGGTGATCAGAAGAAGCGCCTTTGTCATGGCGGCGCGGATCGCATCTTCTTGCTGGGCTGAATAGTCTAAATGGCTGTCCTTGGCGGTTTTTTTTAAAAGGGCCTCTTCTCGGGCAGGGGCAGGATAAGTTGTTTGCGCCAGCTGCAGTAAACGCCCGCTGACATGGACTTCTGCTTCGTAAGCTTTAGGCAGATATAGGATATAAATCCCTGCCAGAAAATCTCTGGCCAGCTGCCTGGATTCCACCAAACGAAGGATACTCTGGGCGATGACATCCGGCTCTAAGCTTAAAAGCGTGGCGGTGGCTGCCAGAAGTTTGTTCTCTGGCAGAAAACTGTGACCAGCGGTGAGATTATAATGCAGTTCAAACAAAACAGCAGCATCCACCCGGCGGGGGTCATCTGCTTCTACACCCAGTTCAATGGCAAATTGATCCACAGCGCCGAAGGGAGCGTCCAGCTCTGCTTCTGTGAGAAGGTAGGGATTGTCATAAAGCATATCCATGGCAGTTTCCCCATAGCGTTTATAGGTTTTGACTGCCAGCTCTGCGCTTAGATTATGGAGGGCAAAAAACTCCATTAAATGCCGGATTCCTACCTGCAGGCGGAATTCTTCCCCAATGGCGGTGGCGCGTGCGGCGGTGATGCCGGCAACTTCCGCCAGACGATGAGGCTCCCGTTCCATGACAAAAAGGGTGTTATCCCCAAATTTATCTACGATGCGGGCGGCGATTTTTGGACCAATCCCTTTGATGACCCGGCCGGATAAGTACTTGAGAATTTGCTGCGAGGTCTGGGGCATCAGCCGCTCTAAAAATTCGGCATCGAATTGTCTGCCGTAGCTAGAATGGGTGCTCCAACGGCCTGTAACCATCAGCTGCTCCCCTACAGCGGGCAGAGGGATCGTGCCTACCACCGTGACTGTTTGTCCGTCCTGGCATTGCAACCGCAGCACGCTATAGCCGTTGTCGTAGTTTTGAAAGACAACGGCGGCAATGGTGCCTTGTAAAATTTCCATTTCGTTCACGGCAATTCTCCTCACAGGTGTTTATGTATAGTTTACTATATTTTTGGGGAAATGAAAAGTACTTTCCCTAAATCTTTCGGGATTTCTGTTGATATTGTTCACAAAATATTCTTGCTTTTGTAATATAGATAAAGTATTATTATACTGAAAAAGCATAAAAAGGCGGTGAGGCGGATGAAATGGGCAAAGCAGCTCGTTTGGTTGACACAGTTGGGGCTGAGTGTGGCATTGCCGCCCCTTGGCTTTTTGCTGCTGGCATTGTGGCTGAAAAGTCAGTTTTCCTGGGGGAATTGGGTGATCATTGTATCTGTCATCCTTGGGATCATTGTGGCGATCGATGGACTGCGTACCAGCCTAAAAGCTATGGAAGCCATGAGTGATTCCAAGCAAGACGATGTGCCGCCAACTGGATTCAACCAACACAATTAAGGAGCTTCTATGAAGGGAAAGAATATTGTATTTCGGGAAACTGCAGTCATTGCTCTGGGTATGGTGATTTGTGTTGGTATCATGCTGGGTGTTTATGGCCTTTTGGGAAAACTGGACAGTCCGGTGCTGCTGGGAGGACTGGCAGGGGGCGTGGTATCTATTTTGAATTTCTTCTTTATGGCTGTTTGTACCAGTCTGGCGGCGGATAAGGCCCAGGCCCAGGATGTCAAGGGCGGACAGGCACTGTTGAAGACTTCCTATCTGGTGCGAATCATTTTGGTGTTTGTTATTCTGTTTGCCTGCATAAAAAGCGGATGGTGCAGTTTGCTGCCTACGGTACTGCCACTTGTTTTTGTAAGACCGATCTTGACTGTGGCAGAATTTTTTAGAAAGTCAGGTGATGAGACCACATGAATGTAAATGTCACCGGCGCGTATATCTATTTCTATATTCCTATATTCGGGGGGATCCCCATTACCCAGACCACGGTGTCTGTATTTTTGGTCGCATTGCTTTTAGGAATTGCAGGTGTACTGCTGGGTAGAAATCTAAAGAAATACCCGGATGGAAAACAGGTGCTAGTGGAAAAGGGTGTGATGATGCTGCACACTATGGTCGTGGAGACCATGGGACCTCATAATGCCCGTTGGATGCCTTTTATCGGCACGATTTTTCTAAGCAGTATCTGCGGTTCTTTCATTGGATTGACTGGCTTTTTGAGATCCTCTACCGCAGACCTTAGCTGTACTTTGGTGTGGTCGTTGATGGTCACGGCGATCATCTGGTACAACAACATTAAAAACAACGGACTGCTTGGCTGGCTGAAGGGATTCACCGAACCGATTGTGGTGATGACCCCGATGAATATTATCTCTGAGATCGCCCAGCCGGTTTCTATGGCCTTCCGTCACTTTGGCAATGTGGCCGGCGGCGGTGTGATCACCGGTATTTTATATATGGCGCTGAGCATGGTTTCCAGTTTGGTGCTCAATGGAATCGCAGGAAGCGGCGTGGTTGTCAGTTGTGTGCTGTTGGCATTGGCAGCAGCGCTGTATTTTGTTTGGAAGAAAAAGAAAAAAGTGGCTTTCCTGATTTTCGGAATCATCTCTGGGGTGTTGGGATTGTTTGGCCTGCTTCAAGCCACGGGGATTTTAACCGGTGTGCCTATTTTGGCATTGGGAATTCCCGCAGTATTATCTGTCTATTTTGATCTATTTTCCGGATTTGTTCAGGCGTATGTGTTTACTTTGCTCAGCATGGTGTATATCGCAGGCGCTTGTCCGCCTCCGGCAGATGATAAAAAGTAATAAATAAAACTGGATATACAATAAGGAGGAAATCATTATGGAATTAGGTTATTATATCATGAAGGCTGGCTGTGCCATCGGTGCAGGTTTGTGTATGGGTATCGGAGCGATCGGCCCCGGTATCGGTGAAGGTAATGCGGTTGGTAAGGCATTGGAGGGCATGGCCCGGCAGCCGGAAGCTGCCGGTAATCTTCGCAGCACCATGATCATGGGCTGTGCCATTGCGGAAACCACAGGTATTTACGCACTTTTGATCTCTTTCTTGATTTTGTTTGCTGTGAACTAATCGGTTCTTTGGCAAATACAAGAAAGGAGCTAGTGTATGGGATTTGAAGAATTACTGGGCGTCAATCCTTGGACGGCTCTGTTTACCTTGGGAAA
>JAZREX010000116.1:0-9704 GCA_045661025.1 Faecousia sp. | reverse complement strand
GAAGCCCCGCAATGGCTTCATAGTCCAGATCTTCGGGAAGCAATCGGCTTTCCTCTTTCCGGAAGACCTCCACCTGCTTTTCCTGCCGGGCAAGGTAGCCGGCATACTTGACCTGAATTTCCACCGCCTGCTTCACCCCCTCGGGCAAGGAAGGCCGCTGGGGGTCAAAGGGGGCAATGTCATCATAGCTGACCTGGGGGCGGCGCAGTAGGTCGGCAAGCCTTGCAGAATTATTAACAGGCGCAGAATCCCGCAGGGCGAGCATCCTATTCAGTTCCTCCGATGCAGGCACGCCATTTGCTTCCAGCCGGGCGATCTCCTTTTCCACCTGGGCATATTTTTCTTCCACCTGCCGGAGTCTTTCCGGGCTTACAAGCCCAACCGCCGCGCCGATGTGGGTCAGCCGCTGGTCGGCGTTATCCTGCCGGTGCAGCAGCCGATACTCCGACCGGCTTGTCATGATCCGGTAGGGTTCTTCTGTGCCCTTGGTGACCAGATCATCGATCAGCGTGCCAATATAGCTGGTGTCCCGGGTCAAAATCATAGGGGGCTTGCCCTGCAGCTTCAACGCCGCGTTGACGCCTGCCACCAAACCCTGTACCGCCGCTTCTTCATAACCGGAAGTGCCGTTAAACTGTCCTGCGCCGTAAAGGCCGGAGATCTTCTTGCACTCCAAAGTGGGCAACAGCTGCGTCGGGTCGATGCACTCATACTCAATGGCATAGGCCGGGCGCATCATTTCCGCCTGCTCCAAGCCCGGAATGGTCCGCAGCATTTGCAGCTGCACATCCTCCGGCAGGGACGAAGAAAAGCCTTGAATGTACATTTCCTCCGTGTCCAAGCCGCAAGGCTCAACGAACAGCTGATGGCGGGTCTTCTCCGCAAAGCGGACGATCTTGGTTTCAATACTGGGGCAGTACCGAGGGCCAACGCCCATGATCGTGCCGTCATACATGGGGCTGCGGTGCAGATTCTGCCGGATAATTTCATGGGTCTTTTCGTTGGTATAGGTCAGATAACAAACCGCTTGGTTCTCTACCTTATGCTCTGTCCGGAAGGAGAACGGCTCGGGAGTCTCATCTCCCGCCTGCAGCTCCATTTTGGAAAAATCGATGCTTCTGCGGTTGATTCTGGGAGGCGTGCCGGTTTTAAAACGCCGCAAGGAAAGCCCCAGCTGACGCAAATTCTCTCCCAGACCCACAGCGGCATGCATGCCGTCCGGGCCGGAAACCTCCACAGATTCGCCGATCACGATGGTACTGTCTAAAAATGTTCCCGTGGCAATGATCACAGCTTTCGCATCATACCGAGCGCCCAACTGGGTCAACAGACCTGTGACCGCCCCATCCTCTACAAAAAGCTTTACAATGTGGGCTTGCTTTAATTCTAAGTTTTCCTGCTGCTCTAAGGTGTGTTTCATCACCCGGCCGTACTTGCGCCGGTCTGCCTGAGCCCGCAGAGAGTGGACAGCCGGGCCTTTGCCCCGGTTGAGCATCCGATACTGGATGCAGGCTTTGTCCGCCGCCACACCCATCTGGCCGCCCAAAGCATCCAATTCTCGCACCAAATGCCCCTTGCCTGTTCCACCGATGGCAGGATTACAGGGCATATTGCCCACAGCGTCCAAATTGATGGTGAAAAGGATGGTTTTCATCCCCAGCCGGGCAGCGGCCAGAGCCGCCTCGATGCCGGCATGGCCTGCGCCGATCACCGCCACATCACAAGTGCCTGCAAAATACTCAGTCATTGGCTTTTTTCTCCTCCGGGGGCATCACAAAGGGCTTGCACACCACCTCGCACCGGTTAATAGGCGTACCAAGGCCGTGGAACTTCTCTTCATACCCGGTCATAATGCCAACGATGCCGTCTTTGTGCAGATCCCGAGTCAGATTCTTCACTTCCAGACCGCAGGCGGCAAACTCCTCCACGGAGAACTCAAACAGGGGGGCGTTGTCGGTCTTGTAGTGAATTTCTCCCCCTTGCCGTACTACCCGGCAGTACTTGTCCAAAAAGCTCCGATGGGTCAGCCGGCGCTTGGCGTTTTTCTTTCTGGGCCAGGGGTCGGGGAAGTTGATAAACAGCCGGTCAATTTCCTCGGTTGCAAAAATTTCCTCTATGCTTGCCACATCCATGTCGATGTAAAACACATTGGTAAGCCCCATATCCCGGGCCTTCTCCATGGCCACCACCATGGCCTCCCGGCAGCGCTCCACAGCGATCAGGAGTACCTGGGGATTGGCCTGGGCAGTCTCGGCGGTAAATTTACCCTTGCCGCAGCCAACCTCCACCCACAATGCAGTGCACCCGGGCATCAAATCCCGCCACTTGCCTTTGTAGCTGGCAGGCTCAGCGATCCGCAGGGCAGCGCACTTTTCCATCCGGGGCTCTAAGTTTTTCATTCTTCGCATTCTCATATTAAAATCCTCCAAAGGACATTCTTTTACAAATAGCATTATAGCAGAAATGTTTTATATCCGCAACAGCAATGTTTATCCCCATGGGGGGCTTGCAAGTTTTGTTGAAATCATGTATGATAGAAAAAACGATGTAAGGAGGGCAAACAGTGGCAGAACATTCCCATGATCACGCCTATATGCACACCCACGGCTTAGCCCACAGCCACGCCCATGTCCACGAAAACCAGAAGGCGGTAATCAACCGTCTGGCCCGGGCCATAGGTCACCTGGAAAAGGTGAAACGGATGGTAGAAGAGGGCTACGATTGCTCCGAGGTTCTGGTGCAGCTGGCGGCTGTCCGGTCTGCCCTGGATAACACCGGCAAGGTGATCTTAAAAGACCACATGCGCCATTGTTTGGTAGACGCGGTGGCTGCCGGGGACCAGGACGCCATCGATGACCTGTGCAGCGCCATCGACAAGTTCATGAAATAAGAAAAAGAGCAAGCGTAAACATACGCTTGCTCTTGTTTTTTATTGTGTTAGCCTGCCAGCACTTCGGCTTTAATGACACCGGGCAGCTGACCTACCATCTTCAAAAGCTCCTCCAAATGCACCGTTAGATCTGTGGTTTCTGCGGTGATGGTCACCAAGGCGCAGCCGTTGGTGGGAATGATGGAGTTGATGGTCTGGATATTTGCCTTGTGCTCTGCGAAAATGCTCAGCACAGAAGACAACAGACCCTTTTCATCCTGGAGCATGAACTGGAAGGTAATGATCCGGCCGGTCATCATATTCTGAAAGGGCAGCACCGCATCCCGGTACTTATAAAATGCGCTGCGGCTGATGCCGGTAAGCTTGGTGGCCTCGTTGACAGTGGATGCCTCGCCGGTCTGCAAAAGCCGCTTGGATTCGGCCACTTTCACAAACACCTCCGGCAGCGCAGAAGCTTCTACAATGTAATACTTGGGTTTACTGGGCATGAAATGTTCCCCCTAATTTTTCGTACTAGGGCTATTCTACCACAGAATTTAGAAAAAGCAACCATTTTATTCACCAGTGATGTAAATTTGTCCATGTATCACCGACACCAGGGGTTATACAGCCGCTCTAACTGCCGCCGCAAAGGCATAAACAGGGCCAGCACAATGGCAAAATTGCCCACGCCGTGAAGCAGATCAAAGCCCAATCCTGCCAGCCACCACCGGATACCGTAGGAGAAGCTTCCTCCCACCACCATATACACCGGGGCGCAGAGCAGGCCAAACAGCAGTCCGAAGATGCCTGCCGCCAAGGCCCAGATCCAACCCTTTTGACAGGGGCGCAAACAAACACCCACCGCCACTAAAATGGGCCACACATACAGATAATTGATGTTCCAAAAGCTGATGCCGTAAAGAAGGATCTCCATGAGCACATAAAGTCCCACAGGGTATAAAGCCTTCCAGCCAAACACCGCCGCAAACACCATCACAAACAAGCTGACAGGTTCAATATTGGGAAGGCCCTGCATGGCAACCTTAGCGCCGAAGGTCAGCGACCCCAGCACCCCAAACAGGGCGATCTGCCGGATATTTAGGCCCTTACCCCTTTGTGTACACAAGCTTGTATACCCCGCCGTCTACAATGGGTGTCTTATCAATGCCCTGCATGGCATATTCTTCCCCTTCATATACGGCCCAGTAAGCCCCGTCGACCTCATACACAGCAGACTCTCCGTCTACTTTGGAGATCATCATGCCGTAAGGGCCTTCGCTTCCTTCGATCACGCCCTCTGCCTGAAGTACCGTGCCTAGATATTCTTCCTCTGTCACATAGGAAAATTCCTTCTCCGCGCCGTCGCCGTGGACAACCACCAGAGTAAAGGATTTTTCCCCAGGATTTGTCTTGGGGGCGCAGCCAAAGAAACTGACCACCAACATCAAACTTAATAAAACTGCCAATAATTTTTTCATTTTTGTTTCCTCCGAACATAAAAAATACTGCGCCACAAAAAGATACCATCTTCCTGTGTCGCAGCCGTGTTTGTGCAACGCGACCCTGCCCGTAGAACGCAAGCAGAGCATAAATAAGATCTCGTAGGTCTTCTGACTTGTGCTGGCATGAGAGGTTGCGCTCAGCCCAGACCCAGCCTTCCCAGTTTCCCAGTGGCCGGTTTTCACCGAAGGGTCTTTTTTCACACTTACAGCGGCGGTACCGTTGGGGAATCACACCCCATTATCTTGTTCAGCAGCCCAGGCTTTCCATGCGCCAAAGCTGCCACGAGGTCCTTATTCGGTTGTCCTAATTAAAATACCACAGAAAATCTACCAAGTCAACAGCAGATATATCCCCTACAACAAAACATTTGCGCCAAATAGCACAGGCAAAGAGACCAGATCCCCGGACGGATGTGGATGCCCCCAAAACCTGCCGCCTGCTGGCGATAGGCGCTGCCCCCGTTTTCCATCCGCTGGAGTGCTTCCCCATATTCCAGATTCCCCGGCTCCATGGAAACTGCCTTGCGGATATGATCCATGGCGGTGATCCGATTGCCTAGGCCGTCATTTGCCAAGGCAGACAGATAATACCACCGGGCAGTCCTGTTTTGGGTCTGGCTTAGCACCTGCAAAGCCTCATAGAATCTGCCGTAGACGATATATTTATACGCCGCCGTCAAATAATCCGGCTGGCTCTGGCTACTTTGCTGATAGCTGTAGCCACCAAAGGGGTTGTAGCCGCCGTAGGGGTTATAACCATAACCCCCGGCCTGATTCTGGCTGCCGGGATTTTTAATGGCTTCATAGGCCGCGTTGATTTCCTGCATCTTTTGGGCTGCCGCTTTATCCCCGGGATTTCTGTCCGGGTGATATTTTTTGGCCAGGCGGCGGTATGCCTGCTTAATTTCTTCGTCGCTGGCATCCCGACTGACACCCAACACCTGATAAGGGTCATTTCCCATCTGTTTCCTCCCGGGAAAATCGATTTCCCATTTTCCGTCCGTATTGCAGCCAAACGCCGCTGTACAAAATGTTATCCAAAATCTTCTTATCCTGCACCAAAGGTAGCTTTTCAAAGGCCCGGGTACACCGGCCCATTTCCAGAATCAGAATTTCTTCCATCCGACCCAATTCCAACCCGGTGGCATGAAAGGGATTGTAGCTGCCCTTTTTCATATCCTTGGGATGGTCCACCGCAGCATCGCAAAGATATATAAACCGACCCAGGGCGTTTCCCATTTCCTGCAAATATGGCTTCCACAAATCCTCCTCCGGGGAAAATATCTCCCCCAGGATCTTCCCAAAGACACCGGCAGGCAGATCGGGATTTTCGCAGTTTTCTTTTTCCAACTTGGACAGCTCTGCAAGCCCATTTTCCACCGCCAAGGTCTGCCGGGGATACTGCCTTCTCAGCCTTTCCCTATGGCTTTCCAAAGCCTTCATGGCTACCTTGCTCAATACATTTCCATCGTCTTCATAATCATCTTTGCAATTATAGTAGGCAAGCAGCAGATTCATGTCTGCGGCATAGGTAATATAGGAACTTTCTACCCAGGGCCGCTTGGAGATGGGGTGCAGGCAGCAGGCATTTTTCCCAGAAACTTCTTCCGGCTCGTATAAGCTCATCAGGAGCATCCCCAGAAATGCCATATCGTAGCTAAGGGCCAACCGGCAAGCCTGCCCGCCTAACAGCCGCAGCTGCCGGCAAATGCCGCAGTACACCGTGCTGTAGCGACGGCGCTCTTCTTTTGACAGATGCTTTCCGTTGGCCATCACATACCCAAACATGGCATTTCCCCCTTTTTTATGTGATCCTAACAGATAATTTTAACAAAACTATTAACATTTTTTGGATAAATAACGGTTTAATGCGCCGCCGTAGAACACGATAGACACGCAGATATACAGCCACAACATGCCCAGCGCCACCGCATACACCGACCCATACACCACCGATAGCTGGGGAAACACAAGCGCGTACATAGAGTACAAATGGGTAAACACCTGCCAGCCAATGGTGGCAAGCAGCGCCCCGGGGAGGGCATCCACCAGGCGGTTATGGCCGTTGGGCAAGAACATATACACGCAGGTAAACACCGCCGTCTGGATCACCAGCAGCAGCAAAAACCGCCAACCAATCAGTTCTTCCAGCAGCCGGAACAAAAAGGAGTCTTGCAGCTGCAGCCAGGTGATCATGTGGTTTCCAAACAGGTGCAATACCAAGGTCAAAATGATCACCAGCAAAAATGCAAAGGTGTAAAACACCGCTGTGAGCCGTGTCCGCAGCCAAGAGCGGGTCTCTTGTACCCGGTAAACATTGTTCAGTCCCAGAAGCAATCCATGGATGCCCCGACTGGCAGACCACAAAGCCGTCAGCGCCGACACCGACAGCACCGTTCCCGTGGTGCTGCGATAAGTCTTCGTCACTAAGTTTGCCGCCGGTTCTTGCAGCGCCTTAGGCAAAAATCCTTGCAGCAGCTCCATCAGCAGATCCACACCCAACCCGGTGTGGCGCAAAATGCCTAAGGCCAATACCAGGGCAGGAAACAGCGACAGCACAATAAAGAAACTGGCATGGGAGGCATACCGGGGAATGTCCAGCGCCATGACCTCCAGGGTCACCCGCGCCCCCCACTTTTTTAGTTTACTCCACATCCTCTACCAACCTTTCATTCTCCAATTTTCGCATAAAAAGCGGCGTACCGAGTTTTCCCGGCACGCCGCATTTTCTTATTCTGCAGAAATCAGATAGTAGTAGACCGGCTGACCGCCCCGGAGCAGATTCACTTCTGCATCGGGACAGATCTCCTGGAACAGGTCTGCCGCTTTCTGGGCGTGCTTTTCCTGGATATCTTCGCCGTAATAAATGGTGATATAATCTCTGCCGTCATTTCTGACCTTCTCGGCCAAGGCTTTGAGCAACACCTTCACATCCCGGCTTGTGCCAAACAGTCCGCTGCCGCAGATGGCCAGATAGTCGCCCTCGTGGATGTCATGGCCGTCAAAGTCGGAGTTCCGGGCGGCATAGGTGATCTGCATAGTATCCACAGTGTCCAGCGCCTCGGTCAGTGCCTCGGTGTTCTCCTCGATAGAGCCATCGGGGTTGAAGCTGAGCATAGCGGTAATGCCCTGGGGCACAGTCTTGGAGGGGATCACAACCACCTTCTTGGGGGTCAGTGCGTCCACCTGCTGGGCAGCCATGATAATATTTTTGTTGTTGGGCAGCACAAAGACAGTCTCTGCAGGCACTAAGTTCACCTTTTCCAGAATGTCCTGAGTGCTGGGGTTCATGGTCTGGCCGCCGGAAATGACGCCATCCACGCCCAGGTTATAGAACACATCTGCAAGACCGTCACCGGCACACACGCTGACCACGCCAATGGGCTTGGTAGGCTCTGCGATCTTCGGTGTTTTTTCAGCCTCGGTCATCACCTTTTCGGTGTGCTGCAGACGCATATTTTCGATCTTCACAGTAACAAAGCTACCGTATTCCACCGCAGCATGAAGGGCTGCGCCGGGGTCATTGGTGTGGACATGGACCTTGATGATCTGCTCATCGTCCACCAGCACCAAGCTGTCGCCCAGGGTTGCCAAGTAATCCCGTAAAGGCTCGGGGTCTTTGTCGTTACTGCGGTCGATGATGAACTCAGTGCAGTAGGTGAAAGTGATCTCATCGGTGTCAAAATCACCGAAATCTGCGCTCTCATTGGCTTCTTCTGTCTGCATACCCTCAGGCACAACAATGTCGTTGCCCTGCATGGAAGACAGCATTGCCTCCAGCACATACAGCCAGCCCTTACCGCCGGCGTCCACAACCTTGGCCTTCTGCAGCACAGGGTTCTGGTTCATGGTGTTGGCCAGGGCCACCTTTGCTTCCTCAATGGCACGGGCGTGAACAAACTCAATGTGGTTGTTCTCCCGGGCAGCATTGGCAGCAGCGGCGGCAGCCAGCCGGGGCACAGTCAAAATCGTACCCTCAGCGGGCTTCATAACTGCCTTGTAAGCAGCATCGACGCCGCCCTGCAAAGCCTCTGCCCAGGTAGTGCCGTCGCACTCGGTCAAACCCTTTAAGCGCTTGGACATACCCCGAAACAGCAAAGACAAAATAACGCCGGAGTTACCTCTTGCGCCCCGGAGCATTGCAGAAGCAGCTGTGCTGGCTGCCTTCTCCAGAGTGGGGTCTTCTACCTTCCGCAGATCTGCGGCGGCGGCGTTGATGGTCATGGACATATTGGTGCCGGTATCGCCATCCGGCACAGGGAAAACATTCAGCTCATTGAGCTGTTGTTTATGAATCTCCACAGAAGCAGCTGCGCTGATGGCCATAGCGCGAAACGCAGCGCCGTGAATCGTCTGTCTCAAATGTGACACCTCCGAATTATCCATTCATCATGGAATCTATATATACATTGACGGCTTTCACTTGGGTTCCGGTGCAGTTCTGCACCACATAGCGCACCTCAGAAATGATGGATGCGCCCACAGCGTTCAAATTCACGCCGCTGTTGACAATGATGTGCAGATCGATGGAGATAGAACCGTCATCATGGAAATCCACCAGCACGCCCTTTGCCATAGATTCTTTCCGCAGCAGGTGGTACACACCGTCGCTGACAGACCGAGCAGCCATGCCCTTCACGCCAAAGCAGTTGCTGGCAGCAGTACCTGCAATGTCAGTATAAACGCTGGTGCTGACACAAACGCTGCCGTTTTCATTGTTATGACAAATCATATGAATACCTCCTGTATTAAGCAGTGGGGAATTACACCATGCTATCTTCCCAGCAAGCGGGAGCTTCTAAGCCTAACATTTTCACCACAGTGGGGGCTACATTGGCAAGGCCGTAGTTGCCTTCGATGATCTCCCACTTGCGGTCAGTATCATAAATAATAAAGGGAACAGGGTTTAGTGAGTGGGCAGTCCGGACAGCGGTCTTGCCCTTCTTGGTCTCAGACATCTGATCGGCATTGCCGTGGTCGGCAGTGATCAGCACAGCGTAGCCGTACTTGTCAGCAGCGTCCAGAATTGCCTTGAGGCCCTTATCCACACATTCCATAGCGTACACAACAGCATCCATCACGCCGGTGTGGCCCACCATGTCGCCGTTGGGGTAGTTGCAGCGCAGGAAGCCGAACTTTTTGGAAGCCATCGCCTCTACCAAGGCCTCGGTGATCTCCTTGGACTTCATGGCAGGTGCCTGCTCGAAGGGGATCACATCGGAGGGGATCTCCAGATACTCTTCCAGTTCCTCGTCTACCTTGCCGGAGCGGTTGCCGTTCCAGAAATAGGTAACATGGCCGTACTTCTGGGTCTCAGACACGGCAAACTC
>JAZREX010000115.1:0-11004 GCA_045661025.1 Faecousia sp. | reverse complement strand
ATTACGTTTACAATTAAATTTACATATTATTTAGGAGGATTTTTACAATGGAATTTAAAATGATACAGAAAGAAATTCAGCTGCAGTCCCGGGGTTGGATCCCCACCTTCCATGACATCACCATCGATATTCATAAGATGGTGCAGGATTCCGGCATCAAGAACGGTACCGTGTCCGTGGTTTCCCACCACACCACCTGCTCCGTCATGATCCAGGAGTGCTCCCATGACTTCGATACCTTCGATCTGGAGTTCCTGCAGCACGACCTGCTGGACATCATGAGAAAGATGATCCCCGACTACGTCAACGAAGGCGACTACCGCCATCCCGGCCCCGTGCACGCACAGTTCGGCCGCTATGTCAACGAGCCCGGTAACTTCACCTCCATGAATACCGACGGCCACCTGCGCTCCGTATTCTTCGGCCGCAGCGAGACCCTGACCATCAAGGACGGCAAGCTGGATCTGGGCGAGTTCGCTCACATCTACTTCATCGACTGGGACCATGTCCGTGCTCGTCCCCGTCAGGTCAACCTGACCCTGTTTGGTACTACCGAAGACATGGGCGACCGTAAGTACAACAACGGCGAAGTTGTGAACACTCTGCGTAAGTTCCCCGCTGAGGAGAAGACTTACATGGAGCAGTACGACGAGTGGAAGAAGAGATAATTCCTCTCTCAATAACAAAAACACCTGGCATCCAATCGGATGCCAGGTTCTTTTTTATTGCTTGGATTCCCATGCCAGTATATGCTCCCACATTTTCCGGCACATATCCGTCTTTTCTGTGCTGCCGCCTAAGGAGAAGTAGATCGGCCCTTCCGAGGTAACATTATCCCGGACATAGGGCAGGTCGGTGATATCCACCGCGGCCACCCACTTGCGATCGGTATCTTCCTCATAGCCGTAAACCAGCTTATCCTCCCATTGGGCTAACTCCTCCGGAGTGAAAAACGCCTGCAAGTCCATAAACACATCCTGGGTCAAATAAAACTCCAAAGACAGCTTATCTTGGATTACATACTCCAGCCGCTTTGCGCTGACCTCCGCGATGACAGTCATCGCCGCATAGTAGTTATCCTCATTGGAGGTAGGGTCTGCCATGCTGAGAAATTCGGTGTACTCCAATGTTACCTCTTCATCATCCTGGGTTATCACTTTTTCTCCAAAATCCTGGGTCAGATAGTTGTAGCCGGTCTGCTCCATGGTGATATTGACCATCATGCCGTTGATGAGATTTACCTTGTTGGCTTGGATAAAACTGGAGATAAAGCCTATTGCGATCACCACGCCCAGCAGTGCCAGCAAGAGCACTTCCTTGTAGTAAGTCCAAATGTGGTCAATGCGCTGAAGCCAGCCCATAGGCTTTAGTTCTTCCACTAATTTTTTCAAAGATTCCTTGGTATTCATCCTTTACTCACTCCTGCTTCAATACGCCCTCTTCTGCCAAAAGCGTGCCGTCTTCCCGGGCTTGTACCAGATAGTCTACCAACACATCTTTTAACAAAATGGTGTGGGCCATGCCTACCAGGGTGAAATACATCACAATAAATACCATAGAAACATAGTAAGCAATTTCCGGCCAAAGCATGATCATCACCACCGGTGCCCAAAACAGGGCTGCACAAACCAGCAGCTGCAGGGGTGCTTTGAACACCATGTTGACAGAACCCATGATCCAGTTGCCCACGCTGGTAGGAATGTAAACATTCAAAGTCATAAAGGCTGTCAGCAGCATGGCCATCAATGCAAACATCACTGCAGAGGCAATGGCAGGCACAAGGAAATTGCCCTCCAGGTTATACACCAAATCAAACAGCATATTCATGACCACCACAAGAAGCCCCGTCCATGCGATCGTGCCACGCAGGAAGCGGGTCTTATAGCCTTTTTGAAAGCCTTTAAACCAACTATCGCCCCGAATATTATAGCGCAGGGCGCTCATCAGGCCATGCCAAGCCTGTCCAATAGTGACAATGGGCAAGCAAGCCAGCAAAAACAGAAGGTTGATCACAAGCCCTGTACCGGCCCGATTGATCCAGATTCCCAGCTTATCAATAATCGTTTCTTTTTCTTTCAACGAAAGTCATCCTTTCCAGGGTATCATAGTACTTAGTTATTATAGTATGCTTTCCCCCGGATTGCAAAGGTTTTTTGAAAGAAACCCCGTTTCCTTCCCAAATTTTACAATTTATTTAGAATTTATTCTTGCTTTTCCCAGAGCCTTATCGTAAACTATATTTTAGCCTAAGCCATATAAGGAGGTAGCTTATGAACTTGTTTCACTACGATTCTGCGCCTATGACGATCCTGGGACGCATCGGCGATTTGATTCTTTTAAATTTCATTTACTTATTATGCTGTATTCCCATTTTTACCATTGGCGCTGCCCAGGCAGGTCTGTTCCGGGCCACCCGGGTGATGCAAGATCCAGAGGATGACAGTTCTGTGATCACAGCTTTTTTTAAAGGCTTTACCGACGGCTTTGGAAAAGTTACCGTTGCCTGGGGTATTTTAGGACTTCTGCTCCTGTTTGTCAGTTATTTTTGTATCACCGGCTATATTATGCAAATCATGCCTCTGTGGCTGTGTGTTGCCCCCGTGTGCATTGTTGCGCTGTACCAAGCCATGATCCCCGCATTTCACTCCCGGTTTGATTGTTCTGTGAAGCAGCTTTTGAAAAATCCCTGGTATCTGATCGTAACCCATCCCCTGCGCAGCATCGGCGCAGCATTGCTGATCTGGCTGCCGGTTCTGGTCCTGCTGCTTTTAGGTATGTACATCTTTATGGCCGCCGGCCCGGTGCTGATCACCTTGTATTATAGCACTGCTTTCCTGTTCGCCTATAAATTTATGAAGAAGCCTTTTTCCTTGATCTTAGAGGACTTCCAAGCTCCCCAAGAATCCCAAAGCATGGAAGAAAGCGTAAAATAATTTCCACCCCCTCTGCTTTTTGCAGAGGGGGTTTTCCTCAACCGCAAAAAATCCCCCGAAGGCAATCGCCTTCGGGGGTATTTGTTGAGGAATTGTTTTGGATTAGCCCTTAACAGAGCCAACCATAACGCCGCCCTTGAAGTACTTCTGAACAACAAAGTATGCCAGAATGGGAGGCACGGAAGAAATCATGATCAGTGCGTAACGGACATTCTCCAAACCGGATTGTGCCTGTTCGGAGGCTACTGTACCTTGCACTTTATCCGCGGCAGACGCTGCTGTCATAATGGGACGCAGCACCAACTGCAGAGGATACAGCTCAGCATTACGCAGGTACAGCATGGAAGTGAAGTATTCGTTCCACTGGCCAACGATACAGTACAAAACCAGAACAGACAGGGTTGCCTTTGCCAGAGGCAGGGCAATCTTGATACAGGACTGGAAGTGGTTTGCACCGTCGATCATAGCAGAGTCAAACAACTCACCGGGGATAGAGGTCTGGAAGCAGGTTCTGAGCATCAAGATGTGAGAAACACTGATAGATCCAGAGATCAAAACAGCCCAGATGTTATCAAACAGACCCAGATTACACTTCAAAATGAAGTTCGGGATCAAGCCAGCGCTGATACGGGTTGACATGTAGAAGATCATGGTGTAGAAGCCTCTACCCTGGAAAGTCTTCCGGGACAGAGGATATGCAACCAGGATGGTCATGGTCATCTGCAGCAGCACATCACAAACTGTGTAGAAAATAGAGTTGCGGTAGCCGATCCAAACCTGACGGTAGTTCATAACGAACTCATAGGCTTCCAAAGAGAAGTCCACGGGCCACAACAGAACCTTACCGCTTTCCAGTGCAGCAGAACTGGAGAAGGAACAGGAAATAACATAGATACAAGGATAACCAACAATAATGATAACTGCAATCAGGATGATCGCGGTGATCAAATTCAGCAGCTTATCGCCGGCGGTATCTTGAATCTTACTTTTTGCGATTTTATTTGCCATTTATCCCGCCTCCTTCTTAGAACAGACCCAGTTCGTTGTCAGACAGGGCATTGGTAATGCCGTTGACTGCGAACACAAGAACTGTATTGATCACAGAGTTCAGAAGACCAATAGCGGTACCAAAGGACATATTGTTCCTCGCAATACCCTGCTTATACACATAAGTAGAAATGATTTCAGAAGTATCGATGTTCATCTGATTCTGCATCAGATAAGCCTTCTGATAGCCCACGCTCATGATAGAGCCAAAACGCATGATCAGCATCAGGCAGATGGTGGGCAGAATGGTGGGCAGGTCGATGCTCCAGACGCGGCGCAGACGGCTTGCACCGTCCAGTTTGGCAGCTTCATGGAGTTCATCCGGCACACCGGACAGGGCAGAAACATACAAAATGGCGCTCCAGCCGGTGCTCTGCCAGATACCGGACCAGACATACAGATGCCGGAAAGCATCCTTACTGCCACGGATGTCATCGTATTCGATCACACCTAAAATACGGTAAATTGCACCCAGGAAGCCGGAAACAGGATTCAAAACGGTGTTCAAAATACCGACCATAACAACCACAGAAATAAAGTGGGGAATGTAGGAAACATTCTGTGCCACCTTCTTCAAGGCCTTGCCGGTGTTCACATGGATGATCAGTGCCAGGATGATGGGCAAGGGGAAGCCAACAGCGATCTGATACAAGGAAATCGCCAGGGTGTTCCACACCAGTTGGGGCCACAGGTAGTAGCCGAAGAATTTTTCAAAGTGTTTTAGTCCAACCCAAGGGCTGTCCATAATGCCTGCTCTGGGGGAATAATCCTTAAACGCGATCTGGATGCCGTACAGAGGGGCATAGTTAAACAGCAGCAGGTAGCACAAAGGCAGAAAAACCATCAAGTGCAGCTGCCAGTTCTTCTTAAAAACGATCCAGAACCGCTGTAAAGGTGTCTTATCCCGCAAAGTGCTGGGAATTACGACTGCGGATTTGCTCATTTGATTCATTCCTTTCTTGGAAGTAAAATTCACGCGAGCCGGGTGAGTTTTCACCCGGCTGCGTTTATGCTATTGTCGGATTCTATTGTCTTTGAGAATCAAACGAGATTACTTCTGACGCTCCAAGATCTTATTCATCAGATCCTGGTACTCATACATACCCTGCTCTTCCATCTGCTTGACATAGGAATTCCAGTGCGCGTCGTTGTTGATGTCACGGCCGCCGGTGCCGGTAGCAAACTCGACTTCAGCCTTAGCGCCCAGGTCATAGATGTTGGTACGGATATTCTCGTACTGTTCCTGCTCCTCTGCAGTGGTCATCAGGACGGGAGCGATAAATTTGGGGTTGTACTTTTCAGCAGCCTCGTCAAAGAGTCTGCGGGACTCAGCGTGCATCTGTGCCTTGTCCTTCTCCCACTGGCTCATCTCAGTAGCAGACTGTGCATCTTCGCCTTCCGCGTTATAGTTCAGAGTGCAACCAACCTCGCTCCACATCTGTGCATTCTGAGTGCCCAGAGGGTCAGAGATCAGCTTGTAAGCTGCAGGCAGGCCGTAAGCGGAAACTGCGCCTTCGTCAGCATCGTCCCAGTTCACGCCCTTCTCACCGTAACGCAGACGGCGGGAGCCTTCCTCGGAGTACAGCAGCATCATGATTTCAAATGCCTTCTCGGGGTTGTCGCAGTCAGTGGTGATAAAGGTGTTGTAGTTGAAGGTGTAGTCTCTGGTAACAGCACAGCCCCAAGTCTGCAGAGGCTCGTACTTATACATCAGTTCGCTGTCCTTCTGGATGTGCATGGTCAAGTGGCCAGCGAAGATACCACACATAGGAATGCCGGACAAGGGAGTGGTGATGTTCTTGCACTCCTTGGTAGAAGCAGTCCAAGCCATCTTGGTCAGCAGACCTTCCTTGTAGAGCTTGTTAACATACTTCAGAGCTTCACGGTAAGCGTCCTGTACGTATACGAACTCCAGCTTGCCGTCGCCATTGTAATCCTGCCAACGGTGGCCGCTATCGTAGTAAATGAACAGGTTGATCAGCCACTCAACGACCTTAGCGCTGGAGCCACCCTTCTGGGTGCCAAACAGAGGAATTTCGTCATTCTTGTCGCCGTTGCCATTGCAGTCGTTCTGCAGGAAAGCAACCAGAACATTGTACAGCTCATCGTTGTTGGTGGGCTTGGACAGACCCAGAGCGTCCAACCACTCGGTGTTGATCCACAGCTGGTAAGTCATCTGGTCAGTGGGAGACAGTTCGATGGTGGGCAGGCCGTAGATGTTGCCATCATAGGGGCTGGTGATACGGCGAATAACGTTTGCAATGCCATCTTCGTCAAAAGCGGATTCCAAACGATCCCAGAACACCTTGGAAACACCTTCCTTGTCCTCCAGGTAGGGAGACAGGTTTACAAAGTATTGGTCACGGCCATAAGTAGAAGCAACATCATTGCCCAGCTCGATGCCCCACAGCATGTCGGGCAGCTCGTCACGGGCAGCGACAGTGGTTGCGATCTGAGTAGCAACGTCAGTACCGCCGGGGTAGGGCAGGAACTCCAACTTAACATTGCACTGCTCTTCGATCCACTTGGTCAAAGCATTTTCGGTCCAGGAGACCACGGTTGCAGATTCTGCAACGCCGATCTTCAAGGTTACGCGGCCATTGGCGTCCACTTTGCCACCGCTCTGCTCTTTGCCGCCGCCGCAGCCGGCGCACAAGCCAAGAACAATAACCATGGCCAACAGAATAGATAATAATTTCTTCACGTTTTTTCCTCCTCATTTTTTCATATGCTTCCGGGGATTTTCATCCCAATTACATACATACGATATACGACTCAGCTTTTCCGGAATTTTCCGAAAATAGCCGCAACTCGCCTATCTGTTCGGTACTAAGTTTATCATACTTCCTTAATAATTACAAGCTAACGAAAATCACAAAAATTTGCTTGAAATTTCAGCAGATTGCACAAAATTTGGTTAGTTTGCACAAATCTCCCTCTTCCCCACCAAAAAAGCCATTGTGTACAAGGGATTTCATGACTCTTTTTTGGTCATTTTCAACAGCGCTGCAAAAAGCGCTGCCCCAAAAAGAGCAGCGCTTTTTACGAATATAATTTAGATAACGATACCGGCTTTGTCCAAAATGGTGGGGACATTCTTCTCTGCGCCGATGGCCATGATATGAACACCGTCGCAAAGCTTCTCGTCGCGGATCTTGGCAACCATTTCAGCAGCCATTTCGATACCCAGCTGACCGGGCAGACCCTTAACACCCTTGGCCTTGCCTTCCTCAGCAGCGGCAGCCAGACGGTCGATCATGTCCTGAGGCACAGCGATGCCGGGAACATTCTCGTTCATGTACTTGGCCATACCGGCGCTCTTAAGGGGGATGATACCGGCCATAATGTGGGTCTTAATGCCAGCCTTATCTACCATCTCCAGGAAGCGCTTGAACACATCCAGATCAAAAATACCCTGGGTCTGTACATACATAGCGCCTGCTTCTACCTTCTGGCGAAGCTTGTTGACCTGCAAAAATACAGGCTCATAAACAGGGGTTACAGAAGCACCCTTGTAGAAAGTGGGTGCGCCGCCGGCAATCTCGTTGCCGCCGCAGTCGCAGCCGGTCTTCTCCATTTCAGACAGCATCCGCAGAATGCCCACAGAGTCCAGATCGTACACAGGCTTGCTGTCCTTGCAGTCGCCGACTACAGGATGGTCGCCGGTAAGTGCCAGCATGGTGTCGATGCCAAAGCCGGCAGCTGCCAGCATATCGCCCATGATAGCCATACGGTTGCGGTCGCGGCCGGTGATCTGAATGATGGGCTCAACGCCAGCCTGCTTCAGCTTAATGCACAGGCCCAGGCCAGAGGCCTTCAGGCTTGCAGACTGCATGTCAGTTACATTGACAGCATGAACCTTTCCCTTGAGAAGTTCTGCTGCTTCCATCTGCTCGGTAAAATCATAACCTTTGGGGGGCGCCATTTCGGCGGTAATACCAAATTTGCCGTTTTCCAGAGCTTCTTTCAATACACTCATTACTTCTTCCCCCTTAAGCTAATGGTTCTGGGATATGCCACAGCAGCGTAACCCTTATCCTGACGGGTCTGGGTCAGCTTTTCCAGCTGATTGGTCTGCTGCAGACGCTCATAGATCTTAATCCATGCGCAGTCATTTTCGGGATTGACTTCGCACTTGCCGTTCTTCTGGCCGCCGCAAGGACCGTTAACCAAGCTCTTGGCGCACTGGGTAATGGGGCAGATCGCACCGGTCTGGCCCAGCACACACTGGCCGCAGAAACGGCAAGCCTCTTCCCAAACACCAAAGCGGACAGCTTCACCTAAGTACATGGTATCGTTGGAAGGATAAACAGGGATCGCAGCTGCGTTCTTTGCAACGCACTGTACACCGTCGCCACAGGACATGCAAACCACACAATCGGGATTTGCAGCCACCAGAGGCTTCATCTTGGCCTTAACGCCCAGATTCATACAGCAGTAATCTGCGATGGTTGTGGCAACGACCTTCTTACCGGCCTGCTCCAAAACCTTAGTCAATTCTGCGATCTGGGGCTCGCCGCCAGTCTGGCAAGCAGTTGCACAGCTGCCGCAGCCGATAATTGCTACGGTCTTGGCATCGCCAACCATGGCCATTACTTCTTCGATGGGTTTCTTTTGAGTAATAATCATCGATAACATCTCCTTATCGGGTAAATGTGATTTCCTATGCCATCATACTCTAATCCAGAAAAAAAATCAAGAGAGGATTGAGATAAAATGAATTATTTTGTTAAGAGTCGTGTTGAAATGATAAAATATGTTAACTTCTAGCTTTTTTGTCAACTTTTCTCTCATTTTGTCTAGGAAAAATCCTTTAGTGTAAAGCATCCACCCTTGACGAGAATTGGAAAGTGTGATAAGATGTGCTGGTCTTGCCGGCATGGTGGAATAGGTAGACACAAGGGACTTAAAATCCCTCGGAGTAAAATCCGTACCGGTTCGATTCCGGTTGCCGGCACCAAAACAAGGGAGAGGTTTATCCTCTCCCTTGTTTTGGTTCTACGGCCCGGAATCGAACGATCTAAACTGCAAGTGTCCGGTGGACACTTGCTGACACCAGTGGGCACACTGGTGGCTACCTTAATTTTCGCCATAGGCGAAAATGTAAATCGATTCCGGTTGCCGCTTCCCCTTGCTGCTCCCCATGCCGCTCCCCCATTTTTATGCCGGGCACCGCAACAGGACGCCACCACCATACCGAATCTTGCCGATCTAAAACACATAACCAAAAAGAGCGCACTGCTTTTGCAGTACGCTCTTTGTTTTTAAAGATTTTCTTCTATGATTTTGCGAAGCATGGGCAGCATATCCTCTGCTCGGCTGCAAATATACTTTGCACCGGCGGCCTCCAATTGGGCCACATCCCGGAAACCCCAAGTTACGCTCAAGCAAGGCACTTTGGTATTATCGGCTGTGAGAATATCCACCTCGCTGTCGCCTATATAAACGCAGGTATCCACCTGTAGATTCTCCATGGCTGCCTGCAGCATGTCCGGCGCAGGCTTTCGGGGACACTCAGGTAGCACCCCCCGGGCATATACACCTGCAAAGCAACGGTCGCAAATGGCTTGGGTTGCCCCGTGGGGCTTGTTGGACACCACCGCCACCGGGAATTCCTTTTGAATTTCCGCCACCGCTTCTGCAATGCCGGGATACAGCACCGGCGCATGGGTACGGCAAAACTCCCGGTAATACGCCTCGTAATCTGCCAAGGCACGGTCGATCAAGGCATCCTCTGTTCCTTCCGGAAAGGCCTTTTGGATCAGCACCCGGGCGCCGTTACCCACAAAGCTGCGGATCTGCTGGGCAGATCTTTCCGGGCAGCCATACTGCTGCAAAATATGATTGGTACATTCTGTCAAATCCTGCAGCGTATCTACCAGCGTTCCGTCTAAGTCAAATAAAATACCGATCTTCATCTGGCACCTCTGTTTTTCAGCACCCGAATATCCTCACCGAGGAAGGTCAGCACATCAAAGTTGCCCTCCAACCGGGAAGCGATCTGGGGATTGTAGCGTTTTGCGATCTCAGAAATCAGCAGATTGGTGGAAATAACCGTGTTCTTTCCATCTAAAAGCCGGTCATTGACCAGACTGTAAAGGGCGGCCGTTACAAAGCTGCCGGGCATTTCTGTGCCCAGATCATCGATGATCAACAAATCACAATTCTGGAACTTTTCTGCTTCTGCCCGGCTTTCCTCAGTAGGGGCAAACCGGTTCTTTTCCAGCTTGGCAAAGAGCCGAGGTGCGCTTTCATAGGCAATCGACACACCTTTGCGGGCCACCTCATTGGCAATACAACCGGACAGGAAGGTCTTACCCAGACCGGTAGAGCCCACAAACAGCAGATTTCCGCTATTAGGGAACTGCTGGGCAAAGCGCTGGCATTTTGCCAGATTCTTTTCCATAACCACCCGGGGACTTACTCCATAAGTAGGATCCGGCCGCTCCGGATAATAATCTAAGCGGAAAGTATCAAACCGCTCATAGCCCTGGGTCAGCCCGCTCAGCTCCGACAGCTGCTCCTGCAGGCAAAGCTGGCTCAAGCAACGGCACATGGTGCTGCCTAAATAGCCACTGCCGCCACAATGGGGGCACACAGGTGTTTCCTCTAAAAAGCCCTTGGGAAGCTGGGCATCGATCAGCGCCTGCCGCTCCTTTTGTAGGGCTAAATTCTCCTGTTTTACCTTTTCCATGGCTGCCACAGGGTCGCCACCGGTGGTAAACACAGTCTGGGCTGCCTGCACCATAGAACGGCGCAGCAGCAGATCCAGCTCTTTCAATCTGGGAAGCTGGGCATACGCCTGCTGCAAACGCTCACGGTATTGGGATTCTTTATCCGCCTTAGCCGAAGCCAGCTTTGCCTTGGCTCTACGGATCACTTCTTGACTATATGCCATGATGGTTTAACCCTCCCGTAATACTTTCTGGATGGCAGCCAATTCTGCCTCTCCCAGCTTGCCGGACGCACCCTTGGGCACATCCTTGCCTTGGTAGTTGCGCTGGGCCTGCTTTACCTGTTCTAC
>JAZREX010000114.1:0-7095 GCA_045661025.1 Faecousia sp. | reverse complement strand
CTGAAAAAGATCCTGCAGTCCGGAGAAGAAGATGGTATTTCCTATGAAATGTGCCTCTATCAAAGAGTAAAATAATAGAAAACCCCAGGAACGAAAAGATATGAATGCGAAAACAAAAACCCAGATGGTTTTAAAATGGATCGCGGCCTCTTTGCTGGTGGCGGGTTTGAGCATCTTGGGCATTGTGACAGGTTTATACTGTGCCAATGAATATACCATTGCGGTAGTGCCCCAGGGAGACCCGGAAATCATCCTGGAATATGGCGCAGCCTATGAAGAACCGGGTGCTATGGCAACGGTTTGCGGAACACTGCTGCAGAAAGAGTCCAAACCGGTAGATGTGGAGATCCAGACAGATGGGGATCTGACCCAGGTCGGCACACATATTGTGCGATATATTTCCCGGTATGAAGAGGCTGTGGGAACGGCCTATCGCCAGGTGACAGTGGTGGATACAGTAGCACCTCAGATCCAGCTGGTGGCAGACCCGGAGAAATTTACTTTCCCCAATGAAACCTATGCAGAAGAAGGTTTCACTGCCCAGGATAATTATGATGGCGACATTACCTCTACGGTACTACGTTCTGAAACCCGAGAGGAAGTGACCTATACAGTTGCGGATTCTTCCGGCAACAGCACAACCATAACCCGACCGATCATCTATAACGATCCTGTGCCTCCTGTGCTGGTGCTAAAGGGTGAGAAACAGATTACCGTGGAAGAGGGTCAGAAGTATGAAGACCCTGGTTATACCGCCACGGATAACTGTGATGGCGATATTACCGCCCAAGTGACTGTTTCCGGCAATGTAGATACTGCGCGTCCGGGTTACTACACCTTGATGTATACAGTAAAGGATGGCTACGAAAATTTGGTGTCGGTCAATCGTACAGTCTATGTTAAATCCAAGTCCGGCAAGCCTTCTACAGCTCCTGTGGAGGTAGTACCTGACGGAAAGGTGATTTACCTGACTTTTGACGATGGTCCGGGATATCGGACACCGGAGCTTCTGGATATATTGAAAAAGTATAATGTGAAAGTTACATTCTTTGTGGTGAACACTGCATGTATTGGCACGATCAAGCGGGCGGCAGAGGAAGGGCATACTATCGCCATCCACACAAAGACCCATAATTTTAAGAAGATATATGCCAGCGAAAGCGCCTATTATGAAGACTTATATGCCATGCAGGATATTATCAAGGCGCATACTGGCCAGGTGACGACTTTGATACGGTTCCCCGGTGGGAGCTCGAATACCATTAGCCGCTTTAACCGGGGCATTATGACAAGGTTGACACAGTCGGTGGTGGAAAATGGCTTCCAGTATTTTGACTGGAATGTGGACAGCAATGATGCCGGCGGTGCTAGCACAGCTGATGAGGTGTTCAATAATGTTATCAGTGGCGTAAGTAAGCGTAGAACATCTGTTGTATTGCAGCATGATATCAAGGGATTCAGTATTGATGCGGTGGAGCGGATCATCCAATGGGGGTTGGAAAACGGGTATACCTTCTTACCTCTGCAACAAAACAGCCCGGGCTGTCATCATGGTGTTAACAATTAAAATAGCGGCTTATCCATGAGATGATGGATAAGCCGCTTTCTCTTATTGTATATGGGTGTGATTGCTGATATGGTCTTGGCAGTAACAGTAGTAGCCGTTACACCGGGAGCAGTATCGGAACTCCAGCTCCGGATTGCTTAAATCTGTTCTGCCGCAGATAGTACACCGATGGGTGTAGGGTGCTTTGACTGTGGCGGTAGCGGATTCGTAAGAGCCTGCCGCAGAAAATTGGATGGGGGATTTATAGGTTTTTTCGGTTTTGGGTTTCTTGCGGAACAGACGGGAAAGGTTCATCTGCCAAGATGTCGGGATAACATTGCGGATGTCCTTGCCGAAGAACAAGAAGTAATTTGCCAGGGCGACCAGAGGAAACAGATTGTAGGGGAATGGCTGGGTAAACACGCCTACAAGGATCAGTGCCAGATCTATGAGTGCAAAGATCCAGGCTTTTACCGGGATGAAGAAAAACAGCAGGAAATGGGCATTGGGATACAATGTGGCGTAGCTTAAAAACAGGCTCAGATTCAAGTAATAAGGGTCAGCCTGGCAAGGGAAGACCATACAGAAAATATCCATCATAACAATGCCGGTCAGATAGAACAGGTTAAACCGGAATGTGCCCCAATAGTTTTCTATGGCCCGACCCAGAGAGAAGTAACACAAAGAGAACAGCAGTACATATAGAATATTTCCGTAGCTGAATGCGCCGGTGAATACAAAGGTGATCAGCCGCCATACCTGCCCTTGTAAGATAAGATCCCGGTTAAAGCACAGGGCGGCATATAAGGTGTAGCTCTGGTCGAACATGCTTAGAATATATACGATAGCATTGGCGATCACCACATACAGCATCAGATTGGGAATGCCTTTGTAGCGGTTGCGGTAGCAGAACCGTTCGAACTGATTTCGTAGGTTTTTCAAATAGATCCCTTCTTTTGTCAATGATTATGGTAATCATATCAGCTTTCTATGGAAAAGTCTATAGTGGAATTGTGAACTTTTTTGAGAAAAAATATAAAAAACTATTGACTTTCGGGGAAAAATGAGTAAAATAAACAGGAACTGCATACAAGCCTTATCAAGAGTGGTGGAGGGAACGGCCCGATGAAACCCGGCAACCTGCATTTTGTGTGGTGCCAAATCCGGCGGCAAACGTAAAGATGAGGATTCGATAGAACGCACATCGAGTCTTCGGTGTGCGGTATTTTTTTGACTGCGTGAAAGGACTAAGTATGGAAAAAAGATTATTTACTTCCGAATGTGTTACCTGCGGCCATCCCGATAAAGTGGCGGATTCTATTTCTGATGCTATTTTGGATGCCTGCCTTGCGCAAGACCCTAACTCCCGCGTGGCCTGTGAGGTAATGGTTACCACTAATTTTTGTATCATTTGTGGTGAGATCACCACAAAAGCCCAGGTTAATTACGAAGAAATTGCCCGGAATGTGATTGCCCAGATCGGCTATACCCATGCCGATGCCGGTTTTAGCGACAAGGGCGTAGAAGTTGTATGTAAGGTACATACCCAGTCTGCAGATATTGCGATGGGAACCAATGATGAGGTGGGCGGCGCCGGCGACCAGGGTATGATGTTTGGTGGCGCTTGCACCCAGACTCCGGAACTGATGCCTCTGCCTGCAGCCCTGTCTCGGGCTTTGGCAAACCGCTTGACCCAGTGCGTCCGCAGCAACGACCTGCTTCGACCCGATGGCAAGACCCAGGTATCTGTGGAGTTTGATGAACAGGGCAATGTGGTAGGTATTGATACTGTTGTGGTGTCTGTGATGCACAGTGCTGATTTTCAGATCGAGCAGCTGCGCCTTTATATCCGGGAGGGTGTGATCGCTCCTGTGCTGCAGCAGTACGGCTTTGACATTCAAAATGTGGCCCATATCCATATCAACCCCACCGGTAAGTTCGTGATCGGCGGCCCCGATGGCGATACCGGCCTGACCGGACGGAAGATCATTGTGGATACCTACGGCGGCTATTTCTCCCATGGCGGCGGTGCATTCTCTGGAAAAGATCCCACCAAGGTGGACAGAAGCGGCGCATATATTGCCCGCTATATGGCAAAGAACCTGGTAGCTGCAGGCCTGGCAACCCAGGTGCAGGTGCAGCTGGCTTACGCCATCGGCGTCGCCGAGCCTGTTTCTGTCCGGGTGGACAGCTACGGCACCGGCAAGATTGCTGACGAGGAAATGACTGCCTTGCTGAGAAAAACCTGTGATCTTACCCCTGCAGGCATTATCCGCAAGCTGCAGCTGCGCCGTCCTATCTACGGCAAGACAGCCATGGAAGGCCACTTCGGTGTGGAAGACCGTCCCTGGGAGGCAACTGATCTTGTACCCCAGCTGAAGGAACTGGCTGGCATTTAAGAAAAATAGAAAGCTGCGCAAGTGTTTTTGGGATCACTTGCGCAGCTTTTTTTATATTTGCTTTGCAAATGGCAAAGAATGTGATATGATAAAATAAACTATGAGATGGAGGGATTCTATGCTGGATTATATCAGAATTGCCTGCGCTGTGCCGAAGGTAAAGGTGGGCAATGTGAAAGAGAATTCTGAATATATTTGCGCCCGGATCACTGAAAGCTATGAAAAGCAGGTGGATGTGCTGGTGTTTCCAGAGCTGGCTGTGACCGGCTATACCTGCGGTGATCTGTTCTTCCAGGAATCGCTGCTGCGTAGTGCACTGGATGGCTTGCGGCAGATCGTCTCTTTTACCCAGGATTACCCCGGTTTGACCGTGGTGGTTGGCTTACCGGTTGCTCTGTTTGGACAGCTGTATAACTGCGCTGCGGTGGCAAGCGGCGGTAAGCTTTTGGGTTTAGTGCCTAAGACTTTCCTTGCCAATTACAGCGAATTTTCCGAAAAGCGGTGGTTTGCTTCCGCTGCGGAGCTTCCCCAGGACTATGTAGATGGTAGGGAACTGGGACTGGACGGAGAGATATGTGTGTCTGCATCCCAGCTGTTCCGGTTGCAGGAGGGCGCATTGCTGGGAGTGGAAATCTGTGAGGATATGTTTGCTCCTATTGCTCCTTCTTCCGTTCTGGCTTTGGCCGGCGCTCAGGTAATCGTGAATCCTGCTGCCTGCAATGAAACCGTAGGCAAGCGCCAGAATCGCCATAAGCGGGTGTTGGGGCAGTCTGCCGGATGTAGCTGTGTGTATGCCATGTGCTCTGCCGGTTGTGAAGAATCCACCCAGGATTTGGTGTTCTCCGGCCATAGCTTGATTGCTGTCAATGGTAAGGTGATGGCAGAAAACCAGAATTTGGTAGACAGCGACTATTTGTTACTGGCAGATTGTGATCTGGGGATGGTTCGCAGTCAGCGCAGTAAGGTTAACACCTTCCGAGATACTGCTCACTATTATGCAGTGGAGCCTATGCCTGTTACGCAAGTGCCCTTTGCAGATGCTCTGCGCTCTGACGGAAGCTTGTATACGCCCTCTCGGCTTCCCTTTGTGCCTGATCGGGAAGAGGTTCGGATCGCCCGGTGTTTGGATGTGTTCCAGTTGCAGGTAGCCGGTTTGAAGCGGCGGCTTGCTACCATTGGCACAAAAGCGGTGATCGGCATTTCCGGCGGTCTGGATTCCACGCTTGCGCTGCTGGTAACAGTGGAAGCCATGCGGCAGCTTGGCCGGCCCATGACTGATGTGCATGGCGTAACCATGCCTTGCTTCGGCACATCTGACCGGACTTATCAAAACGCCTGGGAATTGATGAAGAAACTGGGCATCAGCAGTAAGGAGGTCAATATCCGGGATGCAGTGATGACCCATTTTCGGGATATCGGCCATGATTTTGAAAATCACGACGCTACCTTTGAAAATGCCCAGGCCCGGGAGCGCACCCAGATCCTTATGGATTATGCCGGGGAAGTGGGAGGTATTGTCATTGGCACAGGCGATTTAAGTGAGCTGGCGCTGGGATGGTGCACTTATAATGGCGACCATATGAGTATGTACAGTGTCAATGGCTCTGTGCCGAAGACCCTGATCCGCTGGATCATTCTGGCGGTGGCAGGTCTGCCGGCATTTGCTTCCTGTAAGGCTGTTTTGGATGATATTCTGGATACCCCCATCAGCCCGGAACTGCTGCCTCCGGATGCCTCTGGCAATATCAGCCAGCAAACAGAGGATATTGTAGGTCCATATGCGCTGCATGATTTCTATTTGTACTATATGCTGCGCTACGGCTTCAGCCCCACAAAGATATACACCCTGGCTTGTCGGGCCTTTGCCAAGGAATTTGATAGCCAGACGGTGAAAAAATGGTTGGTAACTTTCTATCGCCGATTCTTCAGTCAGCAGTTTAAGCGAAACTGTCAGCCTGACGGTGTGAAAGCCGGTAATATAGGTGTAGGCCCTCGGGGGGATCTGCATATGCCCAGCGATGCCTGTGCTAGCCTGTGGATCACAGAAGCGCAGAACCTTTAAAACATGTTTCAACTGCCCCCGGTTGTGTCAACGGCACAAACCGGGGCAGTTTGTTTCAAGTGGAAGTGGGTTTTCACATGTGGGCACATTTGACGAAAAACGGCATAGAATATCCTGTAATTCTTGCAATTTTTGGTATTGTAATTAAGCAAGGTTCGTGGTATTATGTAGGTTAAATACAAATGTTTTCCGTATGTGGACAAAAACGGAAACGTGGAGGCCAAACATGAAGTATATTGTAATTTTGGGCGACGGCATGGCAGATGAGCCGTTGCAGGCCCTTGACAACCGGACGCCTTTGGCATATGCAAATATCCCTTGTATGGATGCCTTGGCAGGCATGGGACAGATGGGACTTGCCAAAACTGTTCCCGACGGGATGAAACCCGGCAGCGATGTGGCAAATCTTGCGGTGATGGGCTATAATCCGGCAGAATGTTATTCCGGCCGTTCTCCGTTGGAGGCATTGAGTGTAGGCGCACCTATGGAGGAGGGGGATGTGATCTTCCGCTGTAACTTGGTAACTGTTTCAGAGGATGCGCCTTCCTATGGGGAAAAGACCATTATAGACCATAGCGCCGGGGAGATATCTTCCCAAGAAGCGGCGGTTTTGATGGATGCGGTTCGCCAGGCTTTTGACCGGGAGGATCTGCATTTTTATAACGGCACCAGCTATCGCCATATCACAGTGTGGAAAGGCGGACAGGTGCTGGACATGGCCCAGCCCCACGATCATCTGGGGGAGAAAATCGCACAGTATTTGCCGGAGGAGCCTTTGTTCCGTCAGATGATGGAAAAAAGCTTTGATATTTTAAACGATCATCCCATTAACCGAGAGCGGGCAAAGCAAGGTTTGAACAAGGCCAATTCCCTGTGGTTCTGGGGTGCTGGCACAAAGCCTTCTTTGGAAAATTTCCGGAAAAAGACTGGCTTGGAAGGGGCTGTGATCTCTGCGGTGGATCTGCTCAAGGGCATTGCGCTGGGAGCGGGGATGACTGCCATTGATGTCCCTGGCGCCAACGGTTCTTTGCACACAAACTATGAGGGCAAGGCGCAGGCAGCGGTGGACGCTTTGTTAAAGCAGGGCA
>JAZREX010000113.1:0-5818 GCA_045661025.1 Faecousia sp. | reverse complement strand
GCCTCCACTTCTTCGAAACCTTCGCCTAATAAGATGTAGACCATATTAGTTTTCCTCCAAGCAGAGCTTGACCGCTTGATAAATTTCTTGATGAATATCCTCCATAGTGCGCATAGAGCCGTCTTTCACACAGGAGATTACCTTCCAGCCGTAAAATTCGGCAGCAGAGCGTCCGCAGTTTCTGCAGGTGGCGAGGTAGGCCATATCCTTTTCGTGGATATCTGCGGTGGTGTTGGTATCTTGTTCCCGATGGCGCAGCAGCTTTTCGGTATAATCTGTGGGCACATCCAGATAGATGATCAGATCCGGACGGGGCAGTCCCAGTTTATTATATTCAAAATCCTCCAGCCATGCCAGGAAAGCTTCCCGGGCAGGGCCTTCTTCTTTGGAGGCCTGGTGCACTGCATTGGAGGTGGTGTACCGGTCAGACAGGATCAGTCCACCGTCTTCATACCATTGACCCCAATCCATTTTATAAGATGCATACCGGTCAACCGCATAAAAAGAGGATGCGGCATAGGCGTTTACATCGCCTGGTTTTGAGCCGAACTGACCGCCCAAATACATCCGGATCAGGGCAGAACTTTCCTCAGAATATCTGGGGAATACCAGATGCTTAAAGGTGATTTTTTCTTTTTCCAGATGTTCAGATAACAGACGAAATTGGGTGGACTTGCCGGAACCGTCAGTGCCTTCAATTACAATTAGTTTACCCATTTTTTGTTAGCCTCCTCAATTTCCTTGAGAACAAAATATATCAACATAAAATATAGCATATTTTTCCCCGTTTGTCCACTATAACCGATGTTAAGAAGAAAAATTGGAGAATCTGACAAAAAAGAACCATGGTTGCAAAGTGTATCAAAAACTGCTACAATAGAAAAAATAATAATCCAAAAGGACGAGAACAGATGGAAGAAGTTAAGACATTTCAATCTCTGGGACTTTCCCAGCAAATGCTGAAGGCTCTGGAGAAGAAGGGATACGGCTATCCCACCACCATTCAGCAGCTGGCGATCCCGGAATTTATGCAATGGAAAGATGTGATTGCCAAAGCCCCTACCGGCACAGGAAAAACCTTTGCCTTTGGCATTCCTATGATCGAGCATATTGATCCTCAGTGCCAGCAGGTACAGGGCTTGATTTTAGCCCCTACCCGGGAACTGGCCATCCAGATCGGCGATGAGCTGCGGGATCTGCTGGCCTTTTATCAGGGTATTCGGGTGGCGGTGCTGTACGGCGGTGCAGGAATTGTGGGGCAGGCAAAGCAGTTGGAGAAGAACCCCCAGATCGTAGTGGCGACCCCTGGCAGATTGATGGACCACTATAACCGCAAGAATATCCGTTTTGACAAGATCCAGACTGTGGTGCTGGACGAGGCCGACCGGATGCTGGATATGGGATTTTTCAAGGATGTTACACGGATCATTGAAAAGGTGAAGAACCGCCGTAATCTAGGTCTGTTCTCTGCCACCATCTCCCAGGAAGTAATGACTGTGTCTTGGATGTACCAGCGCGATGAGGTGGAGATCACAGTAGAGCCCAAACAGGAAGATCGCCCGGATATTTCCCAGTACAGTCTGGCGGTGACCCCTTTGGAAAAATCTGAAACCACCCTGCGGCTGATCCGCACCCAGGGGTTTGAACGGGTGATCATCTTCTGTAATACAAAGCATATGTGTCAGCGGCTGTGTGATGATTTTCAGCGGGCCGGAGCGGATTGTCAGTGTATCCACGGAGATATTCGCCAGAGCCAGCGGGAAAAGACCATGCAGCGCTATCGGGACGGAAAACTGGCGATTTTGATTGCCACAGATGTTGCCTCCCGGGGTATTGATGTGGACGATGTAGACTGCGTCATTAACTATGATGTGCCTGCAGAAAACGAATACTATGTCCATCGCATTGGCAGAACCGGCAGAGCAAAACGGAAGGGTGTTGCGTTTTCTTTGATTGGTAATTTCCCGGAAAAGGCGAAGCTGGATGAAATTGCAAAATTCTCCAACTATCAAATCAAACCCATGCTTCTGGGTGCCGACGGCAGCTTGACAGAGGAAGAAGTCAAAGCGCCTGCGCCGGTGAAGAAGCGTTTCCGTTGACCGCCGGGGAGCGGGGGTTTCTGCTGCTGACAGCTTTCTTGGGAGACACTGATGCAAAACCCTTGACATTGGCCCAGTTTCGGAAGCTGACCCAAAAGGCAAGAACTATGCAACCGCCGGAAACAGACAGGGAATTGGTTGCAGAGGATATTGTGCAACTGGGTCAAGAACCGGGAATCGCAGAACGGGTCATAGGCCTTTTGGAACGGGAAAGCCAGCTGGACTGGTATCTGGAAAAGGGGCGAAAAAATGGAGTCGTGCCCATCACCCGTATCAGCGCAGATTATCCTGTAAGGCTGCACCGGTCGTTGGGGTTGGATGCGCCTGGGGCGCTTTGGTGTTTGGGAGACCTGTCCATTTTGGAAATGCCCCGGATATCTTTGGTGGGTAGTCGAGATCTGTGTGAAGAGAATAAATCGTTTGCCTGGGAAGCGGGAAAACAGGCGGCTTTGCAGGGCTATGCCTTGGTATCCGGCAATGCCCGGGGCGCAGATAAAACTGCCCAGGAAGGTTGCCTTGCCCATGGGGGAAAGGTGATCAGCGTGGTGGCGGATGCTTTGGAAACAAAGACACCGGATTCAAATGTCCTTTATATTTCCGAATCGGGCTTCGATTTGAGCTTTTCTGCCTATCGGGCTTTGCAGCGGAATCGAATTATTCACGGAATCTCCTCCAGAACATTGGTGGCCCAATGCAGTTTGCGTGCAGGGGGTACTTGGGAGGGTACGGTGGAAAACCTAAAGCGTGGTTATAGTCAGGTGCTATGCTATCAAGATGGCACAGCAGCTATGACAGAGCTAGTGGACCGAGGTGGTCAGTGGGTCACGAAAGACCAACTGACAGAGCTGGGTGCGTTGGCAGTACAGCAAATGGGACTAATATAATAATAAGCAGACTGAGCGCGCCTTGGCGGTGCGGTTCAGTCTGCTTTTTCTGTTATTATAATAGTATGGGTTGGATCTGCCTGCCGGACAGGGCAGCGTCCATGGTGGCGGGGATCTGCGTGAAATCTGCCACGATGCTGGTGGGTTTTCTCTCTGGGTCATCCTGGCGAAAGGGAACAAAGTAATAGTTTTTCCGGGCCAGGAGTCTGCCAATGTTTTCTGCAGACCCGGCAAGGGCGTCGTTGGTGGAGATTGCCACGATCACAGGCCTTCCGTTGCGCAGATGACTTTTGGCAGCCATGGTTACCGGGGTGTCGGCAATGCTGTGGGAGAGTTTTGCCAGGGTGTTCCCGGTGCAGGGAGCGATCACCAGTGCGTCCAGCAGCCTTTTCGGGCCGATGGGTTCTACCTGGGCTATGGTTGTCAGTGGCAACGTGCCGCAGATGGCGGTAATCTTTTGCAAATGGGATTGGGCTGTGCCAAAACGGCTGTCAATGGTGCTGCTGTTCTGGGACAGAATGGGGATTACCTCGTAGGTGCGGGTCAGTTCTTCCAAAACAGATAAAACGGCATCGAAGGTACAAAAGGAACCGGTGAGGGCAAATCCGATGGTCATACTTTTGCCTCCTTGAGATAACGCAAAACAGTGGCGGCGATCAGTTTACCTGCGCTTTCCGGCGTTTCCTTACTGGGAAGTCCTGGCGCGATGAGAACATCCTCACCGGCCATTCCGGGCTGGGAGGCAAGATCGATTTTTAAAATGCCGGGGACAGTTTCAGGAAGCACCGGAGCAGGAACAGTATTTAAAATCAAACGGTGGTTGTTAGGGTGAATTTGGGCAATATCGCAGACTTGGTATCCTAGAGATGCGGCCATGGCCCTTTTATAGGGATCCCGGGCAGCAACGGTCACTGTTGCACCGCAGACTTTAAGCAGCTGGGCAAGGTGTTTGGCGATGCGACCCCAACCGATCACCAATGGGTCTGCATCCCGGAAGGTCATGGGCAGTCGGTTGGCAGCCAGTTTTAAAGCGCCATGGGCGGTGATGTAGGCGTTTTGGGCAAGATAGTCAGGATCTTGTAAAAGATCCCATTTTCGGCAGGATATTTTTTCTAGGTTTCCACCGATAACGATGGCATCTTCCGGTATAGATGCCAGCAGCTGCTGCAAGGGTATATTGCATTTGAAATTTCCTGCCCGGTCAAAACTGGGCACCGGTAGCAGCAGGTGGGTAACATGCCGATTGGGAACAGTGGAAACCTGCAACCTGTTCTTTTGTAAAACATCCCGGACAACGGTTGTTACCGGTGTATCTGTGGGCATATAAATACAGTAGGACTCCATACAAATCCCCCTTTCACCCCAGACTATGCGTTAGTGTGTTCTATGGTGCCTGTTTGGGTTGCTTTTTTGGGGTCTTTGTGGTATAGTGAAGAAAAAAGAGGGCAACGATTTTGTTGCCGGCTACCGAAGATAAAGGATAGGTTGATTGTATGCAAAGACTTGGCTTTATCCATGATATGATGGATGTAAAGGTTTTGATATTGTTCGTGACGGCCCGGGTGAATTATCCGGTATCCGCCCAGGAGATTTATGAATTGTGCTACCAGGATGAGTGCCTGAGTTATTTTGATGTTTGTACTGCGATTCCGGAGATGGTTGCTTCCGGCCATTTGAAGATGTTGGAAGAAGATAAGTACCAGATCACAGAGAAAGGCCGCCAGGATGGCAGCATCACCGAGGATTCCATTGCTTTTACAGTGAAGCAGCGTGCAGAAAATGCTGTGGCCCGATATAACCGACAGCTGCGCCGTAGCAGTTTCGTGAAAACCCAGATCTTACCCCGGGAGGGGGGAGATGTTTCGGTGGTCATGTCCTTAGATGATGATATTGGCAATTTGATGACCCTGGAATTGGTTGCGCCGGATCAGCGGCAGGCTGTTCGCTTAGCAAAACTCTTTGAGAAAAAGGCAGAAAGTATCTACAGTTTGACCATGACAGAACTCCTGGAAGATGAGGCGGAATTGGACAATTAATACTTGCGTGTGTGTGCGCCCTGTGGTATAATGTAATTGAGCCGAGGAATCGGTGTAAATACGAAAGGAGCTGTCGCATATGAAGTTTCAATTTAGTGAAAAGAAAGTCAAGCTGCCTGGTAATGTACACGCCTATGCTGAAAAGAAAGTAATGAAGCTGGCGCGGTACTTTGAGGAGGATGCGCAAGCACTTGTCGTATTTTCTGTGGAGAAAAACCGCAACAACGTGGAACTGACAGTCCGGGGCGCCGGCACTTGGTTCCGGGCCCATGAGAGCACTTCGGATATGTTTGCATCCATCGATGCTGCTGTGGGTACCATTGAAGGCCAGATTCGCAAGAATAAGACCCGCCTGGCCCGCCGTTTGCGGCAGGATGCCTTCAGTCGCACAGTAGAGGAGACTTCCTTTGCTTCCGAAGAGCCGGAGAATATGGATATCGTCCGTGTCAAGACGTTCCGCTTCGCCCCTATGACCCGGGAAGAGGCAGTTCTTCAGATGAATCTTCTGAACCATAATTTCTTCGCTTTCCGGGATGAAGATAACGGCGGCGCGTTTGCTGTGGTCTATCGCAGAAATGACGGAGATTACGGCATCCTGGAAGACGACGAATAAATAGATAAACAAATGGTTTTGGAGGCCCTTTTTGGGGCCTCCAAATTTTTTCTAAAAAAAGCAAAAATAAGTCTTGACAATTGGGGAGGGGTTTGGTATTATAACCGAGCGCTTCCGCGAGGGAGCAAAAAGAGAGTCAAAAACAGGGAAAGAAAATTGCTGAGAAATGAAAAAAGTTCTTGACAA
>JAZREX010000112.1:0-2763 GCA_045661025.1 Faecousia sp. | reverse complement strand
CCTGTCCAAGAAGTCCGTCTGGATCTTCGGCGGCGACGGCTGGGCATACGACATCGGCTTCGGCGGTGTTGACCATGTTCTGGCTTCCAACAAGGACGTGAACATCTTCGTCTTCGATACCGAAGTTTACTCCAACACCGGCGGTCAGGCTTCCAAGGCTTCCAATATAGGCCAGGTTGCTCAGTTCGCAGCTTCCGGTAAGGAAACCAAGAAGAAGTCCCTGGCTGAGATCGCAATGAGCTACGGCTACGTTTACGTTGCTCAGATCGCTATGGGCGCTAACCAGGCTCAGACCATCAAGGCTATCTGCGAGGCAGAAGCTTACAACGGTCCTTCGCTGATCATCGGCTACGCTCCCTGTGAGATGCACTCCATCAAGGGCGGCATGATGAACTGCCAGGCTGAGATGAAGAAGGCTGTTGACTGCGGTTACTGGAACCTGTTCCGCTTCGATCCCTCCAAGGAGACCGGCAAGTTCACTCTGGACTCCAAGGCTCCCAAGGATGGCTATCAGGAGTTCCTGATGAACGAAGCTCGCTACAGCCGTCTGACCCGTGAGTTCCCCGAGCGCGCAACCGAGCTGTTCGCTAAGAACGAGGCTGCCGCTAAGGAGCGCTACGAGCACCTGCTGAAGCTGGTTGAGATGTACAAGGACTAATCTCCATCAACAAGATCCGCCCCCGAAATTCGGGGGCGGGTTTTTTGATATAAGGAAACGGCACTGCAGAATTTCGCAGTGCCGTTCATTATTTATTCTGCCTTGTCAGCCTCACCTTTGGATTTACTTTCTTTCTTTTTATACTTCATTTTCCCTTTAGAAGTCAGTTCCGGAGGCTGAGGAATCAATTTTTCCTGATCAATGTCTTTCATGCCTAAATGCTTATTTGTAGTTTCCCGCAGAAGGGTCTGCAACACGGATGCCACCGGAATCATTAAGAACATACCGGCAACGCCCATCAGCTCGCCACCAACAGCCACCGCAAGCAAAACCCACATGCCGGAAAGGCCAATGGATGTTCCTACCACTCTGGGATAGATCAAATTATTCTCAATCTGCTGCAGCACCACAAACATAATCACAAACCAAACAGCCTGCAACGGATTTGCAACCAATATCAAAAACGCACCGAAAATACATCCAACCCAAGCACCTACAACCGGAATAAAGGCAGTTACAGCAACCAGCACACTGACAAGCGGAATATATGGCATCCGGAAGATCGCCATAGAAACAGCGAATAGGCTACCCAAGATACATACTTCTAAGCACTGCCCGGTAAGAAAATTAGAAAATGTAGCGTTGGTCAAACGTAAAACACGAACTGTATTGTCGGAAAACTTCTCTGGTAAAAATGCATAAACAAATTTGCGACCCTGCCGAGCGAGGGTTTCCTTTTGGAACAGACAGTAAATTGAGAACACCAGGCCGATCACCAAATTGATTAAAGCGCCTGTAATGCTGCCAATAGCAGTGAGCGCACTGTTAAAAATTGTGGAAACGCTTTCTCCTACCATGGAAAGCGCTTTTTCCACTAATTCCGCCCAATTCAGGTTCTCCAAATCTGTATTTTCAAACAGCCATTGCATCACTTGAGGATTTTTCTGCAAGAATGTCCTAGTCTGAGATTCCACATTGTTAAAGAATGTATACAACTTAGGAAGTAATGCCTGAATTGTTTCACTCAGCTGAGGAATCAGCAACAGAAAAACAAGGGTAACGACCAGCAGCACGCCTAAAAATGTTAACAAAAGCGCCAAAAGTCGCCGCACTTTGGGTTGTTTTACACCTTTGAGCCACCCCTCGATACTACGCATGGGTACATTTAAAATAAAAGCTAGTCCTGCACCGAGAATGAAAGGCGATACAATTCCTTTTACAACATTCAGCACACTCTTAAATTGTGCTGTTGAATTGAGAACCCAATATAGCAAAATGCAGACAATGACACCGATGAAGACATTTCGCAGTGTTTTCTTATCTATATGCACCGTTTTGCCTCCTTAAAATCACAGTTGTTATACTATGTATAGATATATTTTACAAAGAATTGCTCTGTGTGTCAACAGGCATATTCCCCTATTTTCATTCATAAATTGTTCATGGTAGCACACACCGGGGAGGGAGTTATATGGCAGATACAATTGAAGAAAGAGCCTGTAAACTGGCGGTGTACATTATCGAAAACCAGACAACTGTGCGCGCCGCCGCCAGGCACTTTGGCATCTCAAAATCCACGGTACATAAAGATCTGTCCCAAAGACTACCAAGCTATCATCCCGGATTGTACCGCCAGGTTCGCAGCATACTGGAACTTAATAAAGCCCAAAGGCATATTCGCGGCGGATTGGCAACCAGGGAGAAATACCGACAACAACAGCAATAAGGAAAACGGCCCAACATGCTTGTTGGGCCGTTACAGGTCATCAGCATCCTGCACAGGTGTTTCAAAAGGATTTTCAGGAACTCCGGTATAGCTCCCGTCTACATCTACTTTAATTTTAGATTTTTCTTTTTTCATATTATCACCCCCTACAAAAAGAATGTCCAGAAAAAGAACGAATATACAGATTGCAATTATTTCCTCCAAATGTTATAATTTCCTCGGAGGAATGTAACATGTTTGAAATCACATTGATTACTGTAGGAAAGTTAAAAGAAAAATTTTATCTTTCTGCAGCTGCTGAGTATGAAAAGCGTTTGAAAGGTTATTGCAAATTTAAAATTCTGGAATTACCGGAGGTTCGCCTCCCGGAGGATCCATC
>JAZREX010000111.1:0-11788 GCA_045661025.1 Faecousia sp. | reverse complement strand
GCCACCTCCAGGCCCCCTTTTTCGCAGTACATCCCAAGGGCCAACGAAGCGTCTTTTTGGTGGGCGTAGATGGCTTGCTTGGGCACGGTGATCGCCAGAATATTGCCCTGGCACACCGTATCGTAGGGCTGCAGCTCCACCAGATAATTATATTCCGGCAGCAGCTGCTCCCCGGCCACCACCCCTTGCGCTGCCAAGGGGGTGGGCAAAAAGGCGCCGGGGGTGTGTCCCATGGGGGTGATGCGGCAGCGGACACCTCCCTGGTTATCCTTTGACAGCGGGAAGACGCTTACCCCGGCATGGACATACAAGTATGTTCCCCCAGGGTCGGCATTGCCTTGGCTGTCACAGCGAAACACGCCCTTGTCCCCCAGCACCACCACAGGTCTTGCATAGGGGGTGACATTGACATTTTCTGTGTAGCTGGTACATAGCCCTCTGGTGTCGGTGGCTGTGATCTTCACCGGCACTTGCCCCATGGAGCTTAAGGCGTGGGATACCAAATCTTCCGTGACGCCCTGATAGGTTTTTCCCTCCACCTCCATGGTGATCTTCGCCACCTGTGCCCCGCTCCAGCACCGCACATCCGTCTGGGCCAGCACCTGGGTGACCCCCTGGAAATACATGTTTTTGTAGGCGGGGTTTAGGACCTGAGACAGATCGTTTTTGGGGGAGAGCCACCAGTCCAGCTCCGGGGCGTATTCTTCTCCCACCACCACATCGAAGCGTATTTCTGCCGTTTCTTTGTACTGCCCTGTGGCGTCATAAATTTCCACCAACACCCAGGGGGCTTGGGTTGCCGGCAAGGTGCGGGTGTCGCCGCAGTTAGGAAGCTGGGGCAGCCAGGTTCTTGCCAGCAACGAGATCACCGCCTGGCCTTCATATGTGCCATCGGTAAGAGACTGCCTTGCCAACATGCACTGTACCCGGCAGCGGCAGCCCGCTGGCAAAGAAACGGTGATGCTATCGCCAATATTTGCCACCGCCGGGGTAATGGTAATTGCCATAAAATTATCCTTTCTAGTTGATATTTGCCCCTACATACCGGGTCACAAGGCCGTTGGAGGCCACCGCAGTGACGAAGCTGCCCACCTGGAGCTGGCTGTAGATCTGGGCCTTCTGGATGCAAAGCACCTGCCCGGACAGCCAGGCTGCCTCCTGGCCCTGTTCGTCATAAAAAGACAGCCGCTGGGGGGTGAACCGGGCAAATTTGGAAAACACCGGTACATTGTCCTGCAGTCTTGTCTGGCCCACCTCCAGGCCCACCACAGGAAAGCCCTCCCCATCGATCTCCAGCTCGCCCATCCGCAAAAAGCCCACCGATTCCTTGGTGCTGACCACCTGGTCTAAGGTGTTGAAAAGGGTGCGGATGGAGTTTAAATTCTCCTGGGTCAGTGCCGCGGTGTCAGAGATCTGTCTGGAGATCTCCTCTTGGTATGTACCAAAAGAGGACTTTGCCACAAACTTTCCCGACAGCAGCTTCTGCGCCCCATCGGCGTAGCTTTGTACAATATCTGCCGAGCGCAGGATCAGGGCCTTTAAGCTCTCAAAGCCAGGGCCGGCCTGGGCCTGGGCGGTTTGGGCGCTGGAAACTGCCATGGGCATCACCACCGCCTGGCTCTCCAAAGCGGACAAGGCCCGGTTTAAGTCCCGATAAAGAGAGGATAAATAGGCCTTGATTTGATACAGCAGCTGAGAATTATCCTCGGCCGTTAGATTGGGAGGCGGAAAATAAGCCATTAGCACCTGCCTCCTTTCTGGGTGTAAATGCCCAGCTCCAAAAGCTCCATTTCTCCCTGTCCGGACAGGAATAATCGAAATTGCTCACACCGCCGGGGTCGGAAAGATACCTTCTGTAAAGGGTCGTTCTTTCCCTCCAGCACACCCAAAAGCTCAGGCTCGCCCCCGTCGAAACTTGCCCGAATCTCCATACGGCTGCCTGCAGGAAGCCGGAGGTGAAATGCCAGGCGGTGAAACCGGGTGGCGTGAAAGCCCTCCAAGGTCAAAGGGGGCGTCTGGACAGACCACCAAGGAGCTTCCTGGCCCTGGCCCAGCACCCAGATGCCGTCATCACAGCGGCAGTAAAGACGGCGGCTGTCGGAGGCAAAGCTTTTCGCCTGCAAGGGGCTGTGGCAATGCCAAAGTCCCCGCCGGGGATTGTAGACCAGAAGATGATTTTCACCCCCGTCGGTCTGGCAGGCCAGGTAATAGGATCCCCGGAAGCTGCCGCCTACCCCCTGGGTAAACTGCCAATCTCCCAGCGCCTGGGATACCAGCACCGGCAAAGAGCCGTCATATCGGCACACTCCGTAGCAGGATACATAGTAAAGCACCTCATCGGCCACCGCCAAGGACTGTTCTGAGCCTTTTGCCACACCCCGGCAGCAGATGCTGTCTAAGCCGAACTGGGCAGGGTAATTGCCATAGACCCGGTGGAGGCTCTCCTCCTTGAAAAACAGGGGCTGACCTAAGTAAGACAGGCCACCGGTAAAGACCCCCTGGCTGCCTAAAGAAGCCCGCCAGCTGTCAGCAGCCGTGCCGGAAAAGTCCTCCCAGTTGGTGGCATCTGCCAGCCGGGAAGCGTAGATCTCATTGACCACATTCCCCTGGTTGTCCACGCCGTAGCGACAACCCCAAAGCCGGTTGCCACATTCAAACACCAAGTCCATCTGGGGCATTTTCCGGGCAATGGTGATCGCCCCAAAGGATTCGGGCTGGGTGGCCGGCTGGCAGAAGCCGGAGATCACCACCGCCGAATCTGTGACCCGACAGAGCCTTTGGCTGCCGTTAAGCTGGGAACTTCCCAGCAAAGAAAGCCCGGAAATACTGACCACATCCCCCTCACGAAAGCCTTTTCCGGACAGGCCGATCCGCACCCAGGTAGGCAGGGGCAGAAAATCCTCTCCGTCAAATTGCAAAAGATCTGTTTCTGTCAGCCACAGCGTACCCTGTACCGGATTTTGGGGGGCGGTGGCAGAAAGGGAAACATCGTAAACCTCTCCCTGTTCGTCTACCAAGGACACCGCCACATTCACTCCAGAGACCTGGGCCTCCAGATCCCCACAGGTCAGATCCACAGTGTTCACCCATTTTTTATCCGGCAGGATGATTACCTTTGCCCCCATGGAAATCAAGGTTTTCTCACCGGCAGATAAGCCCGACAGCACCGGGCTTCCGGCAAGGTAAAACCTGCCGTCTTTCACATAGCACAGTCCGTTATCCGTGGACAGCCCCTGGATATCCCCCTCCAGCACCCGGGTTCGGGGCAACCGTGGCGTTAAAACCGGGTAGGCATCTGCCGTCAGGTTTTCCATCTGCGCAAAGCTGGGCAGCTTTGCCCCAGCGGTTCTGTCCAAGCCGCCAAAGGCGGTATACCTGTGGCAGGTCAGCGCCTGCCCCGGCAAAAAAGGAAATTCCATATCTTCACCTCGTTTTCTTTTCCCCGAAGGGCGGTCAATGACCGCCCCTGGAAGGTTTATGATTTCTTAAATACCAAGCAGCAAATTCCTGATAGCGGCTGGAAAACAGCAGCAAATACTGGTTATACTGCTCTGTATCCCCTGCCACCAATGCCCCTTGCCGCAACAAATGATACACATATAGATCTGTGTAGGGAGGCGCTACCAGCAAAGGCGTGTCCTCTTGGGGCTTGGCAGGGGCGTCTTCGCAGGCGCAAAGCACCTCCTGCCAGATCTGCAGCTGCAGATCCTGAATCCAGAGCGCCTGCACAGCCGGATCTACCAAGGCCGGTTGGATGGCTTCTGCTTGGGCGATGATCTGCTGTTGCGTCATCTGCGCCCTCCTTTCTCAAACGGACAGCTGATCCATGGACGCATCCAGCCGGGTCTGGGCCGCCATGGCCCGCTGGACTTCCTTTGCCACCGCAGGGGGCACCAGGCTTTCCTTGCCTCTGGGCAGCAGATAGTTGATACCGTTGATGCCCACCATCAGCATAGGTTCTTCATTGGCAAAGGCCTTGGGAATGTGTACTTTTACCCAACCTTCCTTATTCGCCATCACTTTCGCCTCCGATCACATTGGGCTGGTCTGTTTCGGAATAGCTGGAGCAGCTCATCACCCGCAGCACACGCTCGGTGTAGAGCACAGTTGCGCCATTGGTCTCCAGCTTGTAGCCCACGGTGGAATACTGATTCAAAGGACCGCCAATCTGGCTCTTATCGTGAATCACCATCTGTGCGCCCTCCTCGGGGTCAATGATGCCAAAGGCATCCTTGCCGAAGATGAAGGTGGCGTAGGTGCAAGTGCCCTGACAGTTGCTGTACTCGCCGCCTCGCAGAACGGGAGCAAAGACATTTTCAATGAAACGGCAGCCGTGGAGCTCACCGATCTCGCCGTTGAAGATCTCACCGGGGGCGGCGTACTTGTGGGCTTCTACCCAGGCAGAGGACTTACGCAGATCGTAGGCCACGCTGGGGTGGATCACCGCCACATACTTGCCGTTAATGGTGGGAACCCGGTTTTTCTTCATCAAAGTTACCGCCTTGGCCACCATGTCGGGGGTCAGCAGACACATCATGTCATTGATATCGCACTCCATGCCGCCAGGGCAATCGGGGGTTTGGGCGTAAGAGCCGTCTTTGTTGAGGTTGTCGCAGTAGAGCACATTGGTGTTGGTCAGCAGCGCATCCCGGATCAATGTCTCCTGGGTCTGAGCCATGGAAGCAGCCATCTCCTCGGTTGCGCCCAGGATGATATCGTCATAGGCGTGCATATCCAGCTTGTCGGAGATGGTGGCATAAGTGCCGTACTGGTTGATGGTGCCGGTTTTGGAGCTCATGCCGAACTTCTGACCGGTGGGGATCACGCCTTCCTGCAGGGCGGTTGCCTTGTCAAAGGTGTTCCACTTGCGCCATTCCACGGTTGTGCCCCGGTTTTTGGGCAGACCCTGACGCTTGGCAAACTGGGCGTAAAGCATCTCGGGCTTGGCGTTTTCCAGAAGCTCGGTGTCGTAGAAGGTCTTGAGATTTTCACTCATGGTGTTGCCGTCTTCAAAATTTTCCGTTGCGCCGGTGTTGCCGTTTACATAACCGGAAGTGGTGGTGATCACATCGGCTGCGTCAGCAAATAACTGTAAGTAGTGCATAATTAAATTCTCCTTTTGATTGTTAAATGTCAGCCGGGTAGAGTTTTTCTCCCCGGGCAGCGGCGGCCCGAATGCTGTCTTTTAAGGCCTGCCGCTGGGCAGGCGTAGCTGCCCGATAGTTCATTGTCAGCACCGACCCGGCTTGCCGGGTAGTGCCGTTTTCCAGAGGACGGTGGCCGGAGGCGATGCTCCGGGCCAAAGACTGAGCCGCATGCTGTGTGGCAACCTGCAAGGTCGCCCGCTGAATGTCATCGTGATGCAGAGCAAAATGGGCCTGCCGCACCGACACCCCGCCAGGGGCAGTGAGCCGCACAAAGTTGGCATCTTCCATGGCTTTCTCCAAGCAGAAGCCGGGGTAGGCCTGCTGCAGCTGCTTTGCCTGCTGCTGCAAACTTTGCAGGTGCGCTGCCACATCCGGCACGGCAGGTTTTGGTTCTTCCGGCTGGGGCGATGGTGGCTGGGCAGCCGCTTGTATCGCCGCCGCCACCGCGGCATAATCCGGGTTCTCCGGGTCAAGGCCGTAGGCAACCAGCGCCGGTTGCAACGCTGTCAACGCCTGGGTAGCCTGGCCGGCCTCTTTCAGCCGCCGTTTCACCACCGCCTGGATCTGGCGGTTGATCTCCTTGTCCTTTTTCACATCCTCCCAGCAATAGCTTTCCTGCCCGGCGGCGGCAGCGGTTTCGCCCGTGGTGGTTTCCGGTTGCTGGTCCGGAGCGAGGGTAGTTGTTTCTTCCATAAATTTTCCTTTCTGTTGGTTACGCCAACGAGCCGAATACAACGACAAAAGTCGTAATATTTAAATCACTTTGAATTTGATGTACTTGCGGTATTTCTTGGCCAAAGCCACAAAGCCGGAAAACAGGGTGTCTTCCATCAGCAGCACCACCCGGCGAAAACTTGCCTTGGGGGTACAGCTAAACTGGGCAAGGCCGGGCTTTAGGGTCTGCCAGCAGTATTGTAAGCACCCGTTTTCTTGCAGCTGCTGCAAATTTTCCTGCCATGCTAAGACCAAAGCAGACACTCCGGCACAAACCAGATCCTTGCCGAAAACATCCGCTTGGGCATGCCCGGCCACAGTCAAAGAATGTTCCTTTCTTCGATAGATAATCTCAATCATGCGATACCTCCTTGCAAGATACTGAGCATCTTTTCTCGGCCATCAAAGTCCATCATCTGCAGGCATTTTACCGCTTGGGTCAGGTTTTCCGGCTGGAAAAAGCCCAGCTTAAAAAATTGCAGCGCCAGCTCGTTCTGGGAAAGCCTTGTGTAGGCGTTGGAGCGCTGGGGGATGATCTTAATGTCAAACAGAGGGCTTCGGAATCCCATATCCACCCCAAATTCCATCTGGGGTCTGGGCTGCAGAAGCGCATTGTCAAAGCTGACAAAGTCCATCTGCCCAAAGCTGCCGGTAATGCGAAACTGCCGGGGGAGCGTGTAAAACTGGCGAATCAGCTCCACGCACAGCTCCACCACCTGGGCATAGGCCCGGTAAGAGGCATTGGTGGCATCCCGGCTGCCCTTGCCTGCCGCTTCCTGCAAGGCGGCGATGGCAGACGCTGCCGTAACGCCTCCGGGGGCAGCCCCGGTGGCCGCCTCTTGGTTGCCGGAGGTCTGGCGCAATTCGTCAATGGTCTGATCCAGTAGATGCAGATAATTGCCGTCTAAGGAACAATGCTCGATCCTGCGCAAGGTGGCCTCGTCCACATTACCCGCCACCTTCACCAAAGGCTGGTCCACATCCAAAAACTGTTCCTCGTTCACATTGCCGTCCAGCCGGGAAAAATACCGGGGCACAGCTCCCACCCGGGCGTTTTTCACAAAGGCCGTCTTTAAAATATCGATCTGGGTCTGGGGATTCCGGCACAGATCCACAAAGCCGTAGCCGCAGGGGCTGCCCTCCACAGGAAACAAAGTATCAAAGACATAAGGGTACTTGCCGTGGTCGTAAAGCCCCTCCGGGCCGGTTTCATAAAGCATGATGTTCTCTACAAATTTGCGGTACTGCAGTACCCCATTTTCCCGGAAATACATATCCACCACAGTGATCTTATCCGTGGCCGGCGTGCCGTCACCGGGAAAGGCAGGCTGCATCAGGCCGCTGCTCTTGAGCTTACCTTGCACCTGGGGGTAAGTCTCCTCCAAGGTCTCTTTATCCCAGCTTTCCAAATGGAACAAATACTTACTTTTCTGGATATCAGACACCTGGGGCTCCCAGTAAAGGTCTAAAAGATTACACCGGCAAATGCCGATATCTCCCAGCCCCCCATGGGCGCTTGCATCCCAGAAGACCTTATACACCCCTGTGCCGGTCTTCAGCTTCTGCCACATTACATCGCTATAAACGCTGTCAAACCGATTCTGCTCCAAAATACAGGGGATCACTTGGCTTAGCACCGTGGCCTGGGAAACATCGGAAGCCTCCCGGGGCAGGATGTTTGCCATGGGATAGGCATCCATGGCATCGGCATGCTTGCAGACGATGACATTGTGCAGCCAGCCGGAACGGGATGTAAAATCCTCTTTTTTGTGGATGCCCTCTTTCTTCTCTTCGTCCAAATTCCGCAGCCGCCACCAGTTTTCTGCGGATAAAATTCTCGCCTGCAAGCTTTGCTTGCCTTGTCTGTAGGTCTGCAAAATATTAAGATACTTCTGAATTTCTTCCATAATTCCTCCTTGTTTTACGGGAGAGCCATACTTTCTCACGGACGAGAAAGTATGAATACTCCTATGTGATAGGGGCGATGGGTCTTGCCATGCAGAAATACCGCCATTCGTCGGCGATATGATCTTCTCCTGTGGTGTCTAAGTCCTCCAGCTTTGTCTTGTCATAGCTTAAAGTGGGCAAGGTGCGGATAAACTGGCGGCAGGTGTCAAAGATGTAGCACCGGGGGTAGCCGTTTTCGTCAAACTGCAGCCGATAGTGACATTGCATCCAGCCCGGCAGCCGCTGGTGATCCCCGGGGGTAAAATAGATGCCATATTTCATGGCGGTGTCGGCAATACTCTCGCCCCGGCTGCCATCCCAGATGGCCGGGTCTGCCACACCTAAAATTCGCTTGCCCTTCAGCCAGGGGTGGGTACGCTCTATCTGGGCGATCTGGGCAAATTGAGTCTCCGGGGTCCATTTCACGCCCTCGTCGGGGGTGTCGGTGCAGCCGTAAAGCTCCAGGATCCGATACATGACCCCCTCCGGGTCAATGGCCCACCAGCCACAGGAAAAGGGCTTTGCGTAGCCAAAATCGTAGCTGCGATAGATCTGCCAATGGCGTCTTGGGCCTGTGGCAAGGTCAAAGGCCGGGATCACATGGGTAAAGCGGCCTTGATGTTTCGCATCCTCCAAGGAGATCCCCAGCTTTTCACAGGCCGCCGGGTCAGGACTGGTGCGAAACTCCTCAAAAAACTGCCCCTCGAACAAATCCCAGCAGCCGTAAAGCCACGCCTTTTTTAATTTCTCCGGCAGACTTTCCAGCTGTTTGATGTACTCCGGCTGGGTGGCCATCAAGGCGTAGTTGTCTGTCACCAGACTTTGGATAAACACATATTCCTCCGGGTCCTCCCCCGGGGCAAATTGCCTGTCAATAAAGAGCCTTTTAATATACCCATGCCCCCGGCCACCGGGGTTACAGGTGTAATAGACCCGCTTGGGGAAATCGTTGACGCCTCGCAAACAGGCGGTGATGGTTTTCATCTGGAAAGGGCTAAGCTGGGTGGCCTCGTCCAGAAAGATCACATCGTACTCAACGCCCTGTAGCCTGTCTAAATCACTATCCTTGGCGCAGTAGGAAAACTGGATGATAGAGCCGCCGGGAAACTCCAAGAGCTTTTCCTTTTCCCGATAGACGGCGATGTTTTTCAGCTCTTGTTTTAAGATCCGCACATGGTTATTTTGCAGCTCCGGGTAGGTGCGCCGGACAATCAGAATTCTTATACCGGGATACCGCAGCGCCAGCAGCTTTGCCTTGGTGCGCACTGCCCAGCTTTTGCCGCCGCCCCGAGCGCCCCCGAAGGCCACATGGCGGGCCTTGGCCTTTAAGAAAAGCCGCTGTTTTTCCGAGGGGGCTTGAATTTTCAATATCTTTTCCATTAGCCGCTAAGCCTCTGTAAGGCTTCCTCCAACTGTACCCGCAAGGTATCCTGCTCCTGCTTCTGGGGATCTTTGAGCATCTGGATATCCTTGATGTCTTTTAATACACCTGTCAGGTGCTTTAACCCTTGGGGCGTAGCCTCCGTATTTTCTAACAGCGCCTTGACCCTGTCTGATACTAAATCGCCAAGCTCCCAGAGTCTTTCTAATCGTTCAAATTCTTCCATAATCATTCCTTCCTGCATGTATCGCCCGTTTCTAAGCGTTAATAGACATCTATCAAGGGGGATTCCTAAGGGGGGAAGCGGTGTAAAAAGTTATATGTTGTATTGCCTGTCCGCTTCCCCCTTAGGCCGTCTGGGGAGTGCGAGGACCAACGGAAGGTCCTCGGGGACTCTTTGCATACTTTCTCGTCCGTGAGAAAGTATGAATACCCCTTTAATCTCTCATAATCTTCTCAATGGCTTTCAGTTCCGCCTCGCCCAAAAGTCCCGATGCCCCCTTAGGGGTTTGATCTTCTTTCCGGGGCAACTGATCCTCCCACCGCCTCTCCTGCAGCCAGGTAGCCGGATTGGGAATGTAAACGCCCCCTTTGCTCTGCCATTGTGCGCTATGTAGTTGCTCTTTAATGGCTTTCAAGAGGGTTTCCAATGACACATCTGCTTCCATAAATTTCTCATAGGCTAATGCTTTGCCAACTTTCTTAGGATAATTTTCCCAGAATATATCAAAAGGAAGTAACCCATCCGGCTGCTCACTTTTGTGCTTATCCTTGTTCTTAACCTTGTCCTTGTCCTCTATCTTATTCTTGTCCTTGCTTGCGCCGGGACTGACTTCACCGCCCTTTTGTCCTAGGCGCGCCTTGCTTCTTCCCGCTTCCAACACAGGCTTGATCACATCAATGGTTGCCCATTCAGAAGGGGTCAATAGCACCTCCGGCAGCTGCCCTGTCAAGGCATACTGGCAGATGCAGTCATACAGCCGCCCCCGCACCGCCGGATCTTCAAAGCGGCTCACCGCGGTGAAAAAGGAGCGGTAAAAAGTAAATTGCTTCCTATCCATCTTCCTCGCGGCTCTGGCAGAGGTGGCATACACCGTCATATAAAAGATCATCGATTTCTTCCAGCACGTCACCGCACCGCCCACACCTTGGCTGCCGGGCAGCGGCCCGCTCCAAGGTCCGGGTGTAACACCACTCCCGCTCCCAGGGCTCCATACTCCCCTCCTTTTAGTCCAACGTAGAGTACCGAATTTCGGTTATACTGTCACTACCCCGAAAAATTCAGAAAAACATCCACTTTTTTGTACATTTCCATTGACAAATACAACTATTTGTACTATACTAGCAGTACCACCTACTGTTTGCACAACGTTTTGTACTTGATGTCTGTATTATAGTACATTCTTTTGTGCAAGTCAAGTAGTAGTTTACAAAGTTTTGTAGCTTTGTACATTCTGTACAAAAGAGAGGTGCCTAAAATGGCCGAAATGTACAAAATTATTGACACATTACTGGAAGAAAAGGGCATTTCCGGTGCGAAGATGAGTAACGACCTGGGAATGAGCCGCAGCTTTATGACAGAACTGCGAAAGGGTCGTGCCAAGTGCATCAAGCTGGACACCGCCCAGAAGATCGCAGATTATTTTGGAGTAAGTTTAGGGTATCTGCTGGGAGAAGAAGCCGCCCCCCAAAAGGTGGACGACGCTGCCCTGAAGTTTGCCCTGTTCGGCGGTGACGGTGAGGTTACTGACGAAATGTTTGAGGAGGTGCGCAGCTTTGCGGCCTTCGTGAAACGCCGGGAGGCGGACAAAAGAAAGGACTAACTATGCACTTGGGGAAGCTCTACGCCCTGGCACAACAAGAGAATATCCCCGTGATTTCCTACCCTCTGCCCTACACCGGCAGCCTTTCCTACATGGACGAGCAGGGAAGCGGCTATGTAGGTATGGATCTAAGCGTACAAGATAATGGCGCACTGGAGGCTACCCACCTAGCCCACGAGCTGGGGCATTGCTGCACCGGGAGCTTTTATAATATCTACGCTGCCCGGGATACCCGGCTGCGCCACGAGCATAAGGCGGACAAATGGGCCATCCGGCAGCTGATCACCCCGGAGGCATTAGACGATGCGGTGGCAGAAGGCTGCACAGAGCTTTGGCAGCTGGCCGAGCATTTCGGTGTCACCGAAGGCTTTATCCGCAAGGCGGTGTGCCTGTACGTCCACGGCAATTTAGCCACCGAACTGTATTTTTAAATAAAAAAAGAGGACACCAAAAAGGTGTCCTCTCTTTTTTCTGGTGACCCGGACGGGAATCGTTTGCATTTTTGCCTTTGGCAAAAATGATTGTAGCTACCAGTGTTCGCACTGGTGTCAGCAACAGTCCACCGGACTGTTGCATGTAGATTGTTCGATTCCCACGGGCACAAAAAAATAACACCACCCTGATGGGTGGTGTTGTTTTTTGGTGACCCGTACGGGAATCGAACCCATGTTACCGCCGTGAAAGGGCGGTGTCTTAACCGCTTGACCAACGGGCCTGGTAGCGGCGACCTGATTCGAACAGGTGACATACCGGGTATGAACCGGGTACTCTACCAG
>JAZREX010000110.1:0-18891 GCA_045661025.1 Faecousia sp. | reverse complement strand
GGCTGGCCTCGGAGAAGTCGCCGTTTTCAAAGTGCTTGACGTTACGGATATGGGCAAATGCAATCCGATCGCAGTGCTTGCGGACGATGTCGGCCACATTGTTGTTGGGGTCGGCATTCAGAGAACCGGAGCACAGGGTCAGACAGTTGTAGGGGTTGTCCACCATCTTCAGGAAACGGTCGATGTTTTCCTCGTTGATCAGCAGACGGGGCAGGCCGAAGATATCCCAGGGGGGATCGTCCATGTGGATGGCCATTTTGATGCCGGTCTCCTCACAGGTGGGCATCAGAGCTTCCAGGAAGTACTTTAGGTTAGCCCACAGCTTCTCGTGGTCAACATCCTTGTAAGCGGTGAAGAGCTGACCTAGCTTAGCCATACGCTCAGGTTCCCAACCGGGGAAGGACATGTTGTACTTCTCGGTGAAGTCCAGAATGTACTTTGCCTTAGCGTTGTATTCGTCCTGGATTATGTTCTTTTCGTAGAACAGGGCAGTAGAGCCGTCGCCCACCTCGTGAAACAGGTTGGAGCGGGTCCAGTCGAAGATGGGCATGAAGTTGTAGCAGATGACCTTAACACCATACTTGGCAAGATTCCGCATGGTGATCTTGTAGTTTTCGATGTACTGGTCCCGGGTGGGCAGGCCGATCTTAATGTCATCGTGGACATTGACGGATTCTACCACATCGATGTTGAAGCCGTACTTGTCGCACTGTGCCTTCACTTCGGCAATTTCGTGTTCTTCCCAAATTTCACCGGGCATCTTGTGGTGCAGCGCCCAAACGATGCTGGTAACACCGGGAATTTGCTTGATATCGCTGAGCTTGATCTTGTCGTTGCCCTCGCCATACCAGCGGAAACCCATTTGCATTGGCATAAGTGATTCCTCCATTTTCTTATTTTATCTGTGGTTAGTGTATCATTAAATAAATGCAATATAAATTGTATTTATTGCTTGCTTTATTGTGAAAGTTGCTATATGATAAAAACGAGGTGATTATATGCGTGAACGCTCCCAGCGGTTTGATCCCAGACAGACCATGCAGAAGGGGGATTTTGAGGTTTTTCACTATCGGGAACCCCGCCCTAACACGGTGGAAGTGCACCATCACGACTTTTATGAGGTATATTATCTGCTCCATGGGCAGGTGGAATATTGGGTCGATGGCAGAATTATCAGGATGCAGGCAGGCGATGTTCTGCTGATCAATCCTATGGAATTACATCGGCCGGTGCTGGAGACTGAGGGGCAGGTCTATGAGCGGATCGTGCTGTGGATCGAAAAGGAGTTTATGGAAGGATTGACCTCCAAAGGCAAGGAGCTAAGCGCCTGCTTTGATACCACCCTGCCGGGACATACCCACCTGCTACGGCCTGCTGCGGCGGAGCGTTCTGCACTGAACGCCCGAATGAGCGAACTGGTACGGGAGTATTACAGCAATGAGTATGGCAGTGATTTAAGCGCATATGGCCTGTTTTTGCAGCTGATGGTACAGTTAAACCGGATGGCGCTCTTTTCTGCTGCTCAGCCGGAGGAAACAGAGGCGATGTCCGCTCTGGTAGAAAGGGCGCTCATCTATATTGCCGACCACCTGTCAGAAAACATGAAGGTGGAGCAAATCGCATCAGCTTTGTTCGTCAGTAAATACTATTTGTCCCATGCCTTTACCCGGGAAGTAGGCGTGAGTATTTACCGGTATATTATGATGCGAAGGCTCTTGATGGCCCGGCAGCTGTTGATTGCCGGAGAGCCGGCAGGGCAGGTCTGCCAAAGCTGCGGCTTTTCGGATTATGCCAGTTTTTACCGCGCCTTCAAGTCCGAGTATGGCACCAGCCCCAAGGGGTTTGTGACAGAATAATTACTTCAAAGATTGCCGGTATTCTTTTGGGGTCATCCCAGTCATTTTCTTAAATACCTTGGAGAAATAATGGACATCTACAATGCCACAATGCTGTGCAATGGTTTGGATCTGTAATTTCGTGGATTCCAGCAAATATTTGGCATGCTTGATCCGGCGTTTGTTTATATACTCTGTCAGGGTGATGCCGGTTTCCTTTTTAAACAGGGTGGAAAAATAGCTGCTGCTGACATTGAGCAATCCTGCAATGGAATTTAGGCTCAATTCTTCTGCGATTCTGCCGTCAATCAAGGTGATGGCGTGCTGCACCAAGGGGGAATAATTCTTGGTGGAGTGTTTTTTTACAAGGTGGCAGTAGCTATGGAACATATTCCTCATCAGATGTTGCAAGGCATCTACGGTGTTGGTCTGTTCGATCTTGGTGGCAAATTCAGAGGATGCGCTATCTAAATACAGAGGATGCACACCGCCCCGTTCAGCGGCTTTGCGCAGCAGGGTGTTCATAATGATACTGTAGTTTTTTGCGTTGCGGATAGGGTCTGCTAACCGATTCTCGAAGGCCATGGAAGAGATAATGGGTAGCAGCGAATCTGCTTTAAAGGCTTGTCCGTTGGAAACTGCGTCCAGGATCTCGTTTTCCATTGCATAACGCCGCTCCATGTTCTTCATATTCCAAATGGCATCCTGCTGTTCCAAGGAAGATGCCTTTGACAGCAAAAGATTATCCTCGGCTTGGTTTGTTTGATCCACATCTTCTACACTGTAGTTTCCTTTTCCCCATAGACGCTCCATGAATGCTTCCAGCATTACATGCAGATGGCTGCCCTGGGAGAAGATGGGCAGACTCCAAGCGTATTGCATTAACTGCGCTTGTTTTCCCGGAGGAACTTGATGGGCTTCTGCCCACTCCAACAGTTGGCTTTCGGTAAGGGGCGTTTCCAGATAAGGACCTACAAGCAAAATGCCCTCTGTAGGCAGTTCCGGCAGTTTAAAGCACAGATACCGGTGGAAAAAAGGATCTGCCAATCGGTAGATGACCTTTTCTTGGATAGGGGGCAATAGCTTGGCGATAGGGATGTTGGTATCCAGATATTCATAAAACAGGGTCAGATCCAAATCCTGTCGCTCCTGCAAGGTAGAATTCAGATCAATGATCGTGGCGGGAATCCGACATTTACGAAAGGTTTCTCGCAAAAATCGCAGTTCTGCTTCGTAAAACATGGGGTATCCTCCTGGTGAAAATGGGTAAAACGCACAAAATTATCCAATTCTTGATTTATTATAGTATATATTTTTGGAAAAAACAACTCATATTTTTATGATTGTAAAAAAATAATACAAGGAAAACGAAAAATATTCCTCACGAAATGAGAAGTGTTAGAGTATAATAAAAACTGTAAAACCCCAGTAGGGGACAAAAGTTTTATGAGAGGATTATTTTGCATATGAAGACTCAAGAAAAAAGACCTTTCAGCATTCGCGATAGCTTAGCTTATGCAGCAGGCGACTTAGGTTGTAACATGAGTTTTGCTCTGAAGGGCACAATGGCGCTGTTCTGGACTCAGGTCATGGGCATGAGTGCTTGGTATTCTATCATGCTTCTGATCGTGCAGATTTGGGATGCCATTAACGATCCGATTATCGGCTCCATGGTGGATGCTGATAAGCATCAGTATAAGCGCAACAAGTTTCTGCAGTACATCTGGGTTGGCTCTATTGGCTTGATTGTTGGTGGCGCTTGCTGCTTCCTGCCTTTCCCCAGTGCACCCACTTGGGCAAAGTTCATCATCTTTATTGCTGGCTATGTGGTTTGGGACGCATTCTACACCGTAGCCAATGTACCTTACGGCTCTTTGCTGTCTCTGATTTCCAAGGAGCCTGCCGATCGCGCTTCTTTGTCTGCGTGGCGTTCCATCGGTAGTATGGTGGGTAATATGCTCCCCATGGTCATTCTGCCTTTCTTGATCTACAATGAGGATAAGTCCCTCAATGGAACCATGGTGTTCGTGACTGCGTTTATTATGGGCATCTTGGGCTTCCTGTGCTTCCAGTTTATGATTAAAAACACCACCATCCGGGTGGAGCAGGAAGTAAAGTGCAACGAAGAACAGGTCAAGTTCAATGTTTGGAAGGCAATGGGCAACTTCTTGAAAAACCGTCCTGCTGTTGGTGCTACCTTGGCTGCCATGGGTATGTTCATCGGTATGCAGGGCGCTACCACTGCAGTGAATGTTACATTCCAGATCTACTTTGAGAATCCCAAGATCTCCGGTCTGGTGCAGATGTTTGCCATGATCCCTATTGTTGTCTTCACCCCTCTTGCCCGTAAGATGGTTACCAAATACGGCAAGAAAGAATTGTCCGTGATCGGTGCTATCTGCTACATTGCCGGCGCGCTGATTATGTTTGCAGCACCTTTGGGTCTGATCCCTGTCAGCAAGGGTAACACCGGTGTGGATCTGATCCTTTACATTGTGGCTCAGCTGGTCTGCTCCTTGGGTATGGGTATTTACTCCACTGTGTCCTGGGCTATGATGGGCGATGCCATTGACTACAACGAGTGGAAGACCGGCAACCGTGAGGAAGGTATTGTGTATTCTTTGCACTCCTTCTTTCGTAAGCTGGCACAGGGTGTTGGCCCTGCGGTTGCAGTTGCCATTATGGGTACCATGGGCTATGTCAATAACGCCATTGACCCCGCAACCGGCGCTGAATTTATTGATGTAGCGCTGATCTCTTGGGAGAACACCCTGCAGATCCGTTCTTTGGTTGCTGCTTTGTTCTTGGTGTCCGGCCTGTTTATTTACATCGGTTTGGGTCTTGTCTACAATCTGGACAAGAAGACTTTGGACAAGATGCAGGACGAACTAGCAGAGCGCCATGCAGCCAATGCTGAGTAAGTGAAAAACCGGATCCCCTGTCCCTGAGGGGGCAGGGGATCCTATTATGGAGGAATTACATTGAGAAATATTGTTAACATTAACCGTAAGTGGGTCTTCTCTAAGGAGGCAACAGAAGTTCCTGTAGCCATTGATAATAAATGGAATTTTGTCAATCTGCCCCATACTTGGAATGCCATTGACGGACAGGACGGCGGCAATGATCTGTACCGTGGCACTGCTTACTATGCAAAGCAGCTGAACAAAATGAATCTGCCGGAGGCAGACCGGTATTATCTGGAGATTCAGGGTGCGAACTCTTCTGCAGATGTATATATGGACGGCAAGCATCTGGCACATCATGATGGCGGTTATTCCACATGGCGTGTGGATATTACAGAAACCCTGGGCGCAAACAGCATCCTGGCAATTAAGGTAGACAACAGTCCCAATGAGGAAGTTTATCCCCAGATGGCTGACTTCACCTTCTATGGCGGCCTGTACCGGGATGTAAACATCATTTGCGTCAAGGAGTCCCACTTTGATCTGGACTACTACGGCACTCCCGGCATCAAGGTGACCCCTGTGGTAGAGGGCAAGAATGCCAATGTGGAAGTGGAAGTCTTTGTGACCAACGGCAAGCTGGGTCAGACTATCCGCTATACTTTGTTGGATGCAGAGGGCAATGTGGTTGCTTCCCAGGAAGCTTCCGATACCAAGGTGAATTTCACCGTGGAAAATGTCCACCTGTGGCATGGCCGTAAAGATCCCTATCTGTACACCGCCAAGGCAGAATTGGTGGAAGAGGAGCAGGTGCTCGATAATGTATCCACCCGCTTCGGCTGCCGTTTCTTTGAAGTGCATCCCGACAACGGCTTTATCCTCAACGGTGAAGAATACCCCCTGCGGGGTGTTTCCCGTCACCAGGATCGCTGGGGCATCGGCAACGCACTGCTGCCTGAGCACCACGAAGAGGATATCGACCTGATCATGGAGGTGGGCGCAACCACCATTCGTTTGGCGCACTATCAGCACGATCAGTATTTCTATGATCTGTGTGATGAGAAGGGTCTGGTGATCTGGGCAGAAATTCCCTACATCTCCAAGCATATGCCCGGTGGCCGTCAGAACACCATTTCTCAGATGACCGAGCTGGTTACCCAGAATTATAATCACCCCTGTATCGTGGTGTGGGGTCTGTCCAATGAGATTTCCATTGGCGGCAGCGACGATGATCTTCTGGACAACCATAAGGTTCTGAACAACCTGGTTCACGAAATGGATAAGACCCGCCTGACTACCATTGCAGCGGTTTCCATGTGTAAGATGGACGATCCCTACCTGCAGATCCCTGATCTGGTTTCCTACAACCACTATTTCGGTTGGTACGGCGGCGAGACCAGCCAGAATGGCCCCTGGTTTGACAAGTTCCATGCCACCCATCCCAACATTCCCATTGGCTGCTCCGAGTACGGTTGTGAAGCGCTGAACTGGCATACCTCTGATCCCCGTCAGGGCGATTACACCGAGGAGTACCAGGCTTACTACCATGAAGAGCTGATCAAGCAGCTGTTCTCCCGGAAGTATATGTGGGCGACCCACGTATGGAATATGTTCGACTTTGGTGCTGATGCCCGTGAAGAAGGCGGCGAGAACGGACAGAACCATAAGGGTCTGATCACCTTTGACCGTAAGTATAAGAAGGATGCTTTCTATGCTTACAAGGCATGGCTGTCTGACGAACCCTTTGTCCACCTGTGCGGCAAGCGGTATGTGGACCGGGTAGAGGAGAGATGCAAGGTCACCGTTTATTCCAACCTGCCCAAGGTAGAGCTGTTCGCCAACGGTGTATCCGTAGGTGTCAAGGAAGCAGAGGATCATTTCTTCTACTTCGAAGTTCCCAACGTAGGCCAGACCAAGCTTGTGGCAGTGGCTGGGGAACACACCGACAGCGGCATCATCCGGAAGGTAGATACCTTTAATGAAAGCTACCGTCTGAAAGAAGAGGGCGCGATCCTCAACTGGTTTGATGTGGAAGAGCCGGAGGGCTATCTGTCTTTGAATGATAAGGTGGGCACCGTGCTCTCTACCGTCCGCGGCAAGCTGCTGTTTGCTTCCCTCATGGCAAAAATGATGGGTGGCAAGAAGGACGGTGAGAAGAAGGGTGAGCCTGCAAAGGCCATGGGCTTTGAGCTGACACCTGACATGATGACTATGATGAACGGCTTCACTGTGTTACGGCTGATCACCATGGCTGGCGGCATGATGAATGCAAAGTTTACCAAGGAACAGCTGTTGGATTTAAATGTTCAGCTAAATAAGATTAAAAGGCCCAATAAAAAGGCATAATATCTGAAACAAAGTCCCGGCCAAAAGGCTGGGACTTTGTAAAAAATGCTTGACAATACGGTAAAATTCTACTAAAATAGCAATTACAATTTGAGGGAGTAATTCGGCACCTTCTTGTGCTGGTCTTTTCGTCATATCGGTAGCTGCGGCTGCCCGGAAGACTTTAAAGAATGAGACTCATACACATGCGGTTGCTTCGCCTGTGTATGAGTTTTTTAATTCCTCGAGAAATGAAAAAAGGAGAGTGTACCATGCAACCTGTTTACAGCCTTTCTATGGAAGATGTATACAAAAAGATGGACGCCCAGGCAGAAGGTTTGAGCACTGCCGAGGCGGAAAAGCGCCTGGAAACTTATGGTCCCAATAAGCTCAAAGAGGGCGAAAAGGCCACCTGGATGCAGCGGTTTTTGACCCAGCTGAAGGATCCTATGCTGATCATTCTAATGATCGCTGCTGCGGTATCCGGTGCAACCACCGTACTTTCTTATCTGCAGAACCCCGGCCACACCGGTGAACTGCTGGAAGGCCTGGTAGAGGTGGGCATCATTGTTTTGGTGGTGCTGCTGAACGCAATTTTGGGCGTGATCCAGGAAAGTAAGGCAGAGGCCGCTATTGAAGCCCTGCAAACCATGACTGCTGCTACCTGTAAAGTATTGCGGGACGGAAAAATGGTGGTACTGCACAGCGATCAGCTGGTGCCCGGTGATGTGGTGATCCTGGAAGCCGGTGACGCAGTGCCTGCTGATGGACGGCTGATCGAGAGCGCCAGCCTGAAGATCGAAGAAGCTGCCCTGACCGGTGAGAGCGTGCCTGTGAACAAGTTCATTGAAGCTCTCACTATGGAATCCGGCAAGGAAGTGCCTTTGGGCGACCGGAAGAATATGTGCTATATGGGCTCTACTGTGGTGTACGGCCGCGGTAAGGCAATCATCACCGCAACCGGTATGGATACCGAGATGGGTAAGATCGCCGGCGCTCTGGCAGCGACTGCCGAGGAACAGACCCCTCTGCAGCGGAAGCTGGACGAACTGGGTAAGACGTTGTCCAAGCTGGTGCTGGGTATCTGTGTGTTTATTTTCGCATTCCAGCTGTTTTCTGCTGACGCAGCTTCCCGCTGGGAGCTGACCAATGTGCTGAAAACCTTTATGGTTGCCGTTTCCCTGGCGGTTGCTGCCATCCCCGAAGGCTTGGCTACCGTTGTTACTGTGGTGTTGTCCATCGGCGTTACCAACATGAGTAAGCGCAATGCTGTAATCCGTCGGTTGACTGCCGTGGAAACCCTGGGCTGTACCCAGGTGATCTGCTCTGATAAGACCGGTACTCTGACCCAGAACAAGATGACTGTGGTGGAGTATTTCGGCAATGACCAGACCGCTTTGGCCACCGCTATGGCTCTGTGCTGCGATGCTTCTTTGAACGCAGAAGGCTTTGCCGAGGGTGAGCCCACAGAAGCAGCCCTTGTCAACTATGCCGCTTCTCTGGGACTGAAAAAGTATGATCTGGAAGCTGCTACCCCTCGTGTGGATGAAGCTCCTTTTGATTCTTCCCGGAAGATGATGTCCACGGTGCACAAGACCGGTGACACTTTCACCCAGTACACCAAGGGCGCTCCGGATGAGATTTTGAAGCGTTGCACCGGCTATATGGAAAATGGGCAGGTCGTGCCTATGACCCAGGAAAAGCTGGACGAAATTTTGCAGGCCAACAAGGATATGGCCGACAAGGCTCTGCGCGTGCTGGCAGTTGCCCAGCGTATGTACACCGAACTGCCTACTGATAACAGCCCTGAGGCGCTGGAGCAGGATCTGGTATTTTTGGGTCTGACCGGTATGATCGACCCGGTGCGTCCTGAGGTTAAGGCAGCCATTGCCCAGTGCCGCAGCGCAGGTATTCGTCCTGTGATGATCACCGGTGACCATAAGGACACCGCAGTTGCCATTGCAAAGGAACTGGGCATTATCCAGAGCGCAGAGGAGGCCATCACCGGCGCAGAGCTGGATGAGATCTCCGATGAGGATATTTGCGAGTTTGTTAAGAAGTTTGGCGTCTATGCCCGGGTACAGCCTGAGCATAAGGTGCGTATCGTCAATGCCTGGAAGGCAAACGGCGCCATTACCGCTATGACCGGCGACGGCGTCAACGATGCACCTTCCATCAAGTCCGCTGACATTGGCGTTGGTATGGGTATCACCGGTACTGATGTTACCAAGAATGTGGCAGATATGGTGCTGGCAGATGATAACTTTGCCACCATTGTTGGCGCAGTAGGCGAAGGCCGCCGGATCTATGATAACATCCGGAAGGCAATTCAGTTCCTGCTGGCATCCAATATGAGTGAGGTACTGGGCGTATTTGGCGCAACCTTGTTAGGCTTCACTCTGCTCAACCCTGTCCACCTGCTGTTTATCAACCTGGTCACTGACTGCTTCCCAGCTTTGGCTTTGGGCATGGAGCAGGCAGAACCGGACACTATGACCCGTCCTCCCAGAAAATCCAATGAGGGCATTTTCGCTGGCGGCTTGGGTGTAGATGTGGTTTACCAGGGTGTTTTGGTTACCTTAATTACCATTGCTGCTTATTTGGTTGGTAGTTTCATGGATCCGGCTGTGGGCTCTTTCGCAGCACTCCGGGCTGCCGGTGTTTCCGAGCACGGCATGACCATGGCATTTTTGACCATGAGTATGTGTGAGATCTTCCACAGCTTCAATATGCGTTCTCAGCGCAAGAGTGTGTTCACTTTGACCACCCAAAATAAGGTCCTGTGGGCAGCTATGCTGGGCTCTCTGGTTCTGACCACTTTGGTGATTGAAGTTCCCTTCATTGCCAATGCCTTTGGCTTTACCCCCATCGGCTTCTTGGAGTATGCGATCGCTATGGGTCTGGCAGTTTTGGTCATTCCCATTGTGGAACTGGTAAAACTCTTCCAGCGCGTCTTTGGCAAAAAGTAAATGAAAACTGCTCTCTTCCAAAAAGGAAGAGAGCAGTTCTTTTTATTCTGTTTCTGTTTGCTTGGAGTTTTTAGCTTTTCTTTTGATGACGATCACAACAAATACGGCGATCAGTCCCAGCGGGATCAAATAGGGGAGTGCGGCAATGAACCAAATAAACACTTCCACAATGCCATCGCCTAGGTCACGCAGGTTGGTCATAAAGCCGCTGCCCATCCGCTGCCACGGGGTTTCCGGCTCTTGGGTGTCGGTGTATTCCTTGACCTCGGAAAGGGAGAGATAGATGGTGCCGTAATTGACTTGGTTGTCAAAGACTAACAGCTTGGAGGTGATGGATTCCAGTTCCGCCCGGACCTCTGTGAGCCGGGACTCGATTTGAAGCAAGTCACTCATGGATTCTGCTTTGGCAAGCAGCTCCAGAAGCCGGGCTTGCTCGGTTTCCAAAGCAGTAATACGGCTTTGGGTTGCTACATAGGTTAAGGTGATATCATCCACGGTTTCCCGGGAGGAGATGATATTGGACATACCGGAGATACCTTCCAGGAAACTGTCTACCTTGTCAGCCGGGATCCGCAGGGTCAGCTCGGCGTTGCGGTACCGCCGGGTGGCGTTGGCGCTGCCGTGATAGACCTGCCGTGCTTCTACATAGCCACCGGCTTGGGAAATGGCTTCTTTCATAGCGGTAAGCAGGCTGTCCAGATCTTCTGTTTCTGCATCTACCCAGAGCTTTCGCACCAGCTTTTGTCCCTGGGGCAGATTACTGTTGGTTTTGGAGCTGTCGGAAAGACTCTCGCTTGCGGTTTCCTCCATAATTTCGCCGCGATTACTGCCGGCAGAGCCCATGGCAGAATCATTGGTTGTTTTTGCACCGCACCCGGCAAACAGCCCAAGGAGCAGTACGACGGTGATCAAAAGTGCAAATATTCGTTTCATGGTTATTCCTCCTGTTCTAATAAGGTAACGGATATGATTTGACGAATGTGTTGTTGCTTATAACTACACCTATATTTTAACGGATACTCCACCATGGGTCAACAAAAATCCACCATACAAGAACAAATAATGCTTGCGAAAAGGAAAATATGTGCTATACTAAGCATAATATACCTAGTGAAAAGAGGAGGAAATGAAAATGAAATATGACCGTACATTTAATTTCTCCGCCGGCCCTGCCATGATGCCGGAGCCAGTTCTGGAAGAGATTCGCGATGAGATGATGAACTACCGGGGAAGCGGTATGTGTGTCATGGAGATGTCTCACCGCTCCAAGGTGTTTGCAAAGATCGCCCAGGATGCAGAAAAGGATCTGCGCCAGTTGATGCAGATCCCCGATAATTATAAGGTGTTGTTTATCCAGGGCGGCGCAACTTTGCAGTTTTCCATGATTCCTATGAATCTGATGAAAAACGGAAAGGCCATTTACATCGAGACCGGTGCTTGGTCGAAAAAGGCCGTTGCCGAGGCCAAAAAGGTGGGTCAGGTAACTGTGGTGTCCTCCAAGGACAGCGGCTTTACCACTATCCCCGATTGTTCTGACCTGGACATTCCGGAAGATACGGATTATATCTACATTTGTGAAAACGAAACCATCCACGGTGTGACCTATCAGCAGCTGCCCAACACCAAGGGGCATGTGCTGGTGTCTGACCAATCCTCTATGTTCCTGTCCAAACCCTGCAATGTTTCCGAGTATGGCCTCATCTACGCCGGTGTCCAGAAAAATGTAGGTCCTGCAGGTATGGTGGTGGTCATCATCCGGGAGGATCTGATCCGTGACGATCTGACGGATCTGCCTGTTTACTTACAGTACAAGACTCACGCCGATGCAGATTCTATGTACAATACCCCCAACTGCTGGGATATCTACTGCTGCGGCAAGGTATTTAAGTATCTACTGGATAACGGCGGTCTGGAAGCTGTGGCCAAGCGGAATCAGGAGAAGGCCCAGGTGATGTATGATTTCCTGGATCAGTCCAAGATGTTCTATGGCACAGTGCAGAAGGAAGTCAGAAGTTTGATGAATGTGCCCTTTGTTACCGGTTCTGCGGAACTGGATGCCCAGGTGGTGGAAGCAACTAAGGCTGCCGGCTATGACAATTTGAAGGGTCATAAGTCTGTAGGCGGTCTGCGGGCCTCTATTTACAATGCGATGCCCAAGGAGGGCGTGGAAGCTCTGGTGGCATTTTTGAAGCAATTTGAGACAGAACACAGCAAATAAAGAAACGAGGATATACTATGGCAATCGTTAGAGCTTTTCAAGCGATCCGTCCCACCCCTAAGTTGGCATCTGCGGTGGCGGCGCTTCCTTACGATGTAATGAATTCCCAGGAGGCAAGACAAATGGCAGCGGGCAATCCCTATTCTTTTCTCCATGTGGATAAGGCAGAGATCGATCTGCCTGAGCATGTAGATTTGTATGATAAACAGGTCTACGAGAAGGCCCGGGATAATCTGCAAAAAATGGTGTCCGATGGGGTATTTATCCAGGATGCAGCCCCTTGTCTGTATATTTACAAGCAGGTGATGGACGGTCGGGCACAGATTGGTATTGTGGGCTGTACGGCGGTAGATGAGTATCTGAACAATCGGATTAAAAAGCATGAGCTGACCCGGGCAGATAAGGAACAGGACCGCATCCGTCATGTAGACTATTGCGACGCCAACACAGGCCCGATTTTCCTAACCTACCGAGCCCGGGACTGCGTGGATGCCATTGTGGCAAAGCAGATGGAAAAAGCGCCGGTATATGATTTTGTCAGCGAGGACGGCATTGGCCATACAGTGTGGGTCATTGACGACCAGAAAGTGATCGACAGCCTGTGCCGGGAGTTTGTCCAGGTAGAGAATCTCTACATTGCAGATGGTCATCACCGCTCTGCCTCTGCGGTCAAGGTGGGCCTGCAGCGGCGCAGCGAAAACCCGGATGCCCCTGCAGATGCAGAGTTTAACTTCTTCCTGTCTGTGATCTTCCCAGACCGGGATCTGTACATTATGGACTACAACCGGCTGGTCAAGGATCTGAACGGTCTGACGAAGGATGCCTTTATGGCAGCGGTAGAAGAAAAGTTCACAGTTACTGCCTATGAAGGAAGTGACTTTAAGCCTGTGAAAAAGCATACTTTTGGTATGTATTTAGGTGGCCGGTGGTATGTATTGGAGGCCAAGGAAGGAACTTTTGACCCGAACGATCCCGTGGGGCAGTTGGATGTATCTATTTTGCAGAGCAACCTGCTGACTCCTGTTTTGGCCATTGGAGATCCCCGTACCGACAAGCGAATTGATTTTGTAGGCGGTATCCGTGGAATGCAGGCCCTTTCCGGCCCTGTGGATGCAGGCGCTATGGCGGTGGCTTTCTCCATGTATCCTACCACCATGGATGACTTGATTGATATCGCCGATGCAGGTGCGATCATGCCGCCAAAATCCACTTGGTTTGAGCCAAAGCTTCGTAGCGGTTTGTTTATCCATAAATTGTCTGAATAACAAAACACCCCCTGTCCCGTTTAGGACAGGGGGTGTGGTTTTGCTTACTTGTGGCACAGGTTTTTAACGAAATCGAGCATTTCGCTCTTTTCAATGACGCTGGTGTGCCGTTCCTGCTTTTCCTGTAAGCCCTGGAGGTTTTGAGGAATGGGAACGCCGGTCTTTTTACACAGCTGATCCATCTGGGCAAATTCATCGGTTTCCTGGGTGTTTTCCAGAGAGGAGAGCACGGCAGCTGGGAATTTGTAGGGGGAGGCGGTGGAAAGCACCACCATGGGGCGTGTATCTCCGGTTTCTGCCACATATTCTTCGGCAACTGCCCAACCGGCAGCTGTGTGGGTGTCGCACAAGTAATTTTGCTCTGCAAAGACCTTGCCGATGGTGATTCTTGCTTTTTCATCATCGCAGTAGCCGGCGTAGAACTGCTCAGAAATGGCCTGCTGCATATCCTGGGGTACTTGATAGAAGCCTTGGGTGTTGAGCTTAGTCATTAGTTGGGCTACCAGATCGGTATCCCGGCTCATAAAGTACAGCAGCCGCTCTAAGTTGGAGGATACCAAAATGTCCATAGAGGGGGAGATGGTCTTCAGCAGCGGACGGCGGCGGTCATACATGCCGGTGCGGATAAAGTCTGTCAGCACATTATTGGCATTGGAAGCACAAAGCAACTTGCCAACGGGAAGACCCATCTGTTTTGCCAGGTAGCCTGCCAGAATATCGCCAAAGTTGCCGGTGGGTACGGAGAAGTTTACTTCCTGCCCAAAGGAAATCTGTCCCCGGCGCATCAGATCCGCATAAGCTTTGAAATAGTATGTAATCTGGGGCGCTAAGCGGCCGATGTTAATGGAGTTGGCGGTGGACAGCCGGCAGCCCTTTGTGCCGGGAAGAACGCCATCTTCTGCAGCGGCGAAGATATTCTTAACGCCGGTCTGGGCATCGTCAAAGTTGCCTTCTACGGCGCAAACAGCCACATTGCTACCTTCCTGGGTGACCATCTGAGCCCGCTGCACCTTGGAAACACCACCCTGGGGATAAAACACACAGATCTTCACACCCGCAACATCCCGGAAACCCTCTAACGCTGCCTTGCCGGTGTCGCCGGAGGTGGCGGTGAGGATCAGAATATCTTCTTCCATTCCTTTCGTTGCCTTGGCTTGGGTCAGAAGCTGGGGCAGCATACACAGGGCCACATCTTTAAAGGCAGAGGTAGGGCCGCGGAACAATTCCAGCACAGTGAACTTTCCGGTGTCTACGGTGGGGGTCAGCTGGTCGGTTTCAAACTTGCCGGTGTAGGCGGCGCGGACCAGCTTGTCCATTTGGGGAATCTCCGGCAAGAGCTTACCGATGATGGTAGTGGCCATATCCATAGTGGACATTTCCAGTACCTTTTTTACATCTAATGTAGGCACTGTTTCCGGTACATACAGGCCGCCATCAAAGGCCAGACCGTTGAGCACAGCTTGGGCGCTATCCACAGGATTGCTCTGGCTGCGGGTAGAATGGTAAATCATTGAAAAAATCCTCTCTTTACTTCGCTAAAATGCACAAAAACAGGCAGGATATCACATCATACCTTGTTTTTTTGACACTCTTGCTTTTTTGTTGGGTATATGATATACTGTTTCCGGTAAAAAAGCAAGTGTTTTCCGTGGGAATGCATTTGTTTCTCGAAGAGCGAGAGAGTTTGGAGGAAATGATATGAAAATTGGACTGCTGGGTTTCGGTGTAGTAGGCAGAGGTGTCTATGATCTGACTGCAGAACGCGATGATATTCAGGTAGCAAAAGTGGTCTGCCTGGAAGACGTGACCCTTCCCGATGCCGAGGTAACAAAGGATTTTAAATCTGTACTGGAAGATGCAACGATTGATACGGTTGTAGAAGCTATGGGCGGATTGCATCCAGCATACGAATTTGTCCGGGCGGCTTTGGAAGCCGGTAAGCATGTCGTGACCTCCAACAAGGCATTGGTTGCTACATTCTATGATGAGCTGATCCCTCTGGCAGCCGAAAAGGGCGTTTGCTTCCGCTGTACCGCAGCGGTGGGCGGCGGTATTGGCTGGCTGTCTGAGTTAGAGCGGGCTAGAAGAATGCAGACCATTCACACTGTGGGCGGCATTATGAACGGCACTTGTAACTATATTCTCGATTCCATGACCCGTTTGGGCCTTACTTATGAAGATGCTCTGTCCCAGGCCCAGGCATTGGGATACGCAGAAGCCAATCCCAGCACCGATGTGGATGGCATTGACACCTGGCACAAGTTGATACTGTCTTCCAATATTGCCTTCGGTATCAGCGTAGAGGCTGACAGCGTGCCTGCTGCCGGTATCCGGCATATCACCGCAGAGGATATTGCTACTGTGAAAAACCATGGCTATGTATGTAAGCTGGTATCTACCGGCGTACTGGAAGACGGAAAGCTGAATGCCTATGTGCAGCCAACCCTGTTTACCCGGGAGGCTGTGGAGGCAGCAGTTCCTGCCAACTACAACCTGATTACCCTGGTGGGCAGCGCTTCTGACCGGATGAGTTTCTACGGACAGGGAGCAGGTAGATACCCCACTGCGTATAATGTGATACAGGACTGCGCCGATGTGATCCGCGGCAATGGCTTCTATAGCCCCTACGGCGGAAAGATAGCTGCAGATAACGATAAGTGCTTGTCTTACTATGTGCGTGGCGACAAAGACAGTTGGTTGGAGAGCGTCACCCAGGAGGCTTGGGGACGGGGCGTGTTGACCAAGCCTGTCAGTGTAAAGCAGCTGCATCAGTGGCTCAAAGATCATCCCGGCACCTTCGTGGCAGCCATTCAGGGATAATTTAGGAGGAAGTTTCCTATGTTGAAAGTAACGAAATTTGGCGGCTCTTCTATGGCAGATGCCGGCCAGTACCGTAAAATTAAAGACATTATCAAGTCCGACCCGGAACGCCGGGTCGTGGTGGTTTCCGCTGCTGGTAAGCGCAGCTCTGACGACCATAAAATCACCGACCTGCTGTACCTGTGCTATGCCCATGTGCAGTATGGCGTGGCTTGCGATACCATTTTTGAGATGATCGCCTCCCGGTATCTGCAGATTCGGGATGAACTGAAGATCTCTATGGACTTAGAAAGCGAGTTTGCCCAGTTAAAGCAGCGCCTGGATGCCAAGAGCATTTCCCAGGATGAACTGGTCAGCCGGGGCGAGTATTTCTCTGCGAAACTGATGGCAGCTTATTTGGGCTTCCGGTTTGTGGATGCTGTGGACTGGATTGAGTTCAATATGGATGGCACCGTGAACAGCAAGGCTACTTATGCAGCACTACGGGCCAAGGCATCTTTGGGCAAGGGTGTGGTTACCCCCGGTTTTTACGGCGTGATGCCCAACGGCACCATCAAGACATTCTCCCGTGGTGGCAGTGATATTACCGGTTCTCTGGCAGCGGCTGCTTTGGATGCAGACGTCTATGAAAACTGGACAGACGTATCCGGCATTTTGATGGCTGACCCTCGGATCGTTGCTGACCCTCAGCCCATTCCTGAGGTTACATATGATGAGCTGCGGGAGCTGAGCTATTCCGGCGCACAGGTGCTTCATGAAGGCACTATTTTCCCTGTCCGGGAAAAGAATATCCCCTTGAACATCCGTAATACCAATGCGCCGGAAGATCCCGGCACTATGATCAAAGAGCAGTTTGACACTGAGTCTGACCCCAACCGGTTTATTACCGGCATCACCGGCAGAAAGGACTTTACCATTATTTCTATGTCCCGCCGGGGTATGGGCAACGAAGTGGGTACTTTGCGTAAGGTGCTGTCTGTTCTGGAACGGCATAATATTTCTGTAGATTATGTGCCCCACGGCATTGACAATGTTTCTGTGGTGATGCCCACCGAAGCCATCTCCCATTGTTTGTACAATGTGCTGTCTGAAATCCAGCGGGATGCAGAACCGGATTCTTTGAAGGTTCATGACCGGATCGCGGTGGTTGCTGCAGTTGGTCGCCGGATGGCTTTCCGTCCCGGTATTTCCGGTAAGGTTTTTGCTGCGCTGGGTGAAGCGGGTATTAACATCCGTATGATCAACCAGGGTCCCGACGAATTGAACATTATCTTCGGTGTTGATAACAATGACTTTGCTGAGGCCATTCGGGTGCTGTACAACAGCTTCGTAAAATAATTTTCCGGAGGTTTGGATATGAAAAAGCAATATAGCGTTGCTGTTCTGGGCGCGACCGGCGCTGTGGGACAGGAAATGATCAAGATTTTGGAGGAACGGGATTTCCCTGTAGGAAAGCTGATTCCTCTGGCCAGCGCCAGAAGCGCCGGTAAGACACTTATCTTCAAGGGACAGGAAGTAACCATCCAGGAAGCCCGGGAAGATGCATTTGCAGGCGTTGACATTGTGCTGGGTGCAGCAGAAAATGACATTGCACAGAAGTTTGCCCCTGCCATTGTGGCAGCCGGCGCGGTATTTGTGGATAACTCTTCTGCATTCCGTCTGAATCCCGATGTGCCCCTGGTAGTACCGGAGGTAAATGCGGAGGATGTGAAGAACCATAAGGGTATTATCTCCAATCCCAACTGCTCCACGATCATTACTGTCACAGCAGTCAATGCTTTGAATCAGTACAGCCCCATGCGTTCTATGGTGGTTTCCACCTACCAGGCGGTTTCCGGCGCAGGCGCCGGCGGCCCTGTGGAGCTGATGAATGAGGTGGAAGCCCTGGCAAAGGGGGAAGTCTATGAGCCCAAGGTGTTCTCTCACCAGATTGCCTACAACCTGATCCCCCAGATCGGAGGCGAGCAGGTGGATGGCTATACCAGCGAGGAAATGAAGCTGCAGAATGAGGGACGGAAGATTATGCATTTGCCGGAGCTGAAGGTCAGCTGTACCTGCGTCCGGGTGCCGGTTGTCCGCAGCCACTCTATTTCTGTAAGTTGCCGCTTTGATAAGCCTGTTTCCGTGGAGCAGGTGCGCACCGCGATTGCCAATGCCCCCGGCTGTAAGCTGGTGGATGATCTGGCAAATAAGTCTTATCCCATGCCGTTGGATACTTCCAATCAGGATATCGTCTTTGTTGGCCGGATCCGTCCCGACCTGACCGATGACAATGCCATCTGCTTGTGGTGCTGTGGTGATCAGGTCCGTAAGGGCGCTGCTACCAACGCGATCCAGATCGCAGAACTTCTGGTAAAGTAAAATAAAAATCGCCCTGTGTTGTAAAACACAGGGCGATTTTTTGTATATAGGTTTTTATTCCATCTCGACCATTTCTTCTTTCAACTCGTTGCGACGCACCAGGAAGCGGCGGATGGCAAACAGGCCTGCAATGCATACCACAGAGATCAGATTGCTCCAGGGGTCATCGTGGCTTAAAATAACGTGCCGGGTGAT
>JAZREX010000109.1:0-4088 GCA_045661025.1 Faecousia sp. | reverse complement strand
GCTGTGAATGGGCTGTCTCTTATCGTAAAAGTGTTCTCAGAGAAGGCGGGGTGGTGTGATCCGCTTACATTTGATAAAAGGCCTTCTCCCTGGAGCTACCCCTTGAACTTGCAGTAGAGAGGGTCGGGTGATTCCGTTATCCGTCGTGGTGCATCTGCACCAAAGCTGCGCCTATTGGCGAATGCGGGTGGTACCGCGGAGGAATGTCCTTCGTCCCGAATGGGATGAGGGCATATTTTTTTGTATTTGAACTGTTTGGAAGGAGCAACAAAAAATGAAAGAACAACTTGAGCAAATAAAGCAACAAGCGCTTTCCGCTTTGGATAATGCTGCTACACCTGCAGCCTTGGAAGAGCTGCGGGTAAAACTACTGGGTAAAAAAGGCGAGCTTACCGCTGTGCTGAAGCAGATGGGTAAACTAACCCCTGAGGAGCGCCCTGTTATGGGCCAGGTAGCCAACGCCGTTAGAGCTGCTATTGAACAGAGACTTGAGGAGCGCAAATCCGCTATCAATGCATCTGTTCTGGAAGCAAAGCTGGCAGCAGAAGCCATTGATGTCACTATTCCCGGAGAAGCTGTTACCATGGGCCATGAGCATCCTATGAACAAAGTTCTTCAGGAAATCAAAGACATCTTTGTTGGCATGGGCTATCAGATCGTAGACGGTCCGGAAGTCGAGCTTGCAGACTATAACTTCACCAGATTGAACATCGAAGAAGGCCATCCTTCCAGAGACCGCTCTGATACCTTCTATTTTGCAGATGATGATTCTGTTCTGTTGCGTACACAGACCAGCCCCATGCAGATTCGTGCTATGGAAAACACAAAGCCTCCTATTTGTATCTTAGCCCCCGGCCGCGTGTTTCGTAAAGATGAAGCCGATGCAACCCACTCCCCTATGTTCCATCAAATCGAAGGTTTGGTCATCGACGAACATATTACCATGGGTGACTTAAAAGGCGCACTGGTAACTGTTATGCGCCGTATTTACGGTCAGGATGCCCAGATGCGTTTCCGCCCCCACCACTTCCCCTTCACCGAACCCAGCTGTGAGATGGATATGCAGTGCCATAAATGTCACGGCACAGGTGAAGTGGACGGCCAGGTCTGCTCGACCTGTCATGGTGAAGGCTGGATCGAATTGTTGGGCGCCGGTATGGTGCACCCCAAGGTTCTGGAAGGCTGCGGTATCGATTCTGAAAAATATTCCGGCTTTGCCTTCGGCATGGGTCTAGAACGTATGGCTATGGGCCGCATGCGTATCAATGACCTGCGTCTGATTTTTGACAACGACGTCCGGTTCTTAAATCAGTTCTAAGGAGGGATAAATGACATGAAAATCAACAGAAAATGGCTACATGAGGAGTTCGTGGACTTATCCCACATCTCTGATAAAGAATATGTAGAAAAGCTTACTGTCTTCGGTCAAAAGGTAGAAACTTATGAGCGCATGGACGCAGAAATCAAGAATGTTGTGGTAGGCAAGGTTGTTTCCATTGAACGCCACGAAAATTCTGACCATATGTGGATCTGTCAGGTGGATGTTGGGCAGGACGAGCCCGTTCAAATCGTAACCGGCGCACAGAATGTAAAACAAGGGGATCTTGTTCCTGCTGCTTTGCATAACTCTTGGCTTCCTGGCGGCATTCATATCACCAAAGGAAAGCTCAGAGGCGTAAAGTCCAACGGTATGCTCTGCTCCTTTGAAGAACTGGGTCTGACCCAGAACGATCTGCCGGATGCATATGCTGATGGCATCTGGATCTTAAATAACGAAGATTGCAAGCCCGGTGATGATATCAATTTGGTGATCGGCAATGATGATACCATTGTGGATTTTGAAATCACCAACAACAGACCCGATTGCTATTCTATGATTGGCTTAGCCCGGGAATCTGCTGCAGCATTTGGACTGCCTATGAAGCATCATACTCCCGTTGTTGCAGGCAGCGACGCCGGTTCTATGTATGACATGCTGGATGTAGAAGTACCGGCCACAGAGCTGTGCAATCGCTACTCCTCCCGAATGGTCAAAAATGTGAAGATCGCACCTTCTCCCAAGTGGATGCGCAACCGCCTCCGGGCAAACGGCATTCGTCCCATTAATAACATCGTGGATATCACCAACTATGTCATGCTGGAATACGGTCAGCCTATGCATGCGTTTGACTACCGCTATGTTTCCTCCGGAAAAATCGTTGTCCGGGAAGCCGAAGAGGGCGAAACTCTGACTACCCTGGATGGCACTGTGCGCCCCTTGAGCACCGGTATGCTGGTAATTGCAGACGAATCCAAGCCCATTGGTCTAGCTGGCATTATGGGTGGTGAAAACTCTGAGATCCAAGACGATACCACCACGGTTGTTTTTGAATCTGCCAACTTTAACGGTACTTCCATCCGTCAAACCGCTCTGGCTTTGGGCATGCGTACTGAATCTTCCGGCAAGTTTGAAAAGAATTTGGATCCCATGATGACCGTGCCCGCTGTCCAGCGTGCCTGCGAACTGGTGGAGCTGCTTGGCTGCGGTGATGTGCTTGACGGTATGATTGATGTAATCAACTATGTACCCGAAAGCAAGACCCTGCTTCTGGAGCCTGAGAAGATCAATAGCCTTTTAGGTACAAATATCTCTGAAGAGGATATGGTAGAATATCTGAATCTTTTGGAGATCCCTGTTGAGGGCCGCACCATCCAAGTCCCATCCTGGCGTCCTGATCTGAATCTGATGGCAGATATCGCAGAAGAAGTAGGTCGCTCCTACGGTTATAACGAGATCCCCACAACCGCCTTTAAGACCTCCACCCAGGGTGGCTACTCCCCTATCATGAAGCTGGAAAGCAAGGCTGGTACACTTTGCCGAGCCCTTGGTTATAATGAAATTATCACCTACTCTTTTGTAGGACCTACCATTTTCGATCAGATCCGGATTCCTGCAGACTCTCCTCTTAGAAATACACTGAAAATCCAGAATCCCTTGGGCGAGGACACTTCTATCATGCGTACCACCGCCCTGCCCTCTATGTTGGACATTCTTTCCCGAAACAATGCTTACCACAACAAGAGTGTAAAGCTCTATGAGTTGGCAAAAATTTATCTACCCGTAGAAGGACAGTTGCTGCCCCAAGAGCCCAAGATTCTGGTTCTTGGCACATATGGTGCCGACGAGACCTTCTTTACCTTAAAGGGCGAAGTAGAGGCAATTCTAGATGGTTTGCGTATGCCTAAGGCTGCATACTGTGCCGATAAAGAAAATCTCTCTTACCATCCCGGACGCTGTGCAAAGGTTACAATTGGCGATGTAGCAGTAGGTTACATTGGACAGATCCATCCTCTGGTAGCAAAAAATTACGGCATTGACAGTGAGGTCTACTGCGCTGAACTTAACTTCACCGCACTGTCTGCTCTGCAGCTGCCGGATGCCACCTATGTTCCCCTGCCCAAGTATCCCTCTGTTACCCGCGACTTAGCAATCGTTTGCAATGAAGAAATCACTGTAGCAGAAGCTGAAAATGTCATCAAAACAGCAGCTGGCAAATTGCTGCGAAATATCAAACTCTTTGATATCTATCGTGGCGTCGGTGTTGCCGAGGGCAAGAAGAGCCTGGCATTCTCTTTGGAACTTCGCGCTGATGACAGAACCCTCACAGATACTGATACCCAGCAGGTTGTGGACAAGGTTTTATCTGCTTTGAAGGAAAAACTGGACGCAAATCTGCGCTAAAGTTTTAAAAAAATCGCAAAGAGTACTTTACACCCTGCAAAAATTGGGATATAATAGCTTTATTATTCGGAAGGAGGTCGTTCCTATGACGGAAAGTACCATTAAATTTACAGTACCCAACAATGACAAAGATAATATGCGCCGCACTCTCCGCACTGTGTTCGACGCTCTAAACGAAAAGGGATACAATCCCATCAATCAGATCGTTGGCTATCTGTTAACAGAAGATCCCACTTATATCACAAACTACAACAATGCGCGCAGCATGATTTGTAAGCTGGACCGGGATGAGCTTCTGCAGGAATTGGTACGCTGCTATCTGTTTGAGAAGCCCTGAATCCACCGGGAGGCTTTTGCGGTGGCAAAA
>JAZREX010000108.1:0-1607 GCA_045661025.1 Faecousia sp. | reverse complement strand
TTCTTATATTGGGGGAAGCTGCCCCCCAGCAAAATCTCCGGCGCGCCCACAAGAAATGTCCCCCGATGGGCAAACACCACGCCGCTCCATTTATTCTCGGAAGTAAAAGGAAATTCCTGCTGCCGCACCCAGCCGGACTTGCCGGCAAAGGCATCATGGAGCGCTGCGGCGGTAGGATTTTCCGGTTCTATCTCCCCAAAAAGCGCCATAAGGATCTCCTCTACCGGCGTATCGGTGAGGGGAACAACTTCCTCTAAAGTCATAGCCTTCTGGGTAATGGTGCCGGTCTTATCCACGCAAAGGGTGTCAACTCTTGCCAATGTCTCCACGCAATGCAGATCTCTTACCAGCACCTTTTGCCGTGTCAGCTGCAGCGCCGCCACCGCCAAAGCCACACTGGTGAGCAAATAAAGCCCCTCCGGGATCATCCCCACCAGTGCTGCTACCGTGGCCTCCACACTTTCCCGGAAACCAAGCTGCAATAAGAAGTATTCCTGGAAAAACAGCCCAAGTCCCACAGGGATCAGCAAAACACCAATAAAGCGAATCAGCTTATCTAAAGATGCCATCATCTCCGATTTTGCCACCTGGGGATTTTTTCTTGCCTTGGCTGCCAGCTTAGCAGCATAGCCATCGTCGCCCACCGCCGTCAGTTGCACCCGGCCGCAGCCTGCCACCACCACGCTGCCGGAGCGCAAGGTATCCCCGGGGTAAAATTCCACCGGTTCTGCCTCTCCGGTAATAAGGGCTTGGTTTACATAAAGTTTTCCTGTGCGCAAAATGCCGTCGGCGCAGATCTGCATTCCGGCGGAAAATTCCACAATGTCATCCCGCACCAAAAGATTCGAGGGAATTGTCTGCACCTGCCCCTGACGGACTGCCGGCACTTTCTGCTGGGTCAGCAATGTCAGCTTATCCACCGCCCGCTTGGCCCGGATCTGCTGGATGCAGCCGATGATGATATTCACCACCACGACCACCAAAAACCCATACTTGATCCACTGCGCTCCTGCCAAAAACAGGCACACCCCTAAAAGGGCAAATACCAGATTAAAAAAGGTAAGAAGATTCTTACATACGATCCCCAGCCAGGTAGTGCTGTCCGCATCGGATGTACCATTGCCCCAGCCGGCGTCCAGCCGAAGCTGTACATCGTGAAGGCTAAGACCCTGCTGGGGGTCAGCCTGGATCACTTCCACAAACATTTGCTGCTTCTTTTTCACAGCGTCACCTCGCAGCCTAACCCAACTGATCTGGGCCACAACACCAGTAAGCTGCCATCAGACACGGAAATGGTCGCTTCCTGTCCAACAAAATGATTGCTCACACCCAAAGGAAATCCCGGTTCTAAAACGCCGTGGCGCAAAGAATACTGCAGCCCCTCAATGGTAACATCCCGGGCTGCCGCGCCCATGCAGAACACAGATACAATCCCCTCTTTGGCCGCCGGCAGGGAAAGGGCGCTGTCTGTGATCACCGTGGCGATATATTCCTTGCCTACCAGATACCCCCGGGCGCCCCGCTGGGACAAAAACATCAGACTCTGGAAATTGGCCATGGTGTGATCCAGCCGCGGACCATCCAAGCCGCCATAGATCAAGAACTCT
>JAZREX010000107.1:0-2708 GCA_045661025.1 Faecousia sp. | reverse complement strand
ATGCTGCGTTTGCGCCCCAGGTACTGGCTGCATAGCATTGTGACCGCATACCTGATGATCCATCTAATCTCTCAGTACCGCACCTGGAATTCTGAACCTCAACTGCTGTTATACTGTTTTCAACTGTTAGCCTCGGTCAGTTTGATGTTCAGCACTTACTACCGCACATTGCTGGATACCGGAAAATCCTGCCGGAAAATCTATCTGTTTTTCACCTGCAGTGCTATTTTATTCTGCTGTCTGTCCTTAAATAGTGAAATCCCGCTGTTTTATCTGAGCTTAGGAATTCTTATGGCCGGAAGTCTTTGTTCCATGGCCCCCGGCAAAAATATGCCCCCTATGGAGCTACCCAAAAATGTGCATCTGTGCATTCGGGCCCTGGAAGATGCGGGCTACAGCGCATATGTGGTAGGCGGCTGTGTCCGTGATAACCTGCTGGGACTGCCCCCTCAGGATTATGACCTCTGCACAAACGCCACACCGGAGCAAATTGCCGGTGTGTTTACCCGGTATCCTCTGATCCGTAACGGCGAAAAGCACGGCACTATCGGCGTGATCATCGACCACCAGGTCTATGAGATCACCACCTTTCGCTTCGAGAGCGCCTACTCTGACAACCGCCACCCCGACGCTGTGGAATATGTGGCAACGGTGGCCGAAGATCTGTCCCGCCGGGACTTTACTATCAATGCCATTGCCTACGCCCCCGGCGAGGGTTATATCGATCCCTTTGGAGGCTACCAGGATCTGACCCGCAAGGTACTGCGCACCGTAGGGGATCCCCAGCAGCGTTTCCATGAAGATGCCCTGCGCATTCTCCGGGGTGTGCGCTTTGCCACCCGTTTTCGCTTAGACTTAGAAGAAAATACCAAACACGCTATGATATCCCTCGCCCCGCTGATGGATAATCTTGCCCGGGAACGGGTGATGAGCGAGCTGAGCAAACTCCTTTTGCAGGTGAAAGCCCAGGACATTTTGGACTACGGCGCAATCTTTACCCAAATCATCCCGGAGCTTGCCCCCTGTGTGGGATTCGAGCAACACAGCATCCACCATGCGTACGATGTATTTACCCATACTGCCTATACTGTGGAAAATGTCATGCCGGAGCTTTCTTTGAAACTGGCCGCGCTGCTACACGATATTGGCAAGCCTACCACCTTTGCCTTGGACGAAGAAAATCAAGGCCACTTCTTCGAGCACGCTAAGGTAAGCGCGCAAATGGCAGAAGAAATTCTGTTGCGGCTCCGAACATCCAATCAACTACGGGAACAGGTGGTATTTCTCATCGCCCATCACATGACCCCTCTGGTACCGGATAAGAAACTGCTTCGACGGCGTATTGGCCAATATGGCGAGGACATGACTTACCAGCTGCTGCAGCTGCAAAAAGCAGATTTCCAGAGCACAGGTATCGCCTGCACTCACAATTTTGAGGAAGTGGAGAAACTGCTGGCCGAGATCATGGAAGAAGATGCCTGTCTGACTGTCAAGGATCTTGCCATTAACGGCAACAATCTGTTGGAACTGGGCTTTACCGCCGGTCCTTCTGTAGGTGCTTGCATGGCCTTTTTGCTGGAGCTTGTCCAGGATGAACTGATCGATAACACCCGAGAAGATTTGCTGCCGGCGGCCAAGAACTTTTTAAGTAACCACCAGGAGGAAGCAGAATGAAAATTGCCATCGTTACCGGCGCCAGCTCCGGCATGGGCCGGGAGTTTGTGTTGGGTCTTTCCCACTATGTTAAGGTAGACGAGATTTGGGTCATTGCCCGCAGAACCGACGCTTTAACTACATTGCAGGATTCTTTTGATGTTCCCATTCGCCCCATTTCTTTGGATCTTTGCTTGCCGGAAAGCTTTGAAACCTACAAGGCTCTGTTAGAGGCCGAAACCCCGGATGTAAAATTGCTTGTCAATGCCGCAGGCTTTGGCAAATTCGGAGATTTCGACCAGATCCCTCTGGATGAAGATCTGCGAATGATCGATCTAAACTGCAAAGCATTGGTGGCTATGACCCGGCTGACCCTGCCCTATATGCACCGAGGCAGCCACATCCTGCAGTTGGATAGCCTGTCTGCTTTCCAACCTGTGCCTTTCATCACCACATACGGCGCAACCAAAAGCTTTGTGCTCAGCTATAGCCGGGCTATGAACCAGGAGCTAAAGCCCAGAGGCATCCGGATGATGGCTATGAACCCCGGCTGGGTAAAAACAGAATTTTTCAACCACGCAATGCAAACTAACTCCAACCGAGTGCAGTATTTTAACCATTTGTATGAAGCCAAGGATGTGGTGGCTACCGGCCTGAAGGATCTGTATACCACCCGGAAGGATGTATCCGTCCACGGCCTGCCCATTCGCAATCAGGTACGGCTGGTAAAGCTGCTGCCCCACAGTATTGTGATGAAAGTCTGGCTTGCCCAGCAGAAGAAAGCAAAAAATAATAAGGGACTGACCACAAATGACAAATAAGCACCCTCTGTGTCTAGGGCTGCTAGCCCATGTAGACGCAGGAAAAACCACCCTTTCTGAAGCTATGCTTTATACCGCCGGTGCACGCCGGCAGCTTGGGCGGGTAGACCACCGGGATGCATTTTTGGACACACACGGTTTAGAGCGTCAGCGGGGTATCACCATATTCTCCAAGCAAGCTCTTTTTGCAACGCCCGGGCTGGATATTACCCTGTTGGACACCCCGGGACATGT
>JAZREX010000106.1:0-3971 GCA_045661025.1 Faecousia sp. | reverse complement strand
AATCTGCCAGTAGTTTCAATATTGCATCCAATTCCAGCTTCTGCATGGACTTCGTATATAAACTAGACATGAAATACTCCTATGTGGTAATAAATAATGACTTGTAAAAGTCCAGAGTAGAAAATCCCCGTTCCAGCTGTGTGCACAGGTAACTCTCTGTTAACTGTGACAGTATTTGCACCGATTCTTGACCTATCTGAAAGCCGAAAAGCTTTTTTCCATCACAATAACAAATATACCGCATTGCATCCAATGCACCTGGCAGCAAAGGCATACGTATGCCATCCACCCCATAATCACGGCAACCGGAACACTCCAATATTCCCTGGGAAATATTAAACCGATCCGGGTATTGAGCCCCACAGCGTAAGCAACCGGACAAATCCGGCATATATCCTGCGATACATGCGCATCGCAACTCATAAACCGCCTTCACTAACTCCTGAGATATATCTGTGGTAGATAGCGTATGCAAACAATTAAGCACAAGTGAAAGCAATTCAGGATTGGACATATCCTCCTGGCTGACCAGCTCTGCCACCTGGGCAAAATATGTAGCTAGGGAGAGTTTGGTCAAATCCGTCCGTAGATTTTGGAATAATTGAACACTAACCGCTTCGTTGATGGTATACATACCTTTATACTCAAAAAGCATAAACTCCCCAAAAGCCAACAGTTGACACGGTGCAACCAGAGGACTGTTTTTTTTTCGCAATCCTCTGGCTTTCACTGTTAGTTTTCCATATTGATTTGTTAGAACAGTCAGTAGTGCATCATTATCCTTGTAAGGTGTAATCCGAAGCACCAGTCCCTGAACCTTCAAATACATGGGCATCCTCCATACGTCGTGCTTTTTGATATAATAAATACATTTCAGGCGCGCCTGTATCCATGAACAACTGCCAGATTTGTTGTGCATCCATAGCCATCCCTCCAAGACTAGGATTTACCCGCCCCTGGAAAAATACCCATGGTAATTATTCTCTGTAACCGAAATTGCGCACAAGGAAATCGTTATCCCGCCAGTTATCTTTGTACTTGACCCAGGTTGTCAAAAACACCTTTGTGCCCATAAAACGCTCGCAATCCGCCCGGGCCATAGAAGAAATTTTCTTTAGCATCGCACCTTGTTTGCCAATAATAATGCCTTTATGGCTGGCTTTTTCGCAGTAAATGGTTGCATCAATATCGATGATCCCGTTATCACGCTCAGAGAACTTTGTGATTTCCACAGCTGTTCCGTGAGGGATTTCACGGTCCAGACACCACAGCAACTTCTCTCGGATAATTTCAGCCATCACCTGACGCTCGGGCTGATCCGTGGTAGAATCTTCCGGGAACAGAAAGGGGCCTTCGATGGCATATTTTTTACACTCGGAAATAAGTTCTTCTACACCATCGCCGGTTTTGGCAGAAATAGGAATGATTGCAGAAAAGGTTGCCGCCTGGGAATATACCGCAATTACTTCCAGCAGGCTATCCTTTTCTACTGTGTCGATCTTGTTGATTGCCAAGACAACAGGACATTTTCTCTCCAGGCATTGATCGATCAAGCCCTGTTCTTGAGGACCAATTGATGCAATGGGTTCTACAACCAAAATTGTCAGATCCACATCTGCAATGGAGCTCTTTGTAACATTAACCATATAATCACCCAGCTTTGTTCTGGGCTTATGGAAGCCCGGTGTATCCACAAATACAAACTGGGTGTCTTCCTTTGTAACAATGCCGCAAATCCGGTTGCGGGTCGTCTGGGGCTTGTTAGAAACAATCGCAATCTTCTCACCAACAAGATAGTTTGTCAAGGTAGATTTGCCCACATTGGGGCGACCTGCAATAGTAATCATAGCGGTTTTTGTAGCCATGTATTTCTCTCCTTTGTTCCTTTATCGACTCATTCCGACGATGGTATTTGCGATTTCTTCTTCACGCTTGCGCATCTGCGCTTTTTGCTCACCTTCGTCCAGGTGGTCATATCCCAGAAGATGCAGCATGGAATGGATGGTCAGATACCCAACCTCCCGGCGGGCGCTATGGCCAAATTCCTTCGATTGCGAAATGGCCCGTTCCAGAGAAATTACCATATCCCCCAAGGGGCACAAGCCTGTTTCGGGGTCTAAGTATTCATCCCAATCTTTAGGAGGATTTCCGGCCTCCAGCTGAAACATAGGAAAACTCAGCACATCTGTGGGCTTATCTATGTTTCTACTTGCCATGTTAATTCCATGAATCCCCCGATCATTTGTAACAAGAATATTGATCTCACAGGGTACGCAGATTCCTTCTGATTCCAAAGTAGCAAGTACGCACTTTTTGATCGTTCTGCTCACCGCAAGACGCTGCAATGTTACGCAATCAAATGTGAGGTTTATTTTTGTTTCCTGCATTTATTTCTTCCTCCGATATTTCTTGTCCACGGTATAGGAAGGTTTAGGCGGCTGTATTTTTCTTTCTGCGCGTTCATAGGCGTTAATAATCTCCTGCACCAATGCATGACGAACAACGTCCGCAGAGGTCAATTTACAAATCGCGATATCTTTCACACCTTCAAGAACCTGTAACGCATCCTTCAAGCCGGAAACCTTATCACCGGGCAAATCGATCTGAGTTACGTCACCGGTAATCACCACTTTAGACCCAAAACCAAGACGTGTCAAGAACATTTTCATCTGTTCTTTTGTGGTATTCTGGGCCTCATCCAAAATGATAAAGCTATCATCCAATGTCCGCCCGCGCATGTAGGCAAGGGGCGCAACTTCAATAGAGCCGCGCTCTTGGTATTTCTGGAATGTTTCCGCGCCCAGCATATCATAAAGTGCATCATACAAAGGGCGTAGATAGGGATCTACCTTGTTCTGCAGATCTCCGGGAAGAAAACCCAGCCGTTCGCCAGCTTCTACTGCCGGACGGGTCAAAATGATCCGATTAACAGTCCGTTCCCGAAATGCAGCAACCGCTGCAGCTACCGCTAAATATGTCTTACCTGTTCCCGCAGGACCAACACCTAAGGTAACCGTGTTTTTCATGATTGCTTTCATATACTGCTGCTGACCGACAGTTTTCGCCTTAATGGGTTTTCCCTTTGCTGTAATACATACTACATCCTTGGCAATCTGGTTGACTTGGCTTTCGTTGCCCTCTTTTACCAGCGTAAGCAAATAACGAACCCGCTGTTCATCAATGAGCTCCCCTTTCGCAGCTAAGGCTAACAGCCCCTCCAGGGTGCGTGCCGCTTTATCTGCAGCTTCTTCATCACCAGTGATCCGAAGGTCGGTACCACGATTGATGATAGAAACTTCTAATTCATCCTCAATTCTTTTTGTATTTTCATCAAAAGAACCAAAGACACAAATCAGATCTTCTACTCTTTCAACATTGATGATGCGTTCAATTACTTTTGCCATAATTTAATACTGTCTCCTCGTATCGCACCCGCCCGATCATCTCGTGGCAGGTATAGTTACAATCAGCAGAAATGACATTATCCCGAAAATTGGGAAGTATGCTTCCACTTTGAATTCTGCCGGTATTCATTTGTGTTAATAAATAATCCTGACACTGCTCTTCCAGCCACGGAGCAGATTCTATATTCTCCACACTGTATGCATACGGAATTTCTTTCTGCACAAGGATGCCAATCGGCAGTTGAAACCCGCCAGGAAGCGTGAGATGTTTTAACGCATTCATTTTAACACAAGTTACATCAGAAATTCCACTATCTTTCCATAATTTTATAAGTTTTTTTCCGACAAAAAACCAATATGTATAATTTTTCCCCGTTTTCTCCTGTCTAACCAACGCCCTTGCGTCGCTGACCGCTGAAAATTGATGCTGTGTTTTGGCAAAAACCTCCCCCGAAGCCGCCTCTGCCCGGATCAATAATCCGCTATCAGTGTAACCCGAAATTAAAACATCTCCCTTTTTCACAGCACTGCCAACCTTGCATAACGCAGAGCCCCGCAGCACAGTAA
>JAZREX010000105.1:0-20998 GCA_045661025.1 Faecousia sp. | reverse complement strand
TTTGACGGTGCAGTATCCTAGTCAAAACGACCAATTCCCAGGTAGGGCCTAAAAATCCTATGAAGGGCACATCGATGAAGTCCCTGGTGTCTGCTTTTTACGCCCAGTTTAGGGTGGATGCTGGGGGTTAAGGATTGCGGGCGCGCGCCAATGGCATGGCGCATACGACCCGCTTTCCGCGGAGACCTGGTGTTGTGCGACGATGTTGAGAACTCCCGAGCGGGAAGCCGCATCGCGTACGAGCCTGGTATGAACCTGCAAGGCGGTGCACAGAATCGTGTGCTGCGTGCAGCGTAGCCTGCCTTGAGTGAGTATGTGGGGAAAGAGGACAAGCATCTGTATGTTGTGTACAGGCATCTGGTGCTATTGCTTCTGGAAACCATCCTTGCAAAAGAGGCTAAGAATTGGAACGCTTTGTGGTGGAAAACACCTAGGCTGTCTTAACAGGACAGACAGGAGATTACAGTACGGACTAAGTGGCAATCGGGTACTCATTTTTGGTAACACTTGGGCGGATGGATGAAACGGGAACGGCCTGTGCGGCAACGGCAGGTTCTATCCGGGGAAAACCAACCCGACCTAAGCCGTAAGATTTATCTTGTCTGTTACCGTCTGTTTTCAATAATTATGAAAAGGGGATACCGTGTGTCTAAATCTGACCCATCCGCGTCGAAGAAGGAACGCAATAAAACAATTCGTTGGGTTGTTACGATTTTTCTTGTAACAATTCTTGTTTCCGGAACATTTTCCTTAATATCGGATGAACTTATGAGCAGCAGTAGCTTCGGGATCGCGTTTTTGATTTTGCTGGTTATTGTGTTAATCGGTATTATCTTTGACGTGATTGGTGTGGCTGTTACAGCTGCAGAGGAAAAACCTTTTCACTCCATGGCGGCCCGGAAAGTTCCTGGAGGACAGGATGCTATCCGTTTGCTGCGGAATGCAGAACGGGTAAGCTCTATTTGTAATGATGTGATTGGTGATATTTGTGGCGTTGTATCCGGTTCTGCCTCTGCCACGATTGCAGCCCAAGTGTTGCAGAATTTCGAATTTTCTTGGCCTGGTATTATATCCCTGCTTATGTCGGCAATGGTTGCCGGCCTGACAGTGGGGGGCAAGGCTATAGGTAAAACGTTTGCAATTAACTCTTCTACCCAGATCGTTTCTCTGGTTGGCAAAGTGATTTATACGCTTCGGCATATTCCGGAGCTGTTTATAAGAAAGAAATAATTAGTTAGGTTGTGTTGTTTGTGAGTATTTTGGAGAACATCCGTTGTCACAACGATTTATTAAAACTTGATTCCCAGGAAAGAACCCAGTTATGCCAGGAAATTCGGGATTTTCTGGTATCATATGTGAGCAAAACCGGAGGCCATTTGGCCTCCAATTTGGGCGTTGTGGAATTAACAGTCGCCCTGGAAACTGTGTTTGATACTACCAAAGACCGTCTGGTTTTTGACGTTGGTCATCAGTCTTATATTCATAAGCTGCTTACCGGTCGCCAGACGGGTTTTCATGCTTTGCGGCAATTTGGAGGAATGGCAGGATTCCCAAAGCCAAGTGAAAGTGAAAGCGATGCTTTTGTGGCAGGCCATGCCTCCAGCTCTATTTCTATTGCTTTGGGAATGGCACGGGCCAGAACGCTTTCGAAAGAAAACTATAATGTGATTGCCTTGTTGGGCGATGGTGCTGCTACCGGTGGCATGGTTTTTGAGGGGCTTAATGATGCGGCAGTAAGTAACGAACCCATGATCGTGGTTTTAAACGACAATCAGATGTCTATTGACCATAATGTAGGCGGCCTTGCTTCTCACTTATCTCAGTTGCGGACAAAAGAGAAGTACCTGGGCATTAAGCGAAGATCCAGAGAATTTCTGTCAAAGACTGCCCTTGGTAGCTGGGCACTTAAATGTCTGCGGCATATTAAAGATGCCATTCGTCGTTTATTGATTCCAACTACGATTTTTGAGAGTGTGGGATTTACCTATTTAGGGCCTGTGGATGGACACGATATAGAAAATCTAATCCATCTGTTACAGGTTGCAAAGGATATGAAACGGCCGGTTTTATTGCATGTGATCACCCGTAAAGGCAAAGGCTATACCCCTGCGGAGGAGCATCCCAAGCTGTTCCACGGTGTTGGTAAGTTTGATCCCATCACTGGAGAGGTTATCAGTAAGGGAACACAGACTTTCTCTGAGTCCTTCGGTGCAGAAATATGCGCCTTGGCCCAAGAGAATCCTAAGGTTTGTGCGATCACAGCAGCGATGCCCGGCGGCACTGGTCTGCTGACCTTTAAATCCCAATTTCCTAAGCGAATGTTCGATGTGGGCATTGCAGAAGAGCATGCCATTTCTATGGCAGGCGGTCTGGCAAAGCAAGGAATGGTGCCGGTTGTGGCATTGTATTCTACCTTCCTGCAACGGGGCTTTGACATGATCCTGCAGGATGTTTGCTTGCTGGGTCTGCATGTTGTGTTTGCCATTGACCGGGCAGGCCTTGTAGGCGAAGACGGCGAGACCCATCACGGTGTGTTTGATGTTGGATTTTTGCGTCAGGCTCCCGGTATGCGTATTTTATGTCCTGCCAGCATGGCAGAGCAGCGGGATATGCTGCGTTGGGCGGTTACAGAATATGACGGCCCTGTTGCGGTGCGGTATCCCAGAGGCTCTGATCGTGAAATTACCACATCCTGTTGGGATGGAAATCAACAGATAGCGATCCATGGGGAAGGAACAGATGTTACGCTGATTTCCTATGGCCCATTTACCCAGAATCTGATCCAGGCAAAAGAGCTTCTGGAGGAGCAGGGGATCCATGCCAAGGTCTTGCGTCTTTTATCTGTGTCTCCTTTGCCTGTGGAGCAGTTGTGTGGCTTGCTGGATGTGAATACGCCTGTGGTGATTTTGGAAGAAGCCAGCGGCAACAGCGGCATCAAGGAACATCTTGCCTGGCAGCTTCGAGAGAAAATGCCAGACCTGCGGGTTTACGGAAAAGATCTGGGCTATCAGTATATTACCCACGGCGCGCTGGATCAGTTATACCAACATTGTGGTTTAGACAGTAAAAGTATTTGCGAGTTTATACAGGAGGTATTGAAAGTTGAAAATTAAAAAGAGACTGGATGTCCTCTTGGTTGAACAAGGATATGCAGACACTCGTACCAAAGCCCAGGCGATCATTATGAGCGGAAATGTTTATGTTGCTGGGCAAAAGGCGGATAAACCAGGAACTTCTTTTGACGAAAATGTGGAGATTGAAGTCCGTGGGGCAACCTGCCCTTATGTGAGCCGTGGCGGTTTAAAGCTGGAAAAAGCATTACGGGATTTCGGCGTAAAGCCGGAAGGATATGTTTGCAGTGATTCCGGCGCGTCCACCGGCGGTTTTACAGATTGCCTGTTACAGCAAGGTGCGAAGAAAGTGTTTGCTATTGACGTGGGTTACGGTCAGTTGGATTGGAAGATCCGCTCTGATCCCAGAGTTGTGGTTATGGAACGCACCAATGTGCGCTATGTAACCCCGGAGCAGTTGGGAGAACCGCTGGATCTGTCGGTGATCGATGTTAGTTTTATTTCCCTAAAGATCGTGCTGCCGGTTATCAAAACGTTTCTGAAGCCTACTGGTCAGGTTCTGTGCTTGATCAAACCCCAGTTTGAAGCAGGGAAAGAGAAAGTAGGCAAAAAGGGCGTTGTAAGAGATCCGCAAGTCCATAAGGAAGTATTGGATCAATTTGTGGCGCTGACTGATGAAATCGGCTTCCGTATTTTAGGTCTGACCTTCTCTCCGGTGAAAGGTCCGGAAGGCAACATTGAATTTTTGGCCCATTTGACCTTGGATGATGCTATCGGTATTCAGCCGGATACAGAAGCAGTCGTTTCCCAGGCCCATGAAACATTAAAGGGGTGAGTTCGTGAAGAAAATTATTTTAACACCAAATCCATATCGGGACAAAAACTTTCAGACAGTGCGTACTGCCTATGAAATTTTGTCCGCAACTGGGGTGGAGACACGGATCTGCCTTCCTTTTGAGATTGATAAAACATATGACTTGCCTAAGGATTTACGGTTTTACCGTCTGGAAAAGGAATTGCCTGGGGCATCCTGTGTGATCTGTTTTGGCGGCGACGGAACGATTCTGCACATGGCCAAGGCCGCAACCAGACAGGGCGTTCCGATTCTTGGTGTCAACATTGGTACAATGGGTTTCATGGCGGAACTGGAAAGTTCCGAACTTTCTCAGCTCACAAGACTGACCACCGGTGATTATACGGTGGATGAAAGAATGATGCTGGATGTTACAGTGCATCGTGACAGGGATATTATCTTTCACGATATCTGCCTGAATGATGTGGTGATCACAAAAGGCGCTGTGGCAAGAATTGCCCATCTGCGTGTAAAGTGTGATGGCGTTGAGGCTATGGAGTGCGGTGGAGACGGTATTATTGTGGCAACACCTACCGGTTCTACTGCCTATAGCTTATCTGCCGGTGGCCCTATTGTGGAGCCAGAAGCACATAGTATTTTGGTAACACCGATCTGCGCTCATGATGTGGCAAGCCGTTGTATGGTGACCTCTGACAAGCGGGTGATCAATGTGGAGCTGTTTAAAAACATCCGTCGGAACGCATTTCTGTCTGTAGATGGGGGAAAGGCGCTTCGTATGAATGCAGGGGATGTGGCAACTGTTCGTAAATCTCCTTTTACTACCCAGCTGATTCGGTTGAAGGATCGGAGCTTCTACGATGTTGTAAATATGAAATTTAAACATAATTGAGGTGATATGCAGTGAAAAGCCAAAGACAAGCAAAAATTATGGAGATTATTTCCACCCGGAATGTGGAAACCCAGGAACAGCTGCTGGCTGCTTTGCAAAAAGAAGGATTCCGCGGCACACAGGCAACCATATCCCGCGATATTAAGGAGCTGCGTATTGTCAAGGAGCTTACCAGTCTTGGCACTTATCGCTATACGACCCCTACCAATGAGATGAGTGGATCTTTTTCTTCTCGCTTAAATACGATCTTTAGAGAATGTGTCATTGGATACGATTATGCGCAGAATATCATCGTTGTGCGCACACTGCCCGGTCTGGCATCGGCTGCAGGTTCTGCCATCGATTCTATGAATTTAAGTTTGGTAGTAGGAAGCCTTGCCGGTGATGATACGCTAATGATCATCATGCGCGATAACAATGCAGCGGCCGCATTCTGCGGTGAAATAAAAAATCTGATTAGTTGATTGAGAAGGGGGAATAGGAGTGCTGAGTCTTCTGCATATTGAGAATATCGCGGTGATTGAGTGCGCCGATATTTCCTTTGATCGGGGTTTTAATGTTTTAACCGGTGAGACAGGCGCAGGTAAATCTATTGTGATCGATGCGATTTCAGCCATTTTGGGACAACGGGCATATCGGGACATGATCCGCACAGGGACAACAAAAGCTTCTGTGCGGGCTGTGTTCACAGATGTTCCCAAGTTAGTTTGGTTTGAGGAAAATGGCGTAGATTATGACCCGGAGACCGTTATCCAGAGAGAAATTTTTCTGGATGGAAAAAACATCTGCCGCGTAAACGGCACTTTGGTTACGGTTTCTATTCTTCATAAGCTTGGTACGCAGCTGATTGATATCCACGGGCAGCATGATTCGGCATCTTTGTTTGATGAGGAGAATCACCTGCGTTTTCTCGATTCCTTTGCAGACAATGACGCATTGCGACAGGACTACTTGGAAAAGTTTTCAACTGTGTCAAAATTGAGCCGGGAAATTGAAAAAATGAACATGGACGAAGGAGAAAAACTTCGTCGCATGGAAACGCTGCAATACCAGATTGAGGAAATCTCCAAGGCAAACCTGACAGCAGGTGAGGACGAAGAACTGGAAGAGCGTCGTAAAGTATTGCAAAATGCGGAAAAGCTTAGTGATGGTATGTACCGAACTGTGGAATGCCTTTACGGCGGAGAGGAAACCGATGGCGCAGCTGCGCTGCTGGCAGAAGCGGAACGGGAACTGGGTAGGCTGAGCCGTTATACCGATGCATTTTCCCAGTTGCATGAAAAGGTAGCGGATTTGATGTACCAGGTGCAGGACGCCGCTGAAGAGGTTCGGGATGCCCGGGACAGTCTTAGCTATAGCGCAGATGAATTGGAGCAACTCGAATCCCGCTTGGATGTGATTCACAGACTTCGCCGTAAGTATGGAGCAACCTGTGAGGATATTCTTGCTTACTTAGATAATGCCCAGAAGGAACTGGATGAGATCACTTTTGCCGATGAACGACTGGAACGGCTAAAGAAACAGTACCTGATCGCTGAAAAGATGGCTTGGGACAGCGCGGTGGTTTTGCGCAATTCCCGTGAGGTTGCAGCCACACAGCTTTCTTCTAGAATTTTAGAAGAGCTTGCCCAGTTGGATATGCCCAGAGTGCAGTTTGAATGCGCCTTTACGAAGACTGATATGGGAAGTAATGGCGCAGATGCAGTTGCCTTTCATATGTCTGCCAATGCCGGTGAAGCGTTAAAGCCACTATGTAAGGTGGCATCCGGTGGTGAATTGGCTAGAATTATGTTGGCAATGAAAAATGTGCTGGCACAGCAGGATAAGATCGATACATTGATTTTTGACGAAGTGGATACCGGTGTCTCTGGCAGAGCAGCCCAGAGAGTGGCGGAAAAGCTAAAAGATGTTGCCCGGAATAAGCAAGTGCTTTGTGTGACCCATTTGCCCCAGCTGGCAGCTATGGCTGATACCCATTTGCTGATTGCAAAGGAAGAGCGTAATGGCCGTACATATACCACAGTGGAGCCGTTGGATCTAGAGGGCAGGAAACAGGAAGTTGCCAGGATCATTGGTGGTGCAGCCATCACAGATATTACTTTAAAGAGCGTGGAAGAAATGTTGCAGCACTAAACAAGTTAGGAATATAAATTTTCCTTGACAAATCATAGGCTTCTTGCTAGGATAAATGCAATATGAACGCGAAGATGGGAACGAGTAAGCAAGACCATCCTTATAGAGAGCTGCCGGGTGGTGCAAGGCAGTAGGGTACTTGCCCAAATACATCCCGGAGCGGCAATTCTGAAAGGCAAGTAGGAATTGACGGGTTCGCCCGATATAGCGTGAATGTCTTGCACATTCTGAGGATACTGTTGTGAAGCAGTATCAAACCAGAGGTGGTACCGCGTAATTTACGCCCTCTGTCCTTTTTGGACAGAGGGCTTATATTTTGGAGGAACAGATATGAAATTGTATGATGAATTGGTAGCCCGCGGACTGATTGCCCAGGTAACCAATGAAGAAGAAATTCGGGAAATGATCGATAACGGAAAAGCAACATTCTATATCGGTTTTGATCCTAGTGCAGATTCCCTGCATGTTGGCCATTTTATGGCTCTGTGCTTGATGAAGCCTTTGCAGATGGCAGGCAATAAGCCTATCGCACTTATTGGTGGCGGCACTGCTATGATCGGCCACCCCTCCGGCAGAACAGATATGCGTTCTATGATGACCCGAGAAACCATTGAGCATAACTGTCAGTGCTTCAAAAAGCAGATGGAGCGTTTCATTGAGTTTGGTGAGGGCAAAGCCCAGATGGTAAATAATGCGGACTGGCTGCTTGGACTGAACTATGTGGATGTACTGCGGGAGGTGGGTGCATGCTTCTCCGTTAACAATATGCTGCGGGCTGAGTGTTACAAGCAGCGTATGGAGAAGGGCCTGTCCTTCCTGGAATTTAACTACATGATCATGCAGTCCTATGACTTTTATTACCTGTACCAAAATTATGGCTGCAATATGCAGTTTGGCGGCAACGATCAGTGGAGTAATATGCTGGGCGGTACAGAGCTGGTTCGCCGGAAGCTTGGCAAGGATGCACATGCAATGACGATTACACTTCTGCTCAACTCTGAGGGTAAGAAGATGGGTAAAACAGCGTCTGGCGCTGTTTGGCTGGATCCCAATAAAACAAGTCCCTTTGATTTCTATCAGTATTGGCGTAATGTGGAAGATGCTGATGTGCTCAAGTGCATCCGTATGCTGACATTCCTGCCCTTGGAAGAAATTGATGCTATGTCTGATTGGAAGGATGCACAGCTGAATACTGCCAAGGAAATTCTTGCCTATGAGCTGACAAAACTGGTTCATGGCGAGGAAGAAGCCAATAAGGCCCAGGCTGCGGCAAAGGCGCTCTTTGTTGGCGGTGGTGATGATGTCAATATGCCCACAACCGAAATTACTGCCGATAACCTGGTGGATGGAAAAATGGGCATCCTGACCTTGATGGTAACTTGTAAGTTGACTGCTTCTAATGGTGAGGCTCGCCGTTTGGTGCAGCAGGGCGGCGTGCTGATCAATGATGAGAAGATCACGGATCCCACCTATGGCATTACCGAGCAGATGCTCAAAGATGGTGTAAAGATCAAAAAAGGTAAGAAAGTTTTCCATAAGGCAATTTTGGCATAATTTTCAAACGCAGCAGTTCATAACTGCTGCGTTTTTTTATAGACTTTTTCGACAAAAATAGTATAATGTAAATATGATGCTATGCGTCGTAATCTGTATTGGAGGTTCTTATATGAAACTCAATTATAAACGCACGATTCTAGTGGGTTTTGCCTTTTTTCTGATTCAGGCATTTTGGCAGGCCTACGATGCGACTATTCCTGTGATCTTAACCAATAAATTTGGTATGTCCCAGACATGGTCCGGTGTGATCATGGCTTTGGACAATATTTTAGCGCTGTTTATGCTGCCGCTGTTTGGTGCGCTTTCTGATAAGTGCAGAGCGAAAACTGGTAAACGCACGCCCTTTATTACAATTGGCACCGTTGTTGCAGCAATTGCGCTGTTGGGTCTTTCTTTCATTGATAATGCCCAGTTAAAGAACATCAGCCAGGTTGCAAGTATTGATAATCCTGCTGCGCTGGAGGTCATTTACGATAGCCAACAGGATGCAAAGCTGCAGACACCCGATGGCGAACAGTTTATTTTGAGTGAACTGTATACCAAGGAAGAATTTGCCCAGATCCGTACCGATGATGTCATGGAAATGGCGAATGATAACGGCAAGACTACAGAGGTTTCTCCCTACACAAATTATGTTGTACCTGCCCGTCAGGCCTATGTGGCGCAAACTACTACCCAAAACCCTGTGCCCCTTGTTTTGTTTGTTCTTGTTTTGCTGATCATTCTGGTTGCAATGGCGATCTTCCGCAGTCCTGCCGTGGCATTGATGCCTGATGTGACCATAAAACCTCTAAGAAGCCAGGGCAATGCGGTAATCAATTTGATGGGTACTGCCGGCGGCATTTTGGTGTTGGTACTGGGTATCGTTTTTGCCACATCTTCTGTAAAGAATCAGTTGATGAATTACAATGTTTATTATTTTGTGATCGCAGCTGTAATGTTGCTGTCATTGGTGATTTTCCGTTTTACAGTCAAAGAGCCCCAATGGGCGGCCCAGATGCAACAAGACAGTGTCCGGCTGGGAATTGAGGAAGAAGAGGAAGAAACCGGAGAAAAACGTGGGTTGAGCGCCGGAGAAAAACGCTCCTTGATCTTTATCCTGGCATCCATCGCTTTATGGTATTTCGGTTATAATGCAGTTACTTCTAAGTATGCGGTCTATGCCGGAAATATCCTCAATATGGATTACAACACCACATTGCTGCTGGCTCAGGGCGCAGCGATCATCGCTTATTTGCCTGCAGGTATGGTGGCAGCGAAATTCGGCAGAAAAAAGACCATTATGGCTGGCGTTGTGATGCTATCAGTTGCTTTTGCCATTGCATCCTTTATGCGTGCCGGCAGCTCTGCGCTGCTTATGAATATGCTTTTTGCTCTGGCTGGCATTGGTTGGGCAACCATCAATGTAAATTCCTTCCCCATGGTTGTTGAGCTTTGCTCTGGTAGTGATATCGGCAAATACACAGGATACTACTATACGGCTTCTATGGCGGCACAGATTGCAACACCTATGCTGTCTGGTTTCTTTATGGATATGGATGGCATTGGTATGACTGTGTTGTTCCCCTATGCTGCTATTTTTGCAGGCCTGGCGCTGGTTACCATGACTTTTGTGAAGCACGGGGATACAAAACCTGAGGCGAAAAAGGGCCTGGAAGGCCTGTCGGTGGATGATTGATTTATGGCAGTAATATTTGTAGTGCTTCTGTTGGCAGCGTTATATGTCTTTTCTACAATTTGCAGAAGCAATCATAAGGATTGGAAAACTTTAGAAGGTTATGCCTATGCCCACCGTGGATTGCATAATGAATTTGTTCCGGAAAACAGTATGGAAGCTTTTGCTCGGGCCAAGGATCACGGTTATGGAATAGAGCTGGATATACACCTGTTAAAAGATGGGGATTTGGCTGTCTTTCATGATTCTGATTTGAAACGGATGACGGGAAAAGAGGGGAGTATTGAATCTTTGACGACCCAGGATTTGGAACAATATACCCTTGGTAAAACGGATTGTAAGATACCTACTTTTACTCAATTTCTTCAGTTGATCGACGGCAGTGTTCCAATCATAGTAGAATTAAAATCTGTCAACGGGAATCACAAGAAACTCTGTGAAGCTACCCGCAGTGTGTTGAAAGACTATCATGGCGCGTATTGCATAGAATCTTTTGATCCCAGATGTATCTCTTGGTTGCGTAAATGCTGGCCGGAAGTGATTCGCGGGCAGCTGTTGCAGAATTATTTTCGCAGTGAAAAGCCAAAACTGCCCTGGATCGCAAAATGGGCGTTGGTGTGGCAGATCATGAATGTTGCCTTATATCCGGATTTTATCGCATATCATTTTCCTGATCGAAACAATGTGGCAAATTTCCTTGCAAGGAAACTCTGGGGAGCCAGAGGTGTTGTCTGGACGGTGAAAACACAGGAAGATTTTGATGTTGCGACTAAAGAAGGGTATCTGTCAATTTTTGAAGGATTTACGCCTTAATAGAGTGCGCCGGTTACCCGGCGCACTTTTTTTGTTGAAAGAATCTGTCGATCTTATCTTTTACATCGGCGCTGATTGGCCCTAAGGGCAGGCGACAGCCACCACAGTCAAATCCCATATATTGCATAGCGTATTTTACGGGGATGGGATTTACTTCCCGAAATAGAAGCTGGATCATTGGCTGTAGGGCACATTGTAAGGCAGCTGCAGTGTCAAAATCACCATCTAACGCTGCCTGGGTCATGGCAACAGTTTCAGCTGGAAACAGGTTTGACAGTACAGAGATAACGCCGCAGCCACCAAGAGAAATAACTGGCACGGTCAACTCGTCATTGCCGGACCAAATAGAAAAGTTTCCCGGACAGGCGTTTTGGATGGCAATGTATTTGCTAATATCGGTGCTTGCTTCCTTTACGCCTATGATATTTGGCTGCTTATGCAATCTTCGATAGAGGGAAATCGGAATATCCATGCCGGTACGGGAGGGAACATTGTATAAAATAACAGGGATATTGACGGATTGGGCAATGGTCATATAATGGGTAAACAACCCTTCTGGATTTCCTTTGTTGTAGTAGGGTGAAACCACCAGTAAAGCGTCTGCTCCTGCATTTTGGGCGGCTATGCTTAATTCCACAGCATGTTTGGTGGAATTGCTGCCAGTGCCTGCAATGATCAGACAATTCTCTTTTGCGCACTGTTTACCTTTTTCAAATAATCTGATTTTCTCTTCATCCGTTAAGGTTGGTGCTTCGCCGGTAGTTCCTGCAAGAACAATGGCTTTGACACCGCTCTGGAGCTGCCTATGTATCATTTGCTCTATCAGGGGGTAGTTAACTTGGTTTTCAAGAAACGGGGTAACTAAAGCAGTACAGACGCCGGAAAATAGAGAGCTTTTCATAGATTTCATACCTCCAGCCCAATCTATGCGTGAGAGGAGGGTTTTGCGTATTGCAAAATACGGCAAAATCGACTATACTATGTAGGAAATTAGTTTGAAGTTTACGTTGTAGGAGGGTGTTTTCTTGAAAACACATGATTTTTGGTATGATTTGCCGGAGGAACTGATTGCGCAAACGCCCCTGGAGCAAAGAGATACTTCTCGATTGCTGGTTTTGGGAAAGGAAAACGGTGAAGTCTCCCATCACCATTTCTATGATATTGTAGACTATCTTCGACCTGGTGATTGTTTGGTTATGAATGATTCTCGGGTGCTTCCGGCGAGATTACTGGGACATCGTCCTACAGGCGGTGCGGTGGAGTTGCTGCTGCTTCGGGATTTGGGGGATAAGCGTTGGGAATGCTTAGCAAAACCCGGCAGAAAGCTTCAGGTGGGCCAGGAGATCCTTTTTGGCAACGGGGAGTTGACTGCTACGGTGGAACAGGTCCAAGAGGATGGAAATCGGGTTGTTCGCTTTCATTATCAAGGAATCTTTCTGGAGGTCTTGGAGCGCTTGGGAAAGATGCCCTTACCGCCTTATATTAAGGAAGAACTTCAAGATCAAGAAAGATATCAGACGGTATATTCCAAGGAAATCGGATCTGCAGCAGCTCCTACCGCAGGATTGCATTTTACAAGTGAGTTGTTGGAAAAAATTCGAAGTATGGGCGTAAATACCGCTTTTGTTACACTTCATGTGGGGTTGGGAACTTTCCGCCCTGTGAAAGCAGAGGAAATCACCCAGCACCATATGCATAGTGAGCTTTGTATGATCAGTGAGCAGACAGCACAAATGCTCAATGATACAAAGAAAGCTGGCGGTCGTATTATTTGTGTCGGCACCACTTCTTGCCGCACCTTGGAATCCTTGGTAAACGATGATGGCAGCTTTACAGCCAAAAGCTGCTGGACAGATATTTTTATTTATCCTGGGTACACATTTAAGGCGATGGATGCATTGATTACAAATTTCCATTTGCCGGAAAGCACCCTGGTGATGCTGGTATCTGCATTTGCAAGCAAAGATCATGTCATGGATGCCTATCGCCAGGCAGTAGCTGAAAGATACCGGTTTTTTTCTTTTGGCGATGCGATGTTTATTTGTTGAGGAAAGTAGATATGTTTAAAGTATTAAAAACGGAGGGCAAGGCCCGTCGTGGTGAGTTTACCTGTGCTCATGGCACAGTGCAGACCCCGGTGTTCATGAATGTAGGCACCCAGGCTGCCATTAAGGGCGGACTGAGCGCGAAAGATTTGAAGGATATTGGTTGCCAGGTGGAGTTAAGCAATACCTACCACTTGCACCTTCGTCCCGGTGATCAAGTGGTGAAACAGTGCGGCGGTCTACACAAATTTATGACTTGGGATGGCCCTATTCTGACAGATTCCGGTGGATTCCAGGTGTTCTCCCTATCTTCCTTGCGAAAAATTAAGGAAGAGGGCGTGACTTTTGCATCCCATATTGATGGGCATAAGATTTTTATGGGTCCCGAGGAGAGTATGCAGATTCAGTCTAATTTAGGTTCTGATATCTGTATGGCCTTTGATGAGTGTATCGAAAATCCTGCGCCTAGAGAGTATGTTAAGCAGAGTGTTGATCGCACATACCGTTGGCTGGAAAGATGTAAGGCTGAAAATGCCCGATTGAACGCATTGCCGGATACAGTGAATCCCCAGCAGATGCTTTGGGGTATTAACCAGGGTGGAACTTATGCTGACATTCGTGTAGATCACATGAAACGGATCGCTGATCTGGATCTGCCTGGTTATGCCATTGGCGGATTGGCAGTTGGTGAGACCGCCCAGGAAATGTACGACATTATAGAAGCGGTTGAACCCTATATGCCTCAGGAGAAAACCAGATATTTAATGGGTGTTGGCACTCCCAGTAATATCATTGAAGCGGTTGCTCGGGGTGTAGACTTCTTTGATTGCGTTATGCCCGCCAGAAATGCCCGTCACGCCAGACTTTTTACTTGGGAGGGTGCAATTAATCTGAAGAATGCAAAGTATCAGCTGGATATGAATCCCATTGATCCTCAATGCGATTGCCCGGTCTGTAGACGCTATTCCCGGGCTTATATTCGTCATCTGTTTGTTGCAGATGAGATGCTTGCCATGCGCCTTTCTGTGATGCATAATCTATATTTCTACAATAAGTTAATGGAGAAGATTCGTGATGCATTGGATTGTGGCACTTTCGATGCATTCAGATGTGAATATTCTGAAAAGTTAGGCCGCAGAATCTAAAATACTCTTGCTTTTTATACGATAAATGGTATAATATTCTGGAATTTACAAAAAGGAGCAATGAAATTATGCTGAATTTTTTGACTGAGACTGTGGGCGCAGGCCCGAATATGACATCCAGTATTATTATGATGGTTGCCTTGGTTGCAGTTTTCTACTTTATGCTGATTCGTCCCGAGAACAAGCGGAAGAAGGAAGCTGAGCAGCTGCGTTCTTCTTTGAAGGAAGGCGATCGGATCACCACCATCGGCGGCATCGTTGGCACTGTGGTAAGTGTAAAGGATGACAAGTTTGTTTTGGAAACCGGTGCTGACCAGGTGCGTATTGAGTTTGTAAAATGGGCACTGTCTACCAATGACACTGCAACCGCTGCTGCAAAGGAAGAGTCTAAGAAGGCTGCTGAAGCAAAGGCTAAGGAAAAAGCTGCCAAGAAAGCTGCCAAAAAAGGCGAAAACTAATATAGAACCCCCACAGGTGCTAACACCTGTGGGGGTTATGTTTATTTCTGTGAATATAAACGGACCATTCTAAATGTTGAGGAAATCACTAAGATGCCAACTGCCATTACGCCTGCGATAGATAGTGTATGGAATCCTTGGCTGACAAAATGTTCCATTTCTGCGCGAACAGCATAGTTCATTGTATAATAGACACCTGCACCTGGGATTAAAGGGAACGCTGCAATGATTAGATAGGAGATTGCAGGGTATTTGCGAATCCGGGCCATAATTTCAGCATATAGAGCAGCGACAACAGTGCCCCAGAAATAGGCAAGAATGTCACCGCATCCTAAATAACCAGCAATGCGATATGTGAGCCACGTCAGCACACCGCCAGCTGCACATATGAACATGCCTGGGCCGTGGATATTATAGATAATGGAAAAACCGACACCGGTGATAAAGCATCCCAATGCTTCAATCCACAGGCTATAAGTAATTGCTGCAGGGGACAGGGCTGTTCCCCAAAGGAAGTCGCCTAATTTCCAGGCTGCGGCTGTTCCCAGCGCAAGGGTTATGGCGATTAAGAACACCTGTACAATGCGATTGATGCCGGAGTTGACATCTCCATAGATAATATCTCTCAGGCCGTTTGTGAAAAGGAAGCCGGGCACCAGACTCATTAAGGCACCAATGATAACGGCGTCAACATTGTTTGCAAGCTTGCAAAAACCAAGGAAACATGCTAGCAATCCCATGATAAAAGAAGCGATCAATGTGCGAAACAAGGGATTGATTTTTAAACATTCTGTTCCGCGGTTTACAAGACCAATGGTCAACCCGCAAAGACCGGAACACAGGCTGTCAATATAGCTTCCGCCAAATAACAGGCAGAACCCAAGCGAACCCATGAAGCATCCTGTTAAGAAAACGGGAAGGGAGTAACGTTTTCTGGCGTTGGAAACTTCTTTGATCCATTGCATCGCAACAGCTGGCTCCGGACATTCGTTGCAGATTCGGCGGCTTAAATTGCTATATTTTTCCACCGCATCCAGGTCGCTTCCGTGTTCTTGGATTCGCCGCATCCGGGTCAGGGGTTTGCCAATATCGGTTTCAATGCTGACATGTAAACAGTTGGGAATGGCAAAAGCTTCTGCTTGTATGCCGTAGGCACGCATGACACGGTTGACGCTTTCTTCTACCCGGAAGGTTTCGGCGCCGCTCATAGCCAACTGATAGCCAAGTTCTGCTGTCATATCCAGGAGCATATAATAATCCATAAGGAAACCTCGCATATTTTTTACATTTAACAGTATAACATAGCTTTCAAAAAATACAAGCCTATGCAAAAACTCCGGGAAAAATCCCGGAGTTTTTTTGTTTTATTTGCGGACAAAAAGGACACCTAAAGTTCCGGGGCCACAGTGGCAGGATACAGTACAGCCTGCTTCTGTCCAGAAAATTTCTTCGAAGTCAGCATAGGTATCCACTGCGGTCTTAACAGCGGACAGACAGTCATCTTCCACAGGGGTGCGGGTAACAAAGAGTGTTTTCTGGTCAATGTCTTCCCGATCGGCAAGACGGTCTTTTACATAGGCGCTCAGACATTTGGCGTATGGTCCACGATACTTTTTAACAACACCCATCTTGCCGTTCTTTACCTCAATACAGGGCTTCAGATTCAGCATATTGGCGCCGAGAGCAGCAGCAGAGGAGCAACGGCCGCCTTTTACCATGTAAGCAAGCTGATTGAGCAGGAAGCTGGCCTCAACTTTGGTTGCAAATTCCTGGAGCTCTGTTTGTAACTGATCTAAGCTGGTGCATGTTTTTGCCAGCTCACAAGCCTTCAGAACCACTAAACCCTGACCTGTGGACAAGTTCATGGAGTCTACGACTTTGACGTTTTCATAGTCTTCTGCAGCGATACAGGCATTTTGATAACAAGAGGAGAAACCTGCGCCTATATTGATATGGAGAACGCCGTCATACTCCTTAGAATATTTCTCAAAATAATCCGAGTATTCGCCAATATTCAAAGCGGTTGTGGAACACAGAGCGCCGCCTGCTGCAACATGGGCAAAAATATCAGCCGGCGTGATGGTAACGCCATCGGTGTAGGCTTGTCCGTCTTTTACTATGGTAAGGGGAACTAAGGTGATATTGTATTTTTCCAGAAGTTCCGGGGAAAGATCGCATGTGCTGTCGGAAAGAATTTTAATATTCATATAAATAACTCCTTGATATGGTTCAAAATGTAAATACTTGTGTTTTTGAATACTTATGGTAGAATATTAACATAAAGTGATTTTCCTGTCAACAAAGAGAAGAGAGGGACATTATGGATATAAAATTTCGTGTAACGGGCATGACTTGTGCTGCTTGTTCTGCCCGTGTGGAGAAAGCAACAAGGCAAGTATCCGGTGTTATCGATGCCCAGGTGAATTTACTATCTGGCACCATGACAGTCCAGGCCGAAAATGCATCGGTTAGTGATGCAGTTATTCAGGCAGTTTTAAAGGCTGGATACGGTGCTACGCTGCCCGGTGCAGAAAATAAACTAGAATCAACAGTTGATCTCGGCTTGCGTTCTATGAAAACAAGAATCATTATTTCTTCTGTTCTGTTACTTGTTCTTATGTATTTTACTATGGGGCATATGATTGGTCTTCCGGTTCCTTATTGGTATCACGGGGTAGAAAATGCCCTTGTTGCAGCGCTTTTGCAATTATTCCTAACCCTGCCTGTAGTTATTTTAAATCGAGATTATTATACAAAGGGTTTGAAAGCATTGCGCTATGGCGGTGCTAATATGGATACGCTTATTGCAGTTGGTTCAGGCGCGTCTTTGGTTTATGGAGTCGTTGCATTATTCCGTATGGCATATGGTGTAGGTCATGGGGATTGGGAATTGGTGGAGATGTATCGGGAGAATCTCTATTTTGAATCGGCTGCAATGATCTTAACGCTGATTACTCTTGGTAAGTTTCTTGAAACCAGAGCGAAGGGAAAGACTGGGGATGCGATCCGTCAGTTGATGGATCTGAGTCCTAAAACAGCTGTGATTTATAAAGATGGCGTAGAGCAAACAGTACCTGTTGCCTCTGTGATGGTTGGTGATGTGGTGATCGTGCGTTCCGGCGGACAGATTCCTGTGGATGGAACGGTTATTTCCGGGCGTGGTGCGGTGGATCAAAGTGCTTTGACTGGCGAAAGTGTTCCAGTTGAGATGGAGGTAGGGTCTTCTGTTTGCGCAGCAACCATTCTTACAGAAGGATATCTGCAAATATCTGCTAAGCGGATTGGTGAAGATACCACCTTATCCCAAGTAATTCGCATGGTGGAAGAAGCTGGCGGCTCTAAGGCGCCGATCGCCCGCCTTGCAGATAAAATCGCCGGCGTATTTGTGCCAATTGTGATGGGCATTGCAACCATTGCGTTTTTATCTTGGCTACTGATAGGAGAAAACCTGGAGTTTGCGTTGACTACAGCGATTTCTGTTCTTGTGATTTCATGCCCTTGTGCTTTGGGTCTTGCAACACCTGTTGCGATCATGGTGGGCACTGGGCGCGGCGCGGGTCTTGGTGTGCTGTTTAAAAATGCAGAAGCCTTAGAGAACTTACACCGGGTCAATACAGTGGTGTTAGATAAGACCGGAACCTTGACTGCAGGAAAACCCACGGTTACAGATGTACTTGTAGGCGATGCCACAGAGCAGACAATCATGCAAGTGGCAGCAGCCTTGGAGGAAAAGTCTGAGCATCCCTTTGCCAAAGCAATTATGGAAAAGTTTGCGGTGCAAACCACTGCAGATGATTTTGAAGTGTTGCCCGGAAAGGGAGTCTGTGGTACAATAGACGGAAAGAAATATTACGGCGGTAATCGGCGTTTAATGGATGAGATCGGCGTTTTGGTACCGGAGTACCCAGAACTGACAAAGCAAGGGAAAACACCCCTTTATTTTGCCTGTGAGAATGGAACATATCTGGGCGCGATCGCCGCAGCAGATGTATTAAAACCGGATTCTGTGGCCAGCGTTGCAGTTATGAAAAAGCGAAACCTGGAAGTGATTATGCTCACAGGTGATAATGCTACCACAGCAGCAGCGATTGGTGCTGAGGCTGGCGTGGATCAGGTGATTTCTGATGTGCTGCCGGGGGATAAGGCTGGGGTTATCAAGAAACTTCAGGAATCTGGTAAATATGTGCTGATGGTTGGCGACGGTATCAATGATGCGCCTGCTTTAGCTACAGCGGATGTGGGAATGGCTATCGGTGCAGGTACAGATATTGCTATGGAATCGGCAAACATTGTACTGATGCACAGTGCGCTTTCCGGTGTTTGTCAGGCAATAGAATTGAGCAAGGCTACAATAAGAAACATCCGGCAAAATTTGTTCTGGGCATTTTTTTATAACTGCCTAGGCATTCCTGTTGCCGCCGGTGTTTTGTTTATTCCTTTTGGAATTCAGCTTAGCCCAATGATAGGTGCTGCGGCTATGAGCATGAGTTCTGTGTTTGTTGTGAGCAATGCGCTGCGGTTGCGGTTATTTCGGCCGAAATCTGGCAATGTAGTCTGTCAGTGTAATAAAAATGAAGATAAGAAGGTGGAACCTATGAAGCAAGTAATTTGTGTGGAAGGTATGATGTGTACCCATTGCCAGGCAAGGGTGGAGAAGGTTTGTAAGGAGATTCCCGGTGTGCAGGATGCTGTGGTTGACTTGCAGGAAAAACAGGTAACAGTAACCGGAGAGGTGTCCCTGGAGGTATTGAAGAAAGCAATTATAGATGCCGGTTATGAGGTGGTTTCCTAATAGTCCGATTTATTGAACAGTTGCTTCGATACAATATCATCACAAAGACCGAAAGGGTGATGATTATGTTTGAAGTGAAGTACGTTTATGGACATGTTCAGGTTTATGATAGAAATGGCAACTTCCTGTTCTCTGCAGATAATGAACAGGAGGCGAGAAAGGAACTGATTGCCTATGAGGAATCTGCGGCTTGATATATGCTACGATGGCACTCGCTATAAAGGGTGGCAGCGTTTACCTGGCAGTGATCAGACGATCCAGGGAAAACTGGAAACCACCCTCAGTCGACTTTTGGGAGAGGCGATTACGGTATCTGGCAGCGGGCGCACCGATGCCGGTACTCATGCCAAGTGCCAGGTAGTAAATTTTCATTGCAACAGCACCATGCCTTGCGATGAGATCTTAACAGGTCTGCGGCAATATTTGCCGGAGGATATTGGTGTATTTTCCTGCAAAAATGTTTCTGAACGTTTTCATGCCAGGTTGAACGCAAAAACAAAGACATATTGCTATCGAGTATGGAATAGCGACGCACCTTGTGTGTTTGAAAGAAAATATGTTTATACGGAAGCATCGCACTTGGATTTAGACAAAATGCGCCAGGCGGCAGCATTATATTTGGGAACCCATGATTTTTCTGCGTTCTGCGGCAATAAAAAAATGAAAAAATCTACCGTGCGCACCATATTTCATTTTGATATTTTGGATATGGACAATGAGATCCGGTTTGTGGTCACCGGAAACGGATTTCTACAGCACATGGTTCGAATTATGGTAGGTACATTGCTGGAGGTAGGACAGGGAATCAGAGAGCCGGATTCTGTTTCGTCTTTATTTGGCGGCGTTCGTGCTGATGCAGGCCCTGCAGTACCTACTTGCGGTCTTTGTTTGATGGAGGTAACCTATTGAATATTCAAATATTTGGAAAGAGCAAATGTTTTGATACAAAAAAAGCGGAGCGATATTTTAAAGAACGCCGCATAAAGTATCAGTATGTAGACTTGCTTCGCTATGGACTGTCCGGAAAAGAATTTGATGCAGTTCTGCGGGGCGTGGGGGGAATCGATCAGTTGATTGATTGGGATAGCAAATCTCAGGAAATCACACTGATGAAATACATGGATGATCAGCGTGCCAAGGAAGATAAGGTCTTTGATGCGCCGGAATTGATGCGTACCCCTATTGTGCGTAACGGAAAACAGGTAACCTTAGGATTTTGTCCGGAGGTTTGGGCAACCTGGGAATAACACAAAAGCAGTTCCTCTAGGAGGGACTGCTTTTTTTATAGGAGGCGTTTATGGAGAGGATCATTGAGAAAATGAATGCCGTAGTTTGGGGCGTTCCTATGCTTGTTTTGATTTTAGGAATGGGCATTTATTTTACCATAAGAACAGGATTTATGCAGCTACGCCTACTTCCGGAAGGACTAAGAACCTTTTTTCGACAGCTGATACCTGGTAAAGGTGCAGAGGGGAAATCTTCATATCGGGCGCTATGTACTGCATTGGGCGCAACAGTAGGTACGGGAAATCTGGTGGGTGTGGCAGGCGCGATTGCCCTTGGTGGACCTGGGGCGGTTTTTTGGATATGGGTCAGCGGCATATTG
>JAZREX010000104.1:0-23228 GCA_045661025.1 Faecousia sp. | reverse complement strand
CAAAAGAAAACAGTCAGTAATCGTAAGATTTACTGACTGTTTCTTGGCAGGGGCACAAGGACTTGAACCCTGAGCCTACGGTTTTGGAGACCGCCGCTCTACCAATTGAGCTATACCCCTATATATAAAAAAGGCTATGCCTTATTTTTTGTGGTGGGCCCTCAGGGATTCGAACCCGGGACTATCCGGTTATGAGCCGGAGGCTCTAACCAACTGAGCTAAGGGCCCATATAATATACGTGCAGAGCACCGTAGCGGAAATTATTATAGCACCCCGACGCTATTCTGTCAAGCAGTTTCTTTCCCCACAAAGAAGAATTCCCCTGCACCAAAAATGATGCAAGGGAAACTTGTTAACCATTCTTCATTTCGCTGATCCGGCTGCGACGACGGCGGCGCTGTCCGCTTCCCTTTTCCTCCGGATCTGCTTTCTCTACCCGGCGGGCATAGGCTGCTGCAGCCTCCGAATCTGCTTCATAGGTCAGCCGGCTCACCCGAACAGTCCCGTCAGCCTGCTCCGACAAGCGACAGCGGATCAAAAACTTGCCATGCTCCGGACAGGTAGCCAAGTCCATATACCGGTGTCCCGGCTGGGCAAACCAACGAGAGCCAAGCATCTGCCGTCCGCAGGTAGGACATTGATTTTCTGCGCCAGCCATAGCCGCCAATGCTGCCCGTTTATCCGCATAATCATAAAACACTTTACGGCTGATACAACCGGGTAGCTCCGCCCCGTGGAAGCCGTTAACATGGCTTTTTAGCGCTTCCTTATATTCCTGTGTGCCTTTTTGCAAATCCAACTTAGCGCAGATCAGCGCCGTGTGATACGCATCGCCCAAAGCATCATGTGCAGGGCGGCTGGCAGGAATTTCAAAAATCTCCATCGCAGTCTTCAACGCTTTCTGCGCAGTTGAGCCATCGGTCTGGGCATTGAAGATCATCTGAGCGTTGTACCACCGATCGACCCAACTGTCATCGATCCGGTAGAGCTGGAGATTCTCTTTTAAAATTGTAATATCGTCAAAGCCCCAAGTCAGGAAGACCACATCTTCTCCGCACCAAGCGCGGAACTGTTCCATCGCCTCTACCATCGGCACGCCTTCTTCCCGCAGGAGGGATTCCTTAATGCCGGTGAGCTTACTGACCCGGCGGTTTAATCGACGATAATATTTAGGTTTGATCAGAACCTGGAATTCATCCGCCACCTGTTGATCTTCTGTCACACGGACAGCACCGATCTGAATGATCTCTCCGCGAATCTGCACAGGAAGTACCTTGCGGGCAGACGGAGAGCCGGGCCATGGCTGATTCCATTCCATATCCAACACGATATAATCCATGGTATTACCTCTAATTTCTTGTTCCTATCAGTTATCATACCACATTCTGCCCCTATCTGTAAACCACAACTTATTTTTTACGGAATATTTCCTGTTTCCCTCTGTTCATATCCATATTTTATGCTATAATATGACATTATAAAACCATATGGTATCAAAAGGAGATTGCATTATGATAAACCGCAAATATGCTGATTTTGCCTGGGAGCAGGCTGCCGCGTTACTGGCTATCGACTCCCCCTCCGGCTATACCAAACAAGCTGTCCAATGGCTAAAGAACGCTTTTGAGAGTTTAGGTTTTTCTGTTACCATCACCGTCAAAGGCGGTGTGTTGGTAGACCTTGGCGGACAAGACTGCCAGAACGCTCTGATGCTGGCCGCCCACGCCGACACCTTAGGCGGTATGGTTGCCGAGATCAAGAGCAACGGCGCGCTGCGATTAACCCCTCTGGGCGGCATGAACGCTAACAACGCAGAAGCCGAGAATGTCCGGGTGTATACCAGAGCAGGCGCAGTTTTAGATGGTACTGCCCAGCTATGTAACGCATCTTTACATGTGAACCCAGAATACAACAATACCAAGCGCAGCTTTGACACTTTGGAAGTATTGCTGGACGAAATGACATCTTCTGCCGAGGACACCCAGAAGTTAGGTGTACAAGTTGGCGACATTGTCTGCTTCGATCCCAGAACCAGAAGAACTGCCAGTGGATATTTAAAAAGCCGTTTCCTAGATGATAAACTCTCCGTCGGCATCCTTTTGGGTTTTGCCAAATATCTGGCTGACAACCGCATCACCCTCCCCCGAAAAACCTATGTACATGTTACTGTGTACGAAGAAGTAGGCCATGGCGGTTCTTCCTCTGTGCCTGCTGGCGTTACCGAGGCAATTTCCATAGATATGGGCTGTGTGGGCACAGGCCTGCAATGCACTGAGCGCCAGGTTTCTATTTGCGCCAAGGACTCCGGCGGCCCTTACAGCTACGAGGTGGTTGGCAAACTTATCGATGCGGCTAAGAAAACCGGAGCAGACTACGCTGTAGATGTGTATCCCATGTACGGCTCTGATGTAGAAGCAACCCTTCGGGGCGGCTACGATCTGCGCCACGGTCTGATCGGCCCCGGCGTATACGCCAGCCACGGCTATGAACGCAGCCACATCGACGGGGTGCACAACACTCTGCTGGTCCTTGCTGGATATTTAGAGATTGTATAAAAAAAGCGAGACCCCATTAGGGTCTCGCTTTTCTTGGTGCCTGTGTCCGTTTGCGGTGCCCTATAAAATCTTCGGACTTACGCTTTCCCTCGATTTTATAGACCGCGGCACACACTGCGCCTGCGCTGCATCTGCCACCGGCAGCGCGCAGGCTCGTGGCCAAACTCGAACGCCCTTCAAGTTTAACAGCCACCGGCGCCAACAAAAAAAGACCACCCAAACGGGTGGTCTTTTTTGATGGTGCCGGTGGCCGGACTCGAACCGGCACGATGTCGCCATCGGTGGATTTTGAGTCCACTACGTCTACCAATTCCATCACACCGGCAACTACCAGGATAGTATACACCATCCAGGTGAAAATAGCAAGCAAAATTTTTTAACTACGGTAATTATTTTGTGTGCGGTACAGATCCCCATAAATCCCGGGTGCATCTACCAGTTCTTCATGGGTGCCGATCTGGGCAATTACTCCGTCAGCAATGGACACGATCCTATGGGCCGCCCGGATGGTAGATAACCGGTGGGCAATAATCAAGGTGGTTCTGCCTTGCGCCAAGGCATCAAAGGCCCGTTGGATTTTTGCCTCCGTGACACTATCCAAAGCAGAGGTAGCTTCGTCCAAAATCAAAATTGGCGGATTCTTCAGGAAGATCCGTGCAATGGCTACCCGCTGTTTCTGTCCGCCGGACAGCAGCGTTCCCCGCTCGCCCACATAGGTGTCGAAGCCATTGGGCATCGCCATAATATCCTCATAGATCTCTGCCTTCTTGGCTGCTTCGATCACCTCTTCTTCCGAGGCCCCGGGCTTTCCGTAGCGGATATTCTCCCGAATGGTATCTGCAAACAAAAATACATCCTGCTGCACAATGCCAATATTTTCATGGATAGACTTCTGGGTTACATCCCGGACATCCTGTCCATCAATGCGGATACTTCCGCCGGACACTTCGTAAAATCTGGGAATCAGTTGGCACAAAGTTGTCTTACCGCCACCGGAAGGACCAACAATGGCGATGGTTTCTCCAGGGGCAATGTCCAGGCTCACATTTTTCAGTACTGCCAATTCTCCGTCATAGGCAAAGGAGACCTTGTCTACAACGATCCTTCCTGCTACATTCTCCAAAGGCGCAGCATCCGGCTTGTCCTGCAGCGTCGGTTTTGTGTTCATCAGCTCTACAAACCGGTTTAGTCCTGCAAAACCGCTGGCAAACATTTCAGAGAAACTGGAGAGTTTGCGCATAGGGGTAATAAATGCGCTTACATACAAGGTGAAAGTCAACAAATCTCGATAATCCATGTGACCTTGCATGGTTAAATATCCGCCGTAACCGATGACCACCACATTGAGGCTGCACAGAAAAAACTCCATAGCGCTGGAGAATCTACCCATGGCCTTATAAAACTGCCGTTTGGAACCTCTGTAAATCTCATTGGCGGCAGCAAAGCGCTTATTTTCCAAAGCCTCATTGGCAAAGGCTTTGGCCGTACGGATGCCGGAAAGGCTGGATTCAATTTCTGTGTTGATATGCCCTGTCTTCTGCTTCACCGCTTTGGATGCTGCAGACATACTGTTGCGCATTGTCAGTACAACGATCAAAAATACCGGAATCATCAACCCTACCACAACAGCTAAACGCCACTGGATCGTACCCATGACCACAAGGGCACCCAAAATGGTCAAAGTAGAAGTGATCAGGTCTTCCGGTCCGTGGTGAGCAAGCTCTGTAACCTCAAACAAATCAGAAGTCAGTCGGCTCATCAGTTGTCCGGTGCGGTTTTTATCATAAAAATCATGGTTTAGCCGTTGCATATGGGCAAACAAATCTGCGCGGATATCCGCCTCCACCCGTATGCCAAAGGTATGACCAAAATAGCAGACGATGTAATTTAAGAACGCCCGCAACAGGTAGCATACCGCCATTGCGCCCATCACAACAAAAAACACCTTGTAAAGCTTGCCCGGCAGCATTTCATACAAAGCATTTCGGGTGACCAAGGGGAAGATTAAATCCACAGCTGCGATCAGCACCGCGCAGCTTAGATCCACCGCAAACAACTTCCAATGGCGTTTGAAATATCCTAAGAAAACCGCCAAAGGGGATTTTCTTTTATTCTTCTGCATTTTCATCCCTCCGTTTTTTCCATTATACCTTTTTTCTATGAAAGATGCAATCCGCACTTTCCCTTTTTCTCGGTTTCTGGTATAATAACTGCGAATGCAGTTATTATACTTGATTATCGCCATTTTCCTCCCCGACTTCGTCAGAAACCGGAAAATATGGCTACATGATACCATTGCACATACGCTTCATGGTATCATGAAAGCAAAGGAAGTGAAAACCATGGAGTTTTTATATCAAGATAACGAGATTGTGGTGTGCATCAAGCCTGTAGGCTTAGATTCCGAGCACCAACTGCCCCAAGCCCTCCGAGATATCCTTGGAGGAGAAATCTACCCCATTCACCGGTTGGATATGAATGTAGGCGGTGTTATGCTCTATGCCAGAACAAAAGTCGCAGCCGCCCGTTTTTCCCAGATTATCCAAAATGGAGAAATGATAAAAGAATATGTGGCGCTGGTTCACGGCAACCCCCCAGAGCAAGGAGACTGGGAAGATTTACTGTTTAAGGATAGCCGCAGGAACAAGGTCTTCGTAGTAGACCGTCCCCGTGGCGGTGTCAAGCAGGCAAGGCTCACCTTCAAGCTCCTAAAGAAAAATCCCGCCTTGGTGCAGATTCGGCTCTACACCGGAAGAAGTCACCAGATCCGGGTACAATTTGCCAGCCGGGGATATCCTCTGCTTGGCGACAAGAAATACGGGGCGCGAGATTCCTGCACCTGCCCTATGCTCTATAGCTTCCGGATCACATTCCCCCACCATGGAAAAACAGTAGAATTTTCCCATCTTCCGGATTGGGCATAATCGGAATAACCTTTTCTTTGTGCATGTTGCACAATTTCTGCGCTTTATTTTTTATGTGTTCTCAAGTTTTTTAACAAATCCACCCCTTGATTTTTAGGATAATTTCGCTATAATAGAATTAAGGATACGGATTCATAATGCTTTTCATTTTCAAACCTCTCTCTTTTCGCGGAAACCCCGGCACCGTCCGGTCAACGGTGCCGGGGTTTGCCATGTTTAAAGCAGGGTTTCGCAAAAAATCGCTATGGTAAGTTACCATAGCGATTTTTTCTATTAATAATTCTCTGCGTGGATCTCGAAGAAGCTCTGAGGATGATCGCAAGTGGGGCAAATTTCCGGTGCCTTGGTGCCGATCACCAAGTGGCCGCAGTTACGGCACTCCCAAACCTTCACTTCGCTCTTTTCAAAGACCTTTGCAGTTTCCACATTCTTCAGCAATGCGCGATAACGCTCTTCATGGGACTTTTCGATCGCTGCCACAAGACGAAACTTCTTAGCCAGATCGTGGAAACCCTCTTCCTCTGCAGTCTTTGCAAAGCCATCGTACATATCTGTCCACTCATAGTTCTCGCCCTGAGCGGCGTGAAGCAGGTTCTTGGCGGTGTCGCCAATGCCTTCCAGTTCCTTGAACCACAGCTTGGCATGCTCCTTTTCGTTTTCAGCTGTCTTTAAAAACAGGGCAGAAATCTGCTCAAAGCCCTCTTTCTTTGCCTTGGAAGCGAAGTAGGTGTACTTGTTTCTTGCCTCGGATTCACCGGAAAATGCAGCCATCAGATTTTTTTCTGTCTGGGTGCCTGCGTATTTATTTGCCATAACGATACCTCCTTAGTATTGATTGGATGCTCCTATTTTATCATAGATATAACGATTTGAAAAGTATCAATTCAGAAGATACACCCCTAAATTTAAATACCCGGCAAATGTTACCCACAGTAAATACGGCAGCATGAGATCTGCCGCCACCTGGTCAATTTTAGAAAAGGCCGCGATGGTTAAAAGAATAAAACCCCACAGAGCAATCAGCACAAAAAAGGCCGCCAGATACCATTGTCCGCCGAAAAACACCAGGGGCCATATAAAGTTTAATGCCAGCTGGATCCCATAAAGCTGCAGCGCCCGTTTTCTGCCCAAATCTCTTGTCCGGTAGATACGGTATGAAGCATAGCCCATGAGCAGATATAAGATCGACCACACCACAGGAAAAACCCACGCCGGAGGCGATAAGGGTGGCTTTACCATATTTGCGTAATCTCCCATGCCTCCGGTAAGCAGCGCCGCCAGGCCGCCAACACCCAAAGGAATCGCCAAGCTGATAAGTAACTGTTTCCATTGCAGTTTCATATACATCCCTCCTGCGGTTATTTTCCCCGATTGTGGTGACAATATCCATCGAAACACAGTTGCGTAAATATAAATCTTCCTATATAATGGGAAGCAAATCAACACACGATAAGGAGAATCTTATGCCTTGTTCCTGTTCCGGCAGCTGCGGCGACTGCCCCGGCTGCGGCAAAACTTTGTCGCTGACAACTCAGGAAATCGAAATGCTGCAAACCCTTTCTCAGTTTGCTTTCCTACCTGTTGCAAGAAAGGCAGATGATATGACCCCCATCTATCTGGAGGAAACCCAGTACACCCCAGAAGAATACAGCATCATTTTTCAGCTCCTGGAGAAGAAATCTCTCATTGATATTGACTATAGCAAACCCTTGCGGGGCTTTGATATGTCCGCCTATAAAGGCTACCCAGTCCATGGCTCTGTGGGACTGACTGCCCGGGGACAACAGGTTCTAACCTTGTTAGACACCCAGGGTCTTACTGAAGAATAAAAGCAAAGGCGTGTAGCATAAGCTACACGCCCGTATTATTTTATCAAAGCAGACCGACACGCTTAAGCAGATAAGCAATGCCCTCCTCAAAATTCACGCTATAAGAACCGGCACTAGGATCTTGCATCGTCAAGGCAATACAGTGCGCTGTGTAATCCTCCGCAATCTGCACTGCCTCCTGCCAGGATTTGCCCTGCATCATCGCACCGACACAGGTGCTGGCAAAAACATCTCCTGTACCAGGGTAGCTCTTGTCCATCTTTTTATGCTTGTAACAGAAATATTCTCCTGTCTTCCGCTCATAGCCCGCAATACCGGTTGTGTCTGAAGCAAAGGATACACCGGTCAGAACAGTCACGCCAGCCCCAATCTGGCCCAATTTTTCCAGCAAGGTCTTGATATAGCCTTCGTCATATTCTTCTTTATAGGGCATCCCTGTCATCAGGCAGGCTTCTGTAATATTGGGAACAATGATATCCGCCTTTGCGCAAAGTTTTGCCATCTGGGCAGGAAAGTCCTGAGAAAATCCGGGATACAACTGTCCGTTATCCGCCATTACCGGATCAACCAACACCAGCGTGTTTTCCTTGCGGAATCTATCAAAAAAATCTGCCACCAGGTCGATCTGGCGGGAAGATCCCAGATACCCGGTATAGATGCCGTCAAAGATAAGCTGTTCCTGCTGCCAATGGTTAGAAATAGCAGGAATATCCTCTGTCAAATCATGAAATGTGAAATTTTCAAACTGAGTATGCGCAGATAGCACTGCCGTGGGAATCACCGCGGTTTCCACTCCCAGAGCCGAAATAATCGGTAGCGCTACTGTCAAAGAGCATTTTCCAAAGCAGGAAATATCCTGGATCGTCACAATTCGCTTCATTTTATCCCACCTCTTTCTAAACAAAATGATTATAGCATAACTGTCAACCAAATAACATTGGCCCTCTTAAAAAAGAGAGCCAATGGCTGTTTTTTAATAGCCCAGCGGTTCATCAATAAGGATCACATGACAAGCAATCCCTGAGGGCCTTTTCCACAAAACGCTGAGGGCTTTGCAGATCCGCTCTGGGCTTTTACAGTCGTGGCATTTCTCTTGGCCCAATGCGCAGGGAGTCTGTCTTTTCAGACGGCGGGCATTTTTCGGCGCGGCCACATTTCTTGCCCGGAACAACGCACTTTCATAATCCTCTGTCAGCTTATTGCTGCCTACCAGAAGATACACCACCTCATGGCCATAGACGATGGAGGCGATCCGGTTGCAGCTTCCATCAATGTTGACAATCTCTCCGGTCTGGGATAAAGCATTCACCGATGACAGATATACCTTTGCTGTTTGGGCCTTTTCCAGAATCTGGGCAGAGGGAGTTTTCCAATGCCAGAACACCTGGTTATGGGCAGAAAGCAGGTCATAAAGCCCTAGCTCCTGCACAGTCATAGAGCCGCCGATGCCCACTGTAACACCGTCGATGAACTGGTCTAAAAATTCTACAGCCGCCTTGGACGTTTCAAAACAGGACACCATATAGCCCGCCTGCTCTAAATTCTCTTTTACCCGTGTAAAATCCATTATGTATAACTCCTTATCCGTAAAGCGGAATCAACATGGTATAGGGGGCAGTCCACAAAGCCAGGGTCAAGGAAATGCTATGGATCTCCTCCTTGGAAAACCCGGACTTCCGGAAAACAAACCGTCGATTGAAGAAATAGATCAGCACTCCTGCCAGCACAACACCAGGCAGCGCCATAAGGGTTGTTGCAGGGAACAAATGCATTGCTACATTGGGGGCAATTTCCTCCAAAAGAAACAGCATTCCCAGGGTAAGTCCTGCGCCAACAAAGTCAGACAAAAAGCCCAGCAGCCACACAGGAACGATCTTGCGTTTCCACAGCTGCAGCTTCCCTTCCATTTTCCGGTGATACATCCACAACACCAGCACCAGGGTATCTACAAGGAAATTTCCTGGCAGGATCAAAAGCCATGCTGCAGTAGGGATCAAAAAGAACATCCATATAGGAAATAGCACATTATAAAGTCTGGTTTCTTTTTTCATAACATCCCCTCCTTACTTTCTATGTAATTATCATAGCATATGGCCTAAAAAATGCAAGAAGCTCTTTGCTGAAAGACCCTTCAACAACCTATTGAGAATTTTATTTTTTTATGGTATTATTAAGATATCACCTACATAGGAGGAACCCTTATGGAATACATTGTTACTGCCGTCATTGGTGTGGTGTGTATCTTGGTCGGCATCTCCAACAGAAAAGGAAATATCGCAATGCTTCATTCCTATCATAGAAAACGGGTGACAGAAGAAGACCGTCTGCCCTTTGGCAAGCTAGTAGGTCTTGGTATGATTATTATTGGAATCACCCTGATCGCCTTCAGCGGCCTTTATTTTATGGCAGATCATTTGCAGAATCGCCTCTATTTCATCATTGGTAATGTGGTTTTCGCCGCCGGCTTCCTTACAGGCTTAGGAATCACCTTCTACGCAATGTTCAAATACAATAAAGGAATCTTCTGATCCTATAAAAACACCCTATGGCAAATGCCATAGGGTGTTCATTTTATTCCGCTAGGGGCTTCATCGTGGGGAACAGGATGACTTCCCGGATGGTATCAGAGCCGGTGAGCATCATGACACAGCGGTCAATACCGATGCCCATGCCGCCTGTGGGAGGCATACCGTATTCCATAGCGGTGAGGAAGTCCTCATCCAGCATTTCGGTTTCATCATCGCCACGCTCACGTTGCTCCACCTGCTTCATGAATCTGGCTCTCTGGTCCACAGGATCATTCAGCTCAGAGTAGGCATTGCCCATCTCACTACGGCAGATGAACGCCTCAAAACGCTCAGTCAGTCTGCTATCCAGAGGGCTGCGCTTTGTCAGAGGAGATACCTCAACGGGGTACATGGTGATAAAGGTGGGCTGCACCAGATGCTCTTCCACTCTCTGATCGAAGCAAGCATACAGGGCGTTGCCCCAGGTCTTTTCTGCAGCATCAGCCAGCTCAACGCCCTTAGCCTTGGCAGCGGCTACCGCCTCAGCATCGTCGGTGATAGCGTCAAAATCGATGCCCACATACTCACGAACCGCCTCCACCATGGTCATCCGACGCCAGCCGGGTGCCAGGTTGATCTTCTCGCCCATCCATTCCACCTCATAAGTGCCCAGGATTTCCTTAGCAGCACCGGAGATGATACCTTCAGCAATATCCATCATATCGTGGAAGTCAGCATATGCCTGATACAGCTCCACGCTGGTGAACTCAGGGTTATGCTTGGGATCCATACCCTCGTTACGGAAGATACGGCCGATCTCATATACCCGGTCCATACCGCCAACGATCAGTCGCTTCAGAGGCAGCTCCGTAGCGATACGCATATACATGTCGATGTCCAAGGTATTATGATGGGTAACAAAGGGGCGGGCAGAAGCGCCGCCGGCGATGGTGTTCAACACAGGGGTCTCCACTTCGATGTAGCCCATATTGTCCAGGTAGTTACGCATAAACTTGATGAACTGAGAACGGATCACAAAGTTACGCTTTACCTCCGGGTTTACCATCAGATCCACATAGCGCTGACGGAAACGCATTTCCTTATCGGTCAAGCCGTGGAACTTCTCAGGCAGGGGCAGCAAAGCCTTGCTGAGCAGAGTCACAGAAGTAGCCCGGATGGAAATTTCCTCTGTCTTGGTGCGGAATACTTCGCCTTCCACACCTACGATATCACCGATATCGTACTTTTTAAACCGGGCAAAGGACTCTTCGCCCAGCTCGTCGATCTTCACAAACAGCTGGATGCGACCGGTGTTGTCCTGCAGATCGCAGAAAGACACCTTACCCATGCCGCGCTTGCTCATCAGGCGGCCCGCCAAACGGACAGTCTTGCCCTCAAAAGCATCATAATCGCCCTTGATCTTGGCAGAGTCCGCATTGAAATCAAACTTTGTCTGCAGGAAGGGGTCAAAGCCTTCTGCCTGGAGGGCTGCTAACTTTTCACGACGAATCTGCGCCTGCTCGGAAACAGGCAGCTCCGCCTGGGGTACAAACTTTGCCATAGCTTAGCCCTCACGGGATACGGAAACTACCTTCATCTGGTAAGAACCGTTAGGGGCATTGACGGTAAACACATCTCCAGGAGCCTTACCTACAGCAGCACGGCCAAAGGGAGAGTCGTCAGAAAGTTTGTTCTCCATGGGGTTTGCTTCCTGAGAACCGGTGATCCGGTACTTGGTCTTTTCGCCGGTAGCAACATCCTCAACCTCAACCAGACAGCCCAGACCTACCCGGCCGGATGCCTCGTTTTCATCCTCGATCACCACAGCGTGGGACAGAACATCCTCAATTTCTGCGATCCGGCCATAGAGCTTTGCCTGCTCGTTCTTGGCAGCATCATACTCAGAGTTTTCAGACAAGTCGCCGTAGGAGCGGGCTTCTGCGATCATCGCAGCGATCTCACGCTCACGGGTGGTCTTCAAATAATTCAATTCCTTTTCCAGCTCACCCAGCCGGAGGGCAGTAATTTTAAATTCTCTTGCCATAACATTAAATCCTTTCTGGATAATTTTTTCCATAGCTTCTCATATTATAGTAAACTTTCCCCTTGCCGTCAAGGGAAAACCCGGATTTTTCCCATTTTCTTGGAGATATCCAAAAAAGAATTACCGCCGACAAAACAGTCGGCGGTTAATATTTATCCATTCTTCAGATGTTCCAGAGCTGCCTGTATCTGGGGATCTTTGTTGGGATCTAATGTTCCGGCAAGAACTGCTGCCTTTTGCTCCTCGGTAAGCTCCACCAAAATGTTAGGTGTCAGTCCGCCTACCTCCGCTAAGCTGATTCCTTTCGGGGTAAAATATTTGCCCATGGACAAGGAAACTGCAGAGCCATCAGAAAGCTTCACCAAGCTCTGGAAGTAGCCCTTGCCCACTGTGGGATTTCCCACCGTTACTGCCCAGTCATACTCCTGCAAAGCCGCAGCAAAAAATTCCGCAGCAGAATAGCTCTCCTGGTTCATCAGCACCGCCATAGGCAGTTTGACACAGTTTGCATCGGAAGTGTCTACTGATTCCACGCCTTGGAAATCTACACTGCGAAACAAATCGCCCTCCGGCAACAAATAATCCAAAACCTTTACCAACTCATGACGATATCCGCCGGGATTGTTCCGCACATCAAAAATGATTCCCTTTGCACCCTGAGCCATTAGCGCCTCTATCTGCGCGATTGTTTCCTCAGCGCATCGGCTGTCAAAATTATAAATCGTTACAAGGCCAATATCCCCTGCAAGCATCTTCCCGGTAGCCACCTCTACTTCAACGGTACGCCGGGTCACAGATACCTGGATCATTTCCCCATTTCGCAGAATCGAAAGCTGCACCTGGGTGTTTTCTTCTCCACGGATCATATCCTGTGCCTTCTTGATCCCAAGCTCTTTCACAGTTTGTCCTTCTACGGCGGTCACGATATCCCCTGCTGTCAAACCGGCTTCCTCAGCGCCAGTACCGGGTGACACTTTTTTAATCTCCATCCCGGTGCCGTCCTCCAGGGTGGTAATCGTCACACCAATACCCACATAGGCATTTTCCATCTGGTTTACATAATCTTGGTAATCTGCTGCAGAAATATAGTAGCTCCACCGGTCGCCGGTAGCTGCCACCATTCCGGCGGCCGCACCGTCTTCCAGGGTGGTTTTATTTGCATCTCCAATAAACTGCGTCAAAATCACCTTTTCCAGTTGCGACAGTTTATTGCTGCCAATCGGCTGTTCTACTCCCATACATAGGCTGAAAGTAATCAAAGAAGCAAAAGCCGCCACCACCACATAACCGGCGCTTTTTATCAAAACACATTTTATTCTTCGCCAATTCATAAGGACACCTCTTAAAAACCCACAGCCCCGGAGGGCTGTGGGTGAAAATTAGCCACCGATGTAATCAATGGGATTTTGATGTTCTCCGTTGTAAGTAATACTAAAGTGCAGGTGCGGACCGGTGGAAGTACCGGTAGAACCTACATAACCGATCACCTGTCCGGCGTTCACATACTGTCCGTCAGACACAATGTAATGGGTCATATGCAGATACTTAGAACCAAACCCGTCTTGATGGTCAAGATCCACTGTATAACCACCAGAAGCACTATAGTAAGCTCTGGTTACCACACCGGCGCGGGTTGCCACGATAGGCGTGCCGCTGGATGCGGACAAGTCTATGCCATAGTGGAAACGCCAATCACCATACACAGGATGGACTCTCCAACCAAAGGGACTGGATACACGGCTGTAGGTAGTAGGCTTCAACCAGGTGATGCCCTGTACAATATGGCTGCTGCCACTACTTCCGCTGGAGCCAGACTGGGCGGGCTTGGAGGTGGATAACCACTGCTGATACTCTGCAGCATCATATTCATCCTGCACATCGTCAATTTTGTTTTCCAAAGCGCCCGCAGCAGCTTCTGCCTCATCCAGCAGTTTCTGATACTCTGCGCCGGTAGCTACCAACTCGTTCAAGAGTCTGTCTGCTTCTGCGCGTTTTTCTTCCAGCTGTACCTGAGATTGGGCCAATTCCGCCTTGGACACTTCCAAAGCCTGTTGTTCTGTTTCCAAGGCAGCCTTTGCATCTGCAACCTCTTGAGCTACTTCGCTCATTTCTTTTAAGCGACGCTGATCGGCAGCGGCAATTTCCTCTACCATGTTCAGACGATCCAACAGGTCGGCAAAATCGTTTGCCTGGAACAAAACAGACCAGTAAGACAGATCGCCGTCTTCCTCCATGGCCCGGATCCGTTCCTTATTCTTTTCGTTCAGCTCTGTCAATCTGGCTTGGGCGGCATCCAATTCTTCCTGCTTTTCGGCAATCAAAAGGCCGTAAGCAGCAATCTGATCGTTGAGATTTTGCATCTGCTGGTACAAGGAAAAGATCTGCTGATCGATGGTGTTTTTCTGATTCACCACCTCTTGCATACTAGACAGGTTGTCCGATAACTGACCTTCCAAATCAGCGATCTGGCTGTCCGCCTCTTCCTTCTGTGCCTTTAAGTCTGCCAACTGCTTTTCCAGTTCTGAAAGGCTAGCGGCATTCACGAACAAACTGGGCAGCACTCCTGCAACCAAGCCCAAGGCCAAAATGAGCGCCATAAAACCGGCGATCAAGGCAACGACTCTTTTATTCTTACGCATAAGACGCTCCTTTTATACATCCATAAACTTCCGGATAGAAGTCCAGCTGCCCACTACACCCACAAACAAACCGGCGCATGCGAAGGTGGCAACCATGGGCCACAGCAGCTGGGCAAAAGGTACAAAGTTAAACAACTGCAAACTATCAATCGCAGCCAAGCGAGTGGATACCCCGTTGTAAATCAACCACTCCAACAAAAATGCCAGGGCCGCACCGGTCATACCCAGCAAAAAGCCTTCCACAACAAAGGGAAGCCGGATAAAGCCGTTGGTCGCTCCCACCATTTTCATAATGGCAATTTCGTCCCGGCGGTCATACATGGCCAGTTTTACCGTATTGGAAATGATCAGCAAGCTGACGATCAGCAAAATGCCGATCACCGCAATAGAGGCTACACGCAGCACATTCTGCAGTGCAGAAAAGCCCTCTGCCAGTTCATAGGCAGCGTTGATCTTTGCTACTCCGGCAATCGCGGAAATAGAGGCCACCGTATCCTCGATCAGCCCATTATCCATCAGCGTCACCACGAACCGATGGCGCAGATCACTGGCCTGAACACCGGAGAATGCCTCATCCCCGTTATGCTCTGCTATGAATTCTTCCAGCGCCTGCTCCCGGGTAACAAACACCGCATTCTGTACATTTGCGATCTTGTTGATCTGCGTACCTACGCTTCTGGCCTCTGCCTCCGACAGCTCGCTATCGATGTATACCAGCACTTCATTGGTCTTATTCAAATCCTCAACCATAATGTTGACATTGTACATTAAGCTAGAGAAGCTGCCCACAATGAGCAAACAGGCCACCGTAACGCAAACAGCAGCAAAGGACATAAAACCGTGGAGAAAAATACCACGAACGCCCTCTTTTATCAAATATCCAATATTATTCGTTTTCATAGCTTCCATACCCATCCATTCCGTCGCTGACCACAAGACCCTCGTCCAGGACAATGACACGTTTTGCAAACCGCTGCACAAGCTCCATCTCATGGGTAACTACCAGCACCGTAGTTCCCAGGTTGTTGATCTCCTGGAGCAAACTCATAATCTCCATGGACCGAGCAGGGTCAAGGTTTCCGGTAGGCTCATCGGCAATAATGGTGGAGGGGTTGTTCACCAACGCCCGAGCAATGGCCAAACGCTGCTGCTCACCACCGGACAACTCATTGGGGTGACGGCGGCTCTTATTTTCCAAGCCAACCAGTTCCAGCACATACGGCACACGTTCCTTGATCTCCTGTTCCCGCGCACCGATCACACGCATGGCAAATGCCACATTTTCATAAACAGTTTTGGTTTCGATCAACCGGAAATCCTGGAACACAACGCCAACGGTACGGCGAAGATAGGGCACTTCCCGCTTGCGGATACGCTCCAAAGAATAGCCATTGACATGAACAGCGCCGCTGGTGGGCCGCAGTTCTCCGGTGATCAACTTGATAATGGTGGACTTGCCGGAACCGGACGGTCCTACCAAGAAAGCAAATTCTCCATCCTCGATCTGCAGATCGATACCCCTTAACGCATGGGTGCCAACAGAATAGGATTTGGTAACTTCAGAAAATTGAATCATATCTATCTTACTCCATTAAGCTTCGGGGAATCGAACACCGATAGCCCTTCAGCCGTCCTTTTTTGTTCTTTTAGATTTGTCCTTCTTGCCCTGCATCAGCAAGGCTGCGTCGTCCGCACCCAAAAGCCCTAAAAAATTACTAGCTGAAGGGTGCTGCGCAGTTTTCACACGCGGCCTTTTGGCAAAGCAAGCAAAACACCGCAGACAATACCCGTTGGTATTATCAAGGGGTTTTGTGCAGCATTGGCGGAAGGCAGAGTGCGAAAACCTGTCGGGGTTCATTTCCCCGAAGCTTAAAGTATGTAACCAAATTGTAACACATTGTAAAACTGCTGTCAATGGAAAGCCCCAAGAAACCCTCTGGAAGTTTCCGTAAATGAAACTTTTTATTAAGAAAGGCTTACAGCGGTACTGCTGTAAGCCTCTTCCCAAAATTTATCTGTTTTCCCGGGATGAGAGATACTGCCGTACCATCAGTGCCACCTTAAAGACAATGGCGTGGTCAAATTCCCGCAAATCCAAACCGGTGTGTTTTTTGATCTTCTCTAAACGATAGACCAAAGTATTCCGGTGGACAAAAAGCTTTCGGGAAGTTTCAGAAACATTCAGATTGTTCTCAAAGAACTTGTTGATGGTAAACAGAGTTTCCTGGTCCAAAGATTCAATAGAATTCTCCTCGAATACCTCAGACAAGAAAATCTCACACAGGGTAGTGGGCAGCTGATAGATCAAACGGCCAATGCCCAGATTTTTATAATTGATAATACGCCGTTCGGTGTCAAACACCTTGCTCACCTCAATGGCGGTCTGGGCTTCCTTGTAGGAATCTGCCAGTTCCCGCAGGTGGGCAGCGATGGTACCGATACCGATCACAGTCTTAATATACAGTTCCTCATGGAGCAGATCCATCATCTGCTGCGCCAGAGCATGCAGCTGCTCCGGATCAGGGATGGCATCCAGCTGTTTTACCACAGCGATATCGGTTTCGTTGATGCTAATAACAAAGTCCTGGAGCTTGTCCGGCAGCATGCCGGCCAGGGTGTCCACAGAGGCCATCTCTCCACGGCCCAGCTGCCGTACCAAAAACACCGCTCTGGGTGCTTCTGTTACAAAGTGCAGTTCCTTGGCCCGGATATAGATATCTCCGGGAAGAATATTATCCATCAAAATATTCTTAATAAAAGTGCCCCGGTCATGCTTTTCCTCATAATACAGCTTGGTTTCATTTAAGCTGACATAGGCAAAGCCGCAGTAGGTTTTTGCCAAGTCATCATCACCGGCGCAGAACACTGCATATTCCATAAAGCCTGTAGAGCCCAAAATCGGACGGAAAGTTTTCTGAGCAAAGGTTACATATGTATCCTCATTGCCAGCCAGAAGCAATGCAACATCAGACCACCGCTCCGACAGCATAGAAATATCGGTACATGCGATCACAGTACCTTCTGTATCCAAGATGCCGATAGCCCGGTCACAGGTTTCCTTTAATTGGTTGATCACATTTTGAAAAATTCCACCGGACATAAAAATGCCCCTCCTTAATTAAGCAATACTGCACAAATACGCTTTTCACAAAAGTACACGATGATTATACATAGATTTTGCACATTTTGCAAGGGGTTTATGACATTTTGTTGCAAAACAGACCCTCGAATTTATGCAATTTGCCATATTGCAATGGATTTTTTGTCGTTTTAGGGGATTTTTTCCAGAAAACCCAGGGAGACTTTTCGTCATTTTTCCAGTTTTTTTATTTCTTCCGGCGTAAGCTGGCGGGTTTTTCCCAGAGCCAAACCCTCCAAAGTCAGAAAATCTTCCTGTTCCCGGCGCAAATAGGTCACCGGCATTTTACGGGAGGCCATCATTCTGCGCACCTGATGATACTTCCCTTCACAAACTGTCACTCTACTCTGTCCGGGGCCAAGGGGCTCCAGTTTTGCCGGTAAGCATTTGGTGCCGTCTGCCAAAACAAGCCCTTCCGCAAAGGCCTGTACATCCCCATCTTCCGCAGTACCCTCGTGCTGGGCATAATAAATCTTCTGTACACCTTTTTTCGGCGAGATCAGCTTATGCAGCAGCTCCCCGTCATTGGTAAACAGCAACAGCCCTTCCGTGGCCTTATCCAGTCGCCCCACAGGATTCAGATCCAGATGGGCATATTCCTTAGGCAGCAGTTCCATAACGGTAGGCCCATCCTTATCCACAGTTGCTGTAATATATCCTGCAGGCTTATGGAGCATCAGTACCATTCGGCCTGTATAACCCAAAGGCGTGCCATCGAGTAGAATTTGCTGGGTTTGAGGATCTATTTTCCGGCTACCGTCAGTGACGACCTGGCCGTCCACCAACACCCGCCCTGCTTTTAAGATGGGTTTGACCTGGCTGCGGGTGCCCGCGCCGCTGTCACATAAATATTTATCCAATCGTAACATTTGGTTCTACCTGTCCTCTCTTGGCCATATTCTACAGTATCAACACCGCAGGAGGGATGGCTATGATGGTCATGACCGCTAAGGTCGATAAAAAGAAAATTATCATCGCCCTGTTAGGGGCATTGGCTCTACTGGGGGCAATTCTGCTTCTGGTAGGGGGTAATTCCGAACCCGCCGCCACAACCCTTGCCAGCAACGACGGCCGGGTAGCTTTTTTGCAGAACTTAGGGTACGAGGTCACCACTTCCCCGGTGACCAGCGGCCAGGTGCGGATACCGGAAACATCTGACCAGGTCTTTGAAAAATACAACGACCTGCAGAAATCCGCCGGCTATGATCTAACCCAATATGCCGGAAAGCTGGTAATGCGCTATGTCTACAAGGTGAACAATTATCCAAACACCACAGAACCGGTATACGCAACCTTGCTTGTGTATAAGGACGCGGTGATCGGCGGCGATATCACTGACACCGCGCCTCAAGGGCAGATCCGGCCTTTGACCGCCTACACCCAACAGGACACTGTAACCACACCTACCGAGGCTAATTCTACCACACCCTCGTCCGGTTGACAAGATGACTGCCTTATGTTAGGATGATGAAAAAGAATACTTCGGGGCAGGGTGAAATTCCCGACCGGCGGTAACAGTCCGCGAGTGCGAAAGCATTGAATCGGTGCAATTCCGATACCGACAGCAAGCAGCGAACCGTCTCCTAAAACCTATTGGAGTTTGATTCCTCGCTGCTTATAGTCTGGATGGAAGAAGACATATAGCGGCATGTTATATCTGCGCCCCGGGATTTCCCGGGGCTTTTTTATTATTAGGAGGGGAAGTTTATGGCAAGCCTACTGCTACAGTTAAAAGAAAATATTCTGTTTTTCCTGGTGTGCCTTGGGATCATTGCCGCATTATTTTTCGCCGGCCGATTAGCCGAGCGTTTCCTGCCCGGCATGCGTACGGTGACAAAGGCAAGGCGGCTGACCATCATCGCCATCTGTTCAGCATTGGCCGCGGTGCTGCATATGTTAGACTTTCCTCTTCTGTTTTTAGCACCGGAATTTTATAAGCTGGACTTTTCCGAGCTACCGGTGATGCTCTGCGGTTTTTACCTGGGACCCTCAGCAACCGTTGCCTGCGAGGGAATAAAGATCCTGCTCAAACTCCTGCTAAAGGGAACCTCCACCGCATTTGTTGGGGATTTTGCCAACTTCGCCGTAGGCTGTGCCTTTGTACTGCCGGCAGTCAGTATTTACCATATCAGAAAGACCCGCTGCAGTGCCCTCTGGGGTCTGCTTGCCGGTACATTGGTGCTTAGCTGTTTTGGCAGCGCTTTTAATGCTTGGTATCTACTGCCTAAGTTCTCCCAGCTTTATGATCTGCCCCTGGACACCATCATCGCCATGGGAAGTAAAATCTTCCCTGCAGTGAAAAACCTGCCCACTTTTGTCCTGCTCTGCGTAGCACCTCTGAATCTGATCAAAGGCGCAGCAGTATCAATTCTAACCTTGTTGTTATACAAAAAAGTGGCAAAGCCTTTATTCGGCCTGCAAAATAAATAAAAAGAGAGAGCCTTAGGATAACACCCAAGGCTCTCTTCGTTTTTATTCTTCTGTAGATTCTTCCTGAGAAACCGCATCTTCCTCTTCTAAAGAAACCGCTTCCAGCAACTGCTCCAGTTTAGTTTCCTTGCGTGGAGGCATACCTTCATCTTTCTTTCGGCTGAAGAACAGGAAGAAAGGAAGCGTGACTGGGAACAAAATACCCAAGATCAAAAAAACCGCACTGCTATCCGGATTACAGGAACGAAAAACATCATAAAGCGCGATATACTCTATCACCGCCATAGCAATACACGCCCCTATAATCACGAAGTAGCTCAGCACTGTACTGCCTACGCCTACCACAGCCGCACCTCCGTTGGAGAATGCTGCACCCACAACCGTGCCAATTATGCTACCTACAACCAATGCCACAGCAGCCAAAATCACCACATATAAGATTACCAATGTTTTTCTACGATTGGTAACTTTTCCACACTTGACATATTGATATTGGTCAGAAATACTGCCTAAAGTCCACGCATCGCCTATGGGCAACCACGCCAACCAAGGCTTGCGAATACCCCGACGCTTTGCAATGGTGTAAATGCCCATAGACTGCAATACATAAAACACAATTCCCATTGCAAACACAAGAAAATAAAAGGCCAAAATAACACCAAATATAACGCCTACCACAGCCCCAGCCTCTACGCCTGCAGACGCCTGAGCATCCGGCATGTAACCATAGTAATCATAAAATCCGTATTGGTTCATAATAATGCCTCCTTATGGATTTTTTGCAAGTTCATTATAACATATTCACCTATGGATTGCAATGCAGAAAATCACTCCTGGCTCTGTCGGATCGCCCGTTTCAGCGTCTTAAAATCCAGATATTCCAAAGTGCGCTTCCATTTTGCTTTCCCTTTGCCCCAGAATACCGCAAACACAATAAACAGTGCCCAGCTCACCGCTGCCCCGATCATAAGCACCAACACAAGCAGAGGTGTCTTTGCCACAACCACAGTATCCGTGCCCATGGTGTTCATGGCGGCAGAATTGGCCAAGGCATACAGATTTCGGTGGCAAGCATCCCGCAATGCCCACAAAGTTTGGGTATCTGTTTCCTTCTGGGATAATTCTATCACTGCGGGCAAGAAAAACAAATCATTACAGATACTCACACCGGCCAGTTCCTCTTGCCAAGTACCAAATGCAGGGCTTTTTTCATCCACACCTGCAGCCATAATCCCCTTTTCTCCCATTCCCGCTGCCTGGGCATAGGCCAGTGTCTGATTTACAAAACCATCCCCGGCGCTGCACAAACCGGCTTGCTCGGTGCCTACCATATAGATCCCGCGATTCAAGTACCAATCACCGGTAAGTTTCCCCTGCTCATAAGCCAGATCACAGTTCCATGTGGTTTCCAGCATGGTGTCAATCGGCTCTTGGGTAACTTCCCAGGGCAGGACCACGCCGTTATCCACTCTACAGCCGGGAGCATTTACCGATGTGGCCGGATGCAAATAAAAGTTGCCATTGGTCACCATAGATGCCATATCCCAGAATGTCAACTGATCTAATAATTGCTGCCACTGAGGCGCATGGAAGTCGATCCCTCGCAAAGTTTGCAGTTTTATGCCATTTTTAGCGCCCACAACAGGTGCTTTGGTCCTGTCCTGGTCCATGTCTACAGAATTGTAAAGCTTTTGAATGTTAGATTGTGTCCACTTGGCGACCATGTCCGGATTCCCCGCTCCATCCATGCGCCCTTCGGTGGTTTCCGGGGTATGTCCCAAAGCTGCCAAATAATGGTTGGCCGCTTCATGAGCATTGGCTGCAGCAATAAAGAAATAATCCCCCGCTGCCAATTCCCGGGCCTGGGCAAAGGTTTCTGCCGCCACCGTTATCGTAACCGTTTCACAAGCTCCTGCTTCCAGAATATCGGTTTTTCCAAAACCAACCAAGTTCAGTTTCCCCTGGGTATCTACTGCGTACAGCTGTAAAATCTCCTTGCCCGCCGCAGCACCCCGGTTGGTCACATCCACGGTTGCGGTAAACATTTCCTTTTCGTAAGTGATCTTTGGTGCGCTGTAATCAAAGGCAGTGTAGTGCAGACCCCACCCCAGAGGATATACCACCTGCGCTGTATAGTCTGTGGTTTCTTCCGCTATCACCGCGGCTCTATACATATTTTCCCAATCCTGTGCCTGTTCTAAATACATAGGCGCTGCCAGACTGCCTGCAGGATTGTTCTGCCCAGCAAGGGTCTGGGCTGCCAATTCATCACTCCAAACAGGAAAATGTAGCACCCCATCAGCCGGAAACTGCTGCCAAAGAGCAGGATTAGCATCAGCAGTGACCAGCAAAATAAGCCTTTGCAACTGACCGGCAGTTTTTTGTTCCGCCAGCGCCTCCAAATATCCCTGCTCTGTAGCAGCGCTAACCACTACCACCGCAATATCGCTTTCCGCTGTCACAACGAATCCCACCTGTTGTAATGCCGTCTGCAGCCCGCTCCGGTCACCTTCCAGCCGCAGGGATGCGCCGGATACCAAAGGCAAGGTGTTATCTGCATTTTTCAGCAGCACCAGTCCCTCCATGCCAATCTGCTGCTGCAAAGCATCTGCCACTGTTTGCCAATCTTCCTGGGTTTCATAATCCGATGTAAAATATACCGCCTGGGCATCTGCCTGGGAGAGTGTCCACAAGCTGTCCCCGGTTACCAGCGCTGTCACATGATCAAATACCAAGGCAGCTCCACCTACAAGCGTCAGCACCAAACTCAGTACCAAAAACGCAAGTCCCAGGCTCTTCCACAAGGTAACATAGCGGCGCTTTTCTTTTTTGTACGCCTTCTTTCTGCGCTTATATTCTTCTTTTCTCTCTTTCATGCCCCATTCCTCTTTCTGTGTGCCCTAATTTAGTGTACTTTTCTCTGTACTAGATTATACATCAACCCCAAAATTCTGTCAAGAGCACCCAGAATATTTATACAAAACTTTGTATGTTTCTATCATGTATTGGTGATAGGAACTTGCGTAGTTTTCCATGCATCTTCTTTAAATGCGCAATTTTCACGCCACAACTTGCGCAATTGCGCAAACTGTTGTACTATTACTATAGAATTCTTAGAAAGGAATGGTAGAAAATCATGATTAAGTTGATCGCTTTTGAT
>JAZREX010000103.1:0-15408 GCA_045661025.1 Faecousia sp. | reverse complement strand
AAGAGGCTGTTGCTATGCAACAGCCTCTTTTCTTTTAGTTGCCCAACAGGATCTGGGCAAGGGCAGAATCCTTATCCAGAATGATGGTCTTTTCCTCGCCGGTCAGGCTCTGCTTCAGCGCATCCAGCGCCAGAGTAAATTCATAAAAATCTTTCTTGTCTGCGGTGTTATAAGCCGCAGCCAGCAGCCGCATATACTCTGCTTCGCCTTCCGCCTCCAATTTGGCAGCCTCAGCTTCGGCATTGGAAACCAGGATATTCACCTGCTTATCCACATCATTGCGGATAATGGAAGCATCGTAATTGCCGTCGGCGGTGTACTTTTCTGCCATCTGGTTCCGCTCAGAGATCATACGGGAGTAAACCGCATTCATGTTCGATTCCGGCAGATCAAACTGCTTGATCTTCACATCCAGCACCCGAATGCCATAGGTGGCAGCCTGGGTATCCACCACAGTGGCGATGCCTTCGTAAATTTCATTACGCTCTGCGCCGTCATTCATATTGATAATGTCAGCCTGGGCCAGGGTGCCCATGGCGGTCTTCAGAGCATTATAGGTGATGGCATTGAGCCGTTCCTCTGCCTTAGCAGTAGTGCCAAGGGCGCGGTAAAACTGCTGGGGATCGGAGATCTGCCACAGAATATAGCAGTCCACCGTCATATTCTGCTTATCCGAAGTCAGTACCTCAGAAGGGGGGATATCATACAGCTGGGCGGACTTTGCATAATACTTTACCGTATCGATAAAGGGGATTTTAAAGTGCAAGCCGGCTGTATCTTGTGTATCCACGATCTCAGAGAACCGGAATACACAGGCAGACTGGTCTTCTTCCAGGGTATACCAGGCGCTGCTGCCGACAATCAGCAGAGCAACAACCAATATCGCTATAAAAATTCCTTTTTTCATCCTTGGTTACCTCCCATCAAACTTTCCAGGGGCAACAGCATATCCACATCAGAGCCATTACCGGTGTTGATATACAGCTTCACACCGGGCAAAATTTCACTGATCGCCTCATAATACATACGGCTTTTGGTGATCTGGGGATTCTGGGCGTATTCGGCATACATAGCCTCAAACATGGCCACCTGCTGCACCGCTTCATTGATACGCTTCTGCCGCAGATATTCTGCATTCTGCAGCAGCTTATCTGCTTTTGCCTGGGCATCGGGCAGTTGGGCATTTTGATATGCCTTAGCATCGTTGACCACAGTTTCTGCCTGCTGTTTGGCAGTTTCCACCGCCTTAAACGCCTCGATAACCTCCTGGGTGGGAGGTTCGGAGTCTTGAATCCGTACATCCACCAGGGTCAAACCAATATCGTATTCCTCCAGAATTTCTGTCACCAGATCTTTCACCTGCATCTGGATGTTTTCCTTGCCGTCGGTCAAAACCGCATCCACAGAGGTAGAGCCTACCACGTTTCTGACCTGGCTTTGAATCAAGTTCCGCAAAATCAGCTCCGGGTCATTGGAGGAATACAAATACTGCACCGGATTGGTGATTTTGTATTCCACAAAGAAATCCACATTAACAATGTTATAATCGCCGGTGATCATGGTGCTTTCATTGGTGTGCACCGTATACTGGTCACCGTGTTCTGTAGTGTATCCCAGTTCGATCTTCTGGTATACATTCACATCCACCGTCTGCACCTGCTGGATCCCAAAGGGCAGCTTGAAGTGCAGACCCGCATCGGTGATGTTGGTAACCTTTCCAAAGGTGGTGACCACTGCCTGCTGCTTATCGTCTACTGTGTAGACACTGGTTGCCACCAAAACAATGGCAAATAGAGCAATCAAGGCAACCAGGATTCCCCGTTTTGCTTTTTGCGGGTCAAATTTCACGCCCTGGGGCTTCCCGCCGCCGGGAGTGAATCGGTAAGTTCCGTTTTCTTCCATAATGTTCCTCCTTATAATGTGCTTAGCATCTTGCCGGCGGCTTGTACCATCCGGGACGCTAAAAATGCGGTTAACATAACTTTTAATGCTTTTTTCACCCTGGTTTTTGCGCCGGGTACCGGCTCTGTATAATCCGCCAAAACCGCTTCCAGTACCGCCTCCTGGCAGTTTTCGTCATACAACTCCTGGATACGGCCCGCTAGCTTTACGAACAGGAAGTATAGATGACTGTCGTCGATAATATCGTCCTCCGCGCTGTCTAACCGCCCATTCACATAGCCGATCAAACTGCAGATCTGCTCCAGAGACAGAACGCTCTTTAGACTTTGGATGGTGAGGATCCGGCAAAGCTGGTTCTGAGAGTACCGTTTTTTCTCCGGTGGGGCTAAGAATCCTCGCTTCACCCAATTTTGCACCGTGTAAGGCTCGATTCCCGTAATTCCGGTAATCTGTCCCAATGTCATACCTCCGGGCAAAAACATGGATGCAAAGATTTTTTCCACGCCTTGCGCCTCCTGCCGATCGATGGCAAGCAAGGTTCCAGGTATGTTCCATTCCATTTCATCGCCTCCTTTGTGGATATATTGATATTATCATATGGTCACACGACTGTCAATAACAATCTTGTAACCTTTACAATTTATTCATTTTTGAAAATCTCCTGCTTTCCCGCCCTTTTCCCCCTTTACGAACGGGAAAAAATGCTGTATAATGGGATGGAATATAATGTGGGGGTGTGCTCTTTTGCAGTGTCTAAAATGCGGAAAAGAAACAACAGACGAAAAAGTGTTCTGTGATACCTGTTTGGAAGTCATGGAACAATATCCGGTAAACCCCACCACCCCTGTCCCTGCCCCTCGGGAAGAAACCCCAACCCAGGAGAAAAAAGCCTCCCGGCGGCGGCCGCTCACAGAGCAAGAAACCATTTTTCAGCTGAAAGGGCTGATTCGTTTATTAACAGTCACTGTTGCCATCTTGTCGATCTTGTTATGTTTGGTGGCAGGTCTTCTGCTGCAACAACTGGAAATCAAGCAAGGCAATAATAACATAGGCAGAAACTACACCACTGCCACCAACACAAAACCTTAAGCTTTTGCTTAAATGTTTCACGTGAAACATTAAGAAAACACGCGAAGCATAGATAAAAGAGGTATCTATTATGGCTAAAATCATTGCTGTGGTCAACCAAAAAGGTGGTGTAGGAAAAACCACCACCACTGTGAACTTGACTGCCGCCTTAACCGAAGCAGGGAAGCAGGTGCTTCTGTGCGATTTTGACCCCCAGGCAAACGCCACCTCCGGATTAGGCCTGGACAAGCGCAAAATAAAAACATCTGTATATGAAGTCATCATCGGGGAAGCTGCCCCGGAAGCCGCCATCGCCCATACCAAATTTGGCGACGTGCTCCCGGCTACCGCTGATCTGGCCGGTGCAGCTGTAGAACTGTTGTCTGTTCCCGATCCCCATTATCAACTAAAAAAAGCATTGGAACGCGTTTCAGATCAATATGATGTGATCCTCATCGACTGTCCCCCTTCCTTGGAAATGTTGACACTGAACGCCCTGGCCGCTGCCCAAAGTGTGCTGGTTCCGGTACAATGTGAGTATTACGCCCTGGAGGGCTTGACAGATTTGATGAACACCATGCGGTTGATGAAAAAGAAAATTAACCCCACCCTGGACATTTTTGCTGTGGCTTTGACCATGTTTGACGGCCGCACCAATTTCTCCACCCTGGTTGCCCAGGAAGTCCGGCGGCATTTCCCCGGCAAAGTTTTTGCCACAGTGATCCCCAGAAATGTCCGCCTGGCAGAAGCCCCCAGCCACGGTTTGCCGGTAACGGCCTATGACCGCACCAGCCGGGGCGCTGTAGCTTACAAGGCTATGGCCCAGGAATTTATCCAGAAACTGTGATGTTTCACGTGAAACAATTTATAACGAGGTGATAAACTTGGCAAAAGAAAGACTGGGAAGAGGTCTGGGCGCACTGATGCTGGATTCCGTTGAGGAAGAACAGATCAGCGCCAAAAGTCCCTATCAGCTATTGCCTATCTTTAAAGTAGAGCCGAATCCGGAACAGCCCCGTCGGGATTTTGATGAAGAAGAGCTGCAAGCTTTGGCAGATTCTATCTCTGTCCACGGTATCGTTCAGCCTTTAACTGTCCGGCAGCTGCCTACAGGCTATTATCAAATCATCGCCGGTGAACGGCGTTGGCGTGCAGCCCGGTTGGCTAACCTTTCCGAAGTGCCTGCCGTGATCATGGAAGCTGATGACAAAAAGACCATGGAGCTCGCGCTGATCGAAAACTTACAGCGCCAGGACTTAAATCCCGTGGAAGAAGCTTTGGGTTATCAATCTTTAATGGAAGAATACGGCATGACCCAGGAGGATACCGCCGCCAGCGTAGGAAAATCCCGCTCCGCTGTGGCAAACACCCTGCGACTGTTGGCTCTTTCCCCTACGGTACTGCAGATGGTACGAGACGGTCGGATCACCGCCGGACACGCCCGGGCGCTGCTTACCTTAAAAGGAGACAAGCTGCAAACAGAAACTGCGCAGAAAATCCACGCTTTAGGACTTTCCGTCCGGCAAGCGGAGCTGATGTGCAAAAATCTTTCTAAGCCCACTGCCCCGAAAAAGGAAGTAACCTTTGCGGTAGATTATGTGGCAGAGTGCGAAAAGAGTCTTTCCAAGCATTTAGGCCGGGGCGTAAAAATCGTCAACGGCAAGCGAAAAGGCCGCTTTGAACTGGAATTCTACAGCCAGGAGGACCTGCAGGTTCTTTTGGACGCTTTAATGAAAATAAAGAAATAAAAGGAGAGAACGCCATGAATAAGAAATTATATAAATCAAATTCTGATCAGAAGTTGGATGGCGTTTGCGCCGGTATTGCAAAGTTTTTTGGCATTGACCCCACATTGGTCCGCTTGGTTTGGGCTATTTTATCCCTGGCATCCGGCGGCATCACCGGGCTTCTGGTATATCTGGTATGCGCTATGATTTTGCCCAGAGAGCCGGAAGACTACGTAGAAGTGTAATCGTAGATGTGTAATAAAGGAGAGGTATCACATGTTAGACATTAAGAAAATCAAGGAAAATCCTGACGCAGTCAAGGCCGGTCTGCGTGCTAAGGAAGTGGACTGCGACGAAGTCATTGACCGCATTTTGGAACTGGATGACCAGCGCCGCAGCCTGATTGCCGATACTGAGGCCCGAAAAGCCCGGCAAAACAAGGTGAGTAAAGAGATCCCTCAGCTGAAGAAAGCCGGACAGGATGTCAGCGCTATTTTTGCTGAAATGACCCAACTGAAGGCCGGTCTTGCTGAGGATGCACAGAAACTGGATGCTGTTCTGGCAGAACAGAGAACTCTGATGCTGAGCCTGCCCAACCTGCCCGATCCGGATCTGCTGCCCGGCGGCAAGGAAAACAACGAACCTCTGCGCTATGTTGGCGAAAAGCCTGTATTTGATTTTGAACCCCAGCACCATGTAGACCTGTGCCAGGGCCTGGGTCTAATCGACTATGAGCGCGGCGTAAAGCTGGCAGGCGCTGGCAACTGGATGTACACCGGCATGGGCGCTCGGCTGGAATGGGCGCTGCTGAACTACTTTATCGACACCCACACCGCTGACGGCTATGACTTTATCCTGCCGCCTCACATGCTGGAGTACCAGTGCGGCGAAACTGCCGGTCAATTCCCCAAATTTGCCGACGAAGTGTATAAGATCGCCAACCCCACCGACGACCGTATCCATTATATGCTGCCCACCGCAGAAGCTGCCCTGGCCAGCATTTACCGGGACGAGATCCTTTCCGAGGCAGATCTGCCTAAGAAGTTCTTCTCCTACACTCCCTGTTTCCGCCGGGAGGCCGGTTCTCACCGGGCCGACGAGCGGGGTATGGTTCGCGGACACCAGTTTAATAAGGTAGAGATGTTCCAGTTCACCCGTCCTGAGGATTCTGATGCCGCTTTCGACGAGCTGGTTACCAACGCAGAAAACCTGGTAAAGGGTCTGGGCTTCCACTTCCGCACCGTGAAGCTGGCTGCAGGCGATTGCTCCGCTTCCATGGCCAGAACCTATGATATCGAAATCTTGATCCCCTCTATGGACGGCTATAAGGAAGTTTCCTCCGTGTCCAACGCTAGAGATTACCAGGCTCGCCGTGGCAACATGCGTTTCCGCAGAGAATCCACCGGCAAGCCCGAGTTCCTGCACACCCTCAACGGCTCCGGACTGGCGACATCGCGTATTTTCCCTGCTCTGGTGGAGCAGAATCAGCGTGCTGACGGCTCTGTGGTAGTACCGGAGTGCCTGAGAAAATACTTAGGCGGTCTGGAGATCATCGAGAAGAAGTAAGTCCTTCTACCATTTATGTTATGTAAACCAAAGGAGATAGAATATGAAAAAGATAATTGGTGAGTTCAAAACATTCATTGCCCGCGGCAATGTGATCGACCTGGCTGTTGGTGTGATCATCGGCGGCGCATTTGGCAAGATCACCACCTCCCTGGTCAACGATGTGTTTATGCCTTTTATCAGCTGGCTGTTTGGTACCCGGGATATGACCGCGCTGAACCTGCTGGTTCGCCCGGAGGTTGTCAACGAAGCCGGCGAAGTGATCCAGGAGGCCATCACCATCGGTTTTGGAAGCTTTGTTGCCACCATCATTGACTTCTTGCTCATCGCTCTGGTGGTGTTTGCAATGGTCAAGGTGATGAACACTATTCGCGACCGTTTGGAGAAGAAGGAAGCACCTGCTCCCGCCGAACCCCCCGCCCCATCTCAGGAAGAGATCCTTCTCACCGAGATCCGGGATTTACTCAAAGACAAGTAATTTTCCTATGTAATTGACAAAGTTGTAACGATAATCTATAATAAACCGATGATTTGAAAACAGAGCATTCACTTGAAGAAAGAAGGAAATAGCATGTTCAAGATTGTCCGTAAGGCTGAACTGAATTCCTCAGTCACCTTGATGGAAATTGAAGCCCCTTTTATTGCCAAGAAAGCAAGGGCCGGTCAGTTTATCATTTTCCGTATCGATGAGCAGGGAGAGCGCGTTCCTCTGACCATTGCCGGCTATGACCGGGAAAAGGGCACTGTCACCATTATTTTCCAGAAGGTAGGTTTTTCCACCATTGCCCTGGGTAATTTAAACGAGGGTGACTATATCCGCGATTTCGTAGGCCCTCTGGGCAAGCCCACCCCTGTGGAAGGCAAAAAGCGGGTGTGCGTGGTTGGCGGCGGTGTTGGCTGCGCCATTGCCCTGCCCTCTGCTGCCGGTTTTAAAGAAGCCGGTGCAGAAGTGGATGTGATCGTAGGCTTCCGCAGCAAGGACATTGTGATTTTGGAAGAGGAATTTAAGGCAGTTGCCGACAATTTCTACATGATGACCGACGACGGCTCCTACGGCGAGCACGGCTTGGTCACCGCGAAGCTGCAACAGCTGCTGGAAAGCGGCCGGGAATATGACGAGGTTCTAGCCATCGGTCCTGTTCCCATGATGAAGTTCGTCTGCAAGACCACCGAGCCCTTCGGCGTACACACCAGCGTTTCTCTGAACCCCATTATGGTCGATGGCACAGGCATGTGCGGCGGCTGCCGGGTAACTGTTGGCGGCGAAACCAAATTCGCCTGCGTAGACGGTCCGGAATTTGACGGCCACAAGGTGGACTTTGCAGAGCTGATGAGCCGCAATAGCTCCTACCGGGATCGGGAAGCTGATGTAAAAGAAACCCACACTTGCCGCATGGAAGCCATGGGCAAGGCACTGATCAAATAAGGAGGAAATGCAATATGGCAAATATGGCCTTGACCAAAACCCCTATGCCTGAGCAGGATCCTCAGGTTCGTGCCCGGAACTTCAAGGAAGTTACCCTGGGCTACACCCCGGAGATGGCCATTGAAGAGGCAAACCGCTGCTTAGGCTGCAAAAACCCCAAGTGTGTAGAGGGCTGCCCTGTCAATGTCCGCATCCCCGAGTTTATTAAGAAGGTCCAGCAAGGCGACTTCCAGGCCGCTTATGAGATCATCACCTCCACCAATGCCCTGCCTGCTCTGTCCGGCCGGGTCTGCCCCCAGGAAACCCAGTGCGAAAGCAAGTGTGTCCGGGGCATTAAGGGTGAGCCCGTTGCCATCGGCAGACTGGAGCGTTTCGTTGCCGACTGGTATCGGGAAAATGTAAACGCAATGCCCGAAAAGCCCGCTTCCAACGGCAAAAAGGTGGCTGTTGTGGGCTCTGGCCCTGCAGGCCTGACCGCCGCTTCCGATCTTGCCAAAAAGGGCTATCAGGTTACTGTATTTGAAGCTTTACATACTGCCGGCGGCGTGCTGGTTTACGGCATCCCCGAGTTCCGTCTGCCCAAGGCTATTGTTGCCAACGAGGTTACCAAACTGGAGGCCCAGGGCGTAGAAGTAATGACCAACATGGTCATTGGCCGGGTTTTGACCATTGACGAGCTGTTTGAAATGGGCTACCAGGCTGTGTTTGTAGGCTCCGGCGCAGGTCTGCCCATGTTTATGAACATTCCCGGCGAATCCTTAAAGGGCGTCATGTCCGCCAACGAATATCTGACCCGTACCAACCTGATGAAGGCTTACGATGAAAGCTTTGACACCCCGGTGATCCGCTCCAAGGCAGTGGCTGTGGTAGGCGGCGGTAATGTGGCTATGGATGCTGCCCGTTGCGCCATGCGTCTGGGTGCAGAGCATGTGTATGTTGTCTACCGCCGCGGCGAGGCTGAAATGCCTGCCCGTCTGGAAGAGCAGCACCATGCCAAGGAAGAGGGCATCGAGTTTAAGACCCTGTGCAATCCCATCGAGATCCTGGGCGACGAAAACGGTCGTGTCTGCGGCATGAAGTGCATCCGTATGGAGCTGGGTGAGCCGGATGCGTCCGGTCGCCGCCGTCCCATGGAAGTGCCCGGTTCTGAGTTCATTCTGGATGTGGATACTGTTGTTATGTCTTTGGGCACAAACCCCAATCCTCTGATCCGTTCCACCACCCCAGGTCTTGAAACCAACCGAAAAGGGTGTCTGATCGTCAACGAGGATGAAATGACCTCCCGTGACGGCGTATTTGCCGGCGGCGATGCCGTTACCGGCGCAGCCACCGTCATTCTGGCCATGGGCGCAGGTAAGAAGGCCGCAAACGCCATCGATGCTTACTTGAACAAGTAATCTAACTGCATAAAAGAGCGTTGCCGTTGGCAACGCTCTTTTTGTTTTTAATTTGTCCAGAAATTCACATTCTTTCCATCGGAACTGCAGAAAACATCTCCCTGGAGATCTGTACGGAACACCTCTACCTGGGCATCTTTCAGCCGACTAAGGGTATCTTCCGTGGGATGCCCGTAATCATTTTCGCTGCCAACAGAAATCACTGCGTACTGTGGTTGTACTTCCCGCAAAAACGGATAAGTGGTAGAGGAGTTACTGCCGTGGTGACCTACCTTCAGCACCGTTGCTGACAGGTTCTCTCCCCGCGCAAGCATGGCTTGTTCTGCCTCCCGCTCTGCATCCCCGGTAAACAGGAAGGAAGTATTGCCGTAATCGATACGCAGCACAATGGAGGTGTTATTGGGATCTTTTTCTTCATTGACCCCTAATATCTCCACCCGGGCAGCGCCGATTCTAAATGTATCGCCCACCTGGGGTACGGTGATACCGCCGCCACGGCTGTTGGCAGCATCGGCAAAATTCTGAAACGCCTTGCTGTCATAACTGGTAACAGGACATAAGGTTTTGTCCGCGGTGGCGTACTGGAATGCACCGGGCAGACCACCGATATGATCCTCATGGCCATGGGTGCCCACTACTAAGTCCAAATGGGTAATATTGTTACGCTTAAGCACTGAATAGATCACATTGGAATCGGCCTTGTTGCCCCCGTCAATGAGCATATAATGTCCGTCGCAGGAAATAAGCGCCGCATCGGCCTGGCCCACATCGATAAACTGTATCTGAAAAGATGTGCCTAAAAATTCCGTTTCCTCTGTTGTGGTTTCCGGCAGCATAAGAACGCAGCTGCACAAAGACAGCATCATGGCGATGGTCAATAAAACACTGCCTATTCGCTTCAGGGTATTCTTTTTCATATCCCAGCCTCCTGTTTCCTTACACCATACCACAATTTGGGCTAAATCGCAACGATAAATCTTCTTGACAGCAACCGCCCTGGCTGTTAGGATTATATAGCTCAAACGAAAGAAATGGCAGGTGACACCGGTGAATAGAAAAAATATCGCCCTTATAGGGCTTTTTGCTGCCTTGTCTTGCCTTTCTGCCTGGATCTGCTTACCTCTGGGCAATTTGGTATTCTCCTTGCAGACAGGGGTGCTGTTTCTTTCCTTGTTTTTGCTGGGAGGAATGGCCACCTCCCTGTCGGTTCTGATCTATTTGCTCTTGGGCGCTGTGGGGCTTCCGGTATTTTCCGGATTCCGGGGCGGCATCGGCATGCTTTTCGGCCCTACCGGGGGTTATCTTTTCGGTTTTCTTGCCTGCAGTCTGGTTTATTGGCTACTTCATCCCAAAACCAAAGTCCAAAAAATCATTGCTGCCCTTTTGGGCCTTGCTGCTTGCTATGGTCTTGGGGCATTCTGGCTTCGTTTTGGCTATGCCAAAGAAGGCAGCCTGTGGCTGATATGCCTCCAAGGTGTCGTTCCCTATATCCTGCCGGATATGATCAAGCTGTTTTTCGGATTCTTTTTGTCAAACCGGCTTGCCTCTGTCCTGGAAAGAGGGTCTGCTGCATAGAATATCCCAGGAGGGATGTTCCATGAGAAGAAAAGATATTTATATTGCCGCCTGTGCCCTGATCGCCGCCTTGGTGCTCGGGCTGACACAATTCTTGCCCACTGCCATTTCTGCCGGTAGCTGGGGATTAAGTTTCCAAACGCCGGGACAGCCTCCCACCGGGAACGCCACGGTCACTGCCTTAAAACAATATGATGCCGCTTTTTTGGGAGACACCCAGGAAAAAGTGCTGTATTTGACCTTTGATGCGGGCTACGAAAACGGCTGCACCGAAAAAATCCTGGATATTTTGAAAAACCACAATGTAAAAGCCGCCTTTTTCCTGGTGGGGCATTACATGGAGCAAAACCAAGACTTGGTGCGCCGGATGGTAGAAGAAGGGCATATCGTGGGCAACCACACCATGCATCACCCGGATATGGCGAAAATATCCGACCCGGATGCCTTTTCCAAAGAATTAAAAGACTTGGAAGACCTGTTTGCTTCCATCACCGGCAAAGAACTTCCCAAATACTACCGCCCACCCCAAGGCACTTACAGCGCAGAGAATTTGAAACAAGCCAAAGCACTTGGCTATCGCACCGTATTTTGGAGTCTTGCCTATGTGGATTGGAACAACGACAAACAACCCACCCGAGAGTATGCCATGGAAAAATTGTTGCCTCGAACCCACAATGGGGCAGTGGTGCTACTCCACTCCACCTCTCAAACCAACGCCCAAATTCTGGACGAACTACTGACCACATGGAAATCCCAGGGCTACCGCTTTGACACCATCGACCACTTATTTACATAAAAAGTACCCTGTGCAGATTTTCTGCACAGGGTTTTGTGATTACTTTACTGTATTGGTAGTGCGCAGGGTGACATCGTGTGCGCCGCCTTCCACGATAGAAACAGAGGAAACCAAGGTCAGCTTGGCATCCCGCTGCAGATCGGGGATGTTGGTCACACCTACATTACACATAGTGGACTTGACCTTGTACAAGCTGGCCTCCACATTGTCATGGAGCGTACCTGCATAGGTAACATAGGAGTCAACGCCCTCTTCAAAGTTGAGCTTGCTTGCGCCGCCCAGATCATAACGCTGCCAGTTGCGAGCGCGGTTAGAGCCTTCGCCCCAGTATTCCTTCATATAAGCGCCGTTGACCATCACCTTATTGGTGGGGCTTTCGTCGAACCGGGCAAAGTAACGGCCCAGCATCATGAAGTCTGCACCCATAGCCAGAGCCAGCGTCATATGGTAATCGTGGACGATACCGCCGTCGGAGCAAATCGGCACATAAATGCCGGTTTCTTTAAAGTATTCATCCCGGGCTGCTGCCACTTCGATCAGGGCAGTTGCCTGGCCTCTGCCGATACCCTTGGTTTCCCGGGTGATGCAGATAGAGCCGCCGCCGATGCCCACTTTAACAAAGTCTGCGCCAGCCTTTGCCAGGAACAGGAAGCCATCACGGTCTACCACGTTACCGGCACCGATCTTCACCTTGTCGCCGTAGTTCTCACGAACCCATGCGATGGTCTTTTCCTGCCAGCAGGTGTAACCCTCGGAAGAGTCGATACACAGCACATCTGCGCCAGCCTCCAGCAGAGCGGGGATCCGCTGGGCATAGTCCCGGCTGTTGATGCCGGCACCTACCAGATAGCGCTTCTGGTCATCCAGCAGTTCCAAGGGATTTGCCTTGTGAGAGGCATAGTCCTTCCGGAACACGAAATACATCAGGTGGTCATTTTCGTCTACAATGGGCAAGCTATTGAGCTTGTTCTCCCAGATGATGTCATTGGCAACCTTCAAAGAGGTATCTGCAGGGGCAGTGATCAGCTTTTCTCTGGGGGTCATGAAGGTGGAAACCTTTTCGTTGCCCTCCATGCGGCTGACACGGTAGTCCCGGCCGGTAACGATGCCCACAAGCTTGCCGTTGGCAGAGCCGTCATCGGTAATTGCCACGGTGGAGAATCCGTTCTTCTCTTTTAGTGCCAGCACATCTGCCAGAGTGGCATCGGGGGTCAGGTTGGAGGCAGAGATCACAAAACCTGCCTTATGGTTCTTGACTCTTGCCACCATAGCTGCCTGGGACTCAATGGACTGAGAACCGAAGATAAAGCTCAGACCGCCCTCCTTAGCCAAAGCGATAGCCAGGGTGTCATTGGAGACAGACTGCATAATAGCAGAGGTCATGGGAATATTTAAGCTGATCGCCGGTTCTTCCTGGCCCTTACGGTACTTTGTCAACGGGGTACGAAGACTGACCTTGTCAGGAACACACTCTTCAGAGGTGTAGCCGGGAACCAACAGGTACTCACTAAAGGTATGACTGGGTTCAGAATAATAAAAAGCCATAATTATTACCTCCTGCAAAATATTCTGTCGCATTTTATAGATTATCTAGTATCATATCACAGGACCTTCTTTCGGTCAACCCAGATTCGCCACATATTTGCTAGTATTTTTTATATTTTTTCTCAAAGGTGATTGCATTCAGAAAATCGTTATGCTATATTTTAACATGAGATTTTATGGGAATAAACAAAGAATTTGGGGGGACCGTAACTATTTGCCCCAAACCACACACGAAGGAGTAAGGATATGGCGATCCAAGAGAAAATTCGTAACATTGCAATTATCGCCCATGTTGACCACGGCAAAACCACCCTGGTTGACGAAATGCTGAAGCAAGGCGGTATCTACCGGGAAAACCAAGCAACTGTAGACCGGGTCATGGACTCCGGCGATCTGGAGCGGGAGCGCGGCATCACCATTCTGGCAAAGAACACCTCTGTCCAGTATAAGGACATGAAGATCAACATCGTTGACACCCCGGGCCACGCCGACTTTGGCGGCGAGGTGGAGCGTATCCTCAAAATGGTCAACGGCGTTTTGCTGCTGGTTGACGCTGCAGAAGGCCCTATGCCCCAGACCCGTTTCGTGCTGCAAAAGGCTTTGGAGCTGGGCCACAAGGTCATCGTTGTGGTAAACAAGATCGACAAACCCGATGCCCGGATCCATGAAGTTATGGATGAAGTTTTGGAACTGCTGCTGGAGCTCAATGCCACCGACGAGCAGTTTAACTCCCCCACCGTATTCTGCTCCGGCCGCCAGGGCACTGCCGCTTACGGTCCGGATGAAGTGGGTACTGACCTGATCCCCCTGTTTGAAACCATTGTAAACTATATCCCCGCACCGGAGGGCGATGCCAATGCGCCTTTGCAGATGCTGGTCTCTTCCATTGACTACAGCGAGTATGTGGGCCGGATCGCCGTGGGCCGAGTAGAGCGGGGTACGATCAAGGTAAATCAAGAAGTCACCATTTGTGACTACCACGATGAAACCTTGAAACAAAAGGGCAAAGTTGTGGCGCTGTATACCTATGACGGTCTGGGCAAAGCCCCCATCCAGGAGGCTTCTGCCGGTGAGATCGTGGCGCTGAGCGGTATGGCGGACATCACTATCGGCAGAACCCTTTGCGCCAGCGATGCCATTGAGCCCCTTCCCTTTGTGAAGATCTCTGACCCCACCATCGAAATGACCTTTGCCGTCAACGATTCTCCCTTTGCCGGCAAGGAAGGCAAGTTTGTTACCTCCCGGAATCTTCGCGACCGTCTGGAAAAAGAGCTGTTAAAAGATGTATCCCTCCGGGTCACCGAAGCTTCCACTGATTCTTTCAATGTGGCTGGCCGTGGCGAGATGCACCTGTCCATTTTGATGGAGACCATGCGCCGGGAAGGCTATGAGTTCTCCGTATCCACCCCCCGTGTGCTGACAAAAGAGATCGACGGCAAGCGCTCCGCGCGCATCGAGCGGATGATCGCCGATGTACCGGAAGAGTGCATGGGCGCTGTGATCGAGAAGATGGGTCGGCGGAAGGCAGACCTTTTGGGCATGACCCCCATGGGCAACCGATACCGTCTGGAGTTCTTAGTTCCCTCCCGGGGTCTGTTCGGCTACCGCAGCGAATTTCTCACCGACACCCGGGGCGAAGGCATTATGTCCAGCGTCCTGGAGACCTACGCACCTATGAAGGGCGAGATCGAGCGGCGGCTCACTGGCAGCCTTGTTTCCTTTGAAACCGGCGAGACCTCCAGCTACGGCCTGTTCAACGCCCAGGAGCGTGGCGCGCTGTTTGTAGGCGCAGGCGTACCGGTATACGCCGGCATGGTGGTTGGTATCTGCAGCCGCAACGAGGACATGAATGTAAATGTCTGCAAGAAAAAGCAGCTGACCAACATGCGTGCTTCTGGCTCTGATGAAGCTTTACGGCTGGTTTCTCCCAAGGTGTTCTCTTTGGAGCAGTGCCTGGAATTTTTGGCAGATGACGAAATTCTGGAGTGTACCCCCAAGTCCCTGCGTATCCGCAAGCGGGAATTGGATCACGCCCTCCGAATGCGCAATCTAATGAAAAAGCGGAATCAAGAGTAATCATTACGGCTCTGCAAACGCAGAGCCGTATGTTTATGAAAAAAAGTTGTTGACCTGGCTAAAAATTTCGGTTATAATATGCTAGCATGACCATATATGGTCAATTATTATGTGTTGCTGCAGCGATTTGCGCTGTCGAGCATATGTGATTTTGACAGGAGGTGTACCCGAATGAAGCGTACCTATCAGCCCAGCCGTCGCCACAGAAGCAAGGTTCACGGTTTCCGTAAGAGAATGGCTACTTCCAACGGCCGCAAGGTTCTCGCCAGCCGCCGTGCCAAGGGCCGCAAGGTTCTGTCTGCATAAGCGTTAATTGTATCGGGTGGTTTT
>JAZREX010000102.1:0-3658 GCA_045661025.1 Faecousia sp. | reverse complement strand
GATCAGCAATATCCATCCTGCAAACATCCTCAAATTTCCGGTACATAGTCCGGGGATCTTTGCCGGCGCGAAGTGCTAATTCCTTCTTGCTGCCAATGCCGAGATCCAACATACAGTGCTCCAATTCCTTGCGGAACGCCTTCTTAGCATCTTCAGCGGCATATCCTCTTGGTCTTGACATTTTTACACCTTCCTTTCTGTTCGAATTGTTGGACTGCTAATTACTTATTCTGTAGATCTACAAGATTCCTCATTGCCGGATAGCAGTTCGTCAATGGTACAACCGTAGACTTTTGCAATCTGTGGGAGCAGGTTGGACCGAGGCGTAGTCTTGCCTGTTTCCCACTGACAAACAGATGCGGCGGTGATACCAAATTTTTCTGCAACAACCGCCTGTGTAAGTCCGGCGTTTTTTCTGGCCTGTAAAAAACTCAACATTATTCCTCCTTTACTAAGTTTTGCTTGACAACTTAGTAAGTTTCGCTTAAAATAGGGAGTACCACCAACCAATATCTTGCGAAACGATTACTAAGTTGCCTTGGGGAAGGTTTGCGCTTTTTAAGCGTAAACTTAGTATATGCTAAGTCAAAACTAAAGTCAAGTACCGGGTTTAGTTTTTGTTAAGTTTGTCGTTTTGCACAAAAAAGGATGTGCAAAGAATGGATACTTTAGCAATAATTAAGCGAATTGAACTAAGATTGGCAGAATTAAGGCTGTCAAAGGCTGAATTTTATGAAAGAAGTGGTATCTCTTCTGCCTCTTATTCCCAATGGAACACAGGGAAGTACAACCCATCTATAACAAAGCTTCGTCAGGCAGCAGAGGTGCTAGGTCTTGACTTTGATTATTTGTGTGATGGATGTTCACAAAAAGAAAAAGCGCCCACCCCGGAGGGTGAGCGTCTGTTTGAAGATAAGAATGTGCTTCGGATTGCAGGCAGGGATGGATCATATATGGTTAAGGTCCTTACTGACGAGCAGATGAAAGCTGTTATGACTATGGTGGATCATCTTCCGGATGCATATGAGGATCTATAAACGGTTGCGTTCTATGTAATTCCGGAACTGCTCATACACCTGCCGCTCCATGGGAGATAGTAGGAATTTGTTTCGTTGGTACAGTATCGTCATCCGTTCTGACCGAAAACAGGCCGATTGGTAGCTGATATTACAAAGCCCCATGATCTGGTCCGGTGTGCGGGCGTTGCATCCCCACAGTACACAGGCCGGAGCCAGAAGACGGCTGGCGAACACATTGGCTTCGTGCTCAATTGGATTGTCCGTAGGTGCGGGTTCACGATTTACTAAATCATACACTCCCACATGACCTAATAGAATATGGCCCAGTTCATGGGCTGCTGTAAATCGCTTCCGGGCTTCGGAACAGTTACGATTTACAAAGATCGTGGGCCGACCTTTGATATAAGTACTATATCCATCTCCCCCGGCATGTCCATCATAATACTTTAGGACAATTCCCAACCGCTTGCAAATTTTTCCGACTGACACTGGCAGTTCGGATATCCCCTCCCGGATTAAGATTTCCCAGGAGAGATTTCGCGCATTTTGATATTTTTTGTAGTTCATAAGAACACCTCCAAGAGAATTGTAGATTCTTGGAGGCATAAAGGGAACTGGTAAATACAGGAAAACCTAGTCAGGTATAATTAGGAGGAATCATATGTATTGGATAATTGCACTTTTATGGAGCATTGTTGGCACTATATTATTCTGGGGCTATTTATCAAAACAATGGAAAAAAATAGATGTGCTTGAGAAAATGTCGCTCCGCACACTTGGCATTTTCCACTCTGTGCCTGCAGATCCAGATACAGGATACTTACGCTTGCAGTTTTCAATTCTCAGGCACGCAGTAGTATTCCTTTTAACTGCTGTGCTGATTTACGTAATTGACTCTTCTGTCATTACTACCATTCTTCTTTTTCTCAATATGTTTTACTGTTGGTCTCCGATCTCCAAATATCGTTACAGAAAGCAAGATATGGAAAAAACCGCCTCTCAGCCTGATGGCAAAGCAACTGCAAGTTTACTATCAGGTTTTGTTAAAGACTCCTTCAGCACAGTTGTTCATGCAATATCTAGCATGGTAATTATTTACATTTTGTTTGCCATCAAAACCCAGGGGTATTAAGTATGAGTTTTAAGTTTTACAAATGTGGAAAGACAGAAACTACTCCTAGAAAGGCAAGGGCAAAATGGCAAGGAAAAAAGGAATTAAAATCCCCACCGCACGCCAGCTGCCGTCCGGCAACTGGTTCGTCCAGCTCCGTATAAATGGAGAGAGTATTCCCATCACAGAACCAACAGAAAGAGAGGCCATCGCAAAAGCTATGGCCATCAAAGATGGGATTATCAAGCATAAGAAAATCACCAATGCAGACAGATCTCTCAAGGAGGTCATTGACTTATGGATTGCTGACAATGAACATAGACTCTCGCCGGCAACAGTGCGTGGTTATGTCTCGTGCCAAAAAAACGGCTTTCCTAAGCTAATGCTGATGGCCTGTGGTAGGATTACAGAGAAAGTGGCTGCAGCTGCCATCAATGAGGAATGCAAAAGATACTCCGCCAAAACAGTTGTAAATCGTTGGGGATTTATTGGCCAGGTCCTGGAGTGGGCCACCGGCGAAAGGATATCTCCTATGTTGCCGCAGGTAGTGACAAATCCGCCGGAGTTCCTGGACGAAGAGGAATTGGATACTTTTCTCGACTATATCGAAGGCAAGCCGGTGGAGATCACAGCACTACTAGCCATATCCTCATTGCGCCGGTCAGAGATTGCGGCGCTGGATTGGGATAACGGCGACATAGATCTAAAATATGGGTGGATCCACGTCCGGGGTTCCGTCGTGCCCGACAAGGACCACAAGCTTGTAAAGAAGGACGAAAACAAGAACGAGACCAGCCGCCGGGATGTTCCTATTATCGAACCCCTACACCGCGCCCTGTCAGCTGTAGAGAACAAGACCGGGCGGGTTGTTCCACAGCACCCAGCAACTATGTTGTCCAGAATAAACGCGGCTTGCAGAGGCGCTGGGGTGCCCGAGGTAGGCTGTCACGGTCTTCGACATTCTTTTGCGTCGCTCTGTCAGATCCTGAAGATGCCTCCGATAGCCATAATGGAGATTGGCGGTTGGAAAGATCGTGCTACAATGGATAAGATCTACACCCATGTTTCAAAGAAGACGAAGGAGAAGTATTCCAACCAGTTTACCGATCACTTCAAGGGCAGAAAACAGAAAAAAGAAGGTCAAAATGCTAATGAAAGTGCTAACGGCAAATAAATAGTTGTTGCGCTACAAGCTGAATGACAGTTTTTTGCGACTGTTCAAATCCCTCTCACTCCGCCATAAAACAGACACACCTTTTGGTGTGTCTGTTTTGTGCTTGAGAGGGATTTGAAAAATCAAATGCAATGCGGACGAGCGTTGCCGTCGCCGTCTAGCCGGCGACGAACCTTAATTTTTGCCAGCGGCAAAAATGCAAACAACTCCCTCTCACTCCGCTAACAAGACAGAGAACCGTCCCCCGTCTTGCTGTTTTTAGGCCGTGGGAATATCCATTGCATCCAGTTCCCGACGAATAACCGCAAGTGTTTTCGGCAATTCAAATTCCAGTTCCGGGTACATGTGCAGCTC
>JAZREX010000101.1:0-2189 GCA_045661025.1 Faecousia sp. | reverse complement strand
ACAGGCGAATAACAACGCCAAGCGAATCGTTGGTTTGGTAAAGGAAGGTGGCAGAATCACCGGATATCAACTTTCTGATCATTCCATTGTAGAAAAACAGCAAGCAGTGGATATGGCAAAACAAGGACAAATCGCCGGTGTGGGCATCGCTCACCGAAAAGATACCGAATATTTGAAATCTATCCCCGATGGCACCGAAAATAACAATCTATCCAACCTACCCTCTGTATCTATCTAATCTTAACCGAGGCCCGGAATTGTGGATGCAATTCCGGGCCTTGCCGTTGATCTGGCGTATTATACCGATTGCTGCATTTTTTACACATTGCCTTTTTCATATGATATACTAATGCCACAGGAGGTGTTGGGATGAAATTCAAACTGATCATAGACAAACAAAAAGAGGAAGAAATCGTGGCAACCGTCCACCAGCATTCCCCTCTTATAGACGAAATAGAAGCGCTGATCCAACAACATACCGCCGCAGACCGCATCCCAGGCTACACAGAAGACGAAATCAAATTGCTGTCTGTTTCTAAAATTGAATGTATTACTGTGCTGGACGGAAAAGTCTACGCCATTGACTCTAAGAATCGCCAATATCGGCTAAAACAGCGGCTTTACGAATTAGAGCAACAGCTACCCCCATCCTTTATTCGTATCAACAAAAGCACGCTTGCAAACGAAACCTGTCTGGATCGCTTCACAGTTACTGTTACCGGCAGCGTGGATGCCGTTTTCAAATGCGGATATACAGAGTATGTTTCCCGTCGGTGCTTTGCGCAACTCAAAAGGAGGTTTGAAACCAAATGAAAAAGTTTCTCAAAGAATTTTTACTGCGCGGACTAATCTGTGCCAGCAGCGGTCCAATTGTTTTAGCGATTATATACGCCATTCTGGGCGCTACCGGAACTGTAAATGCATTTTCTCCCAAGGAAGTCTGCACCGAAATTCTGACGATCACCTTGCTAGCCTTTGCTGCTGCAGGTATGACCGCCATCTACCAAATGGAGCAACTACCCCTGCCCACCATGATTCTGCTCCACGGCGGAGGACTCTATATTGCCTATATCCTCACCTACTTGATCAATGGTTGGCTGCTAAGCCAGCTCATCCCCATTTTGGTATTCACCGGAATTTTCATTGTAGGCTTCGCCCTTGTGTGGCTTATCATCTACTTAGTAGAAAGTGCCAAAGCAAAAAAGTTGAACAAACTACTAAAAGACAAATAATAAAGAAAATGTGCGTTGCAAAGTCTGCAACGCACATTCTTTTACTGTTCATAATCTGTTTCGTAGCTGCCGGCAGGCAGGATATGCCCGCATTCGCAGGTTTCATCACTTGCCAATGTGCCGGTTTTGCCGATGGGGCCACCCATCAGCACAAACACTTCTACATAGGCTCCGCACTTAGGGCATTTCACCTCTGTCAACCGAGGCGTTCCTTTGCCCTCTTGACATCCGTTGATCAACATATGTTTTTCCTCCTTACCAAACAAACGGGATGATTCTATGCTTTACTTTCTGCATATATGCCGCATATCCGGGTAGTTCCCGCGCCAGCAACGCTTCCTCATCCTTCAATCGAACAACAATAATCATGGGATAAAAAGCAAAAACGATCAGGGCATACCAAGAACCCAAAATCAGCGGAATCATTAAAAACAGCAAAATGGTTACTGCGTACATAGGATGACGCACAATCCCATACAGCCCGGTATCTACCACAGTTTGCCCTTCTTCCACACGGATCGTACGGCTTAAATAAGCATTCTCCCGCATCACCTCTGCATATAAGGCGTAGGCAGCCAAAAACAGCACCGATGCAATAATCACCCCCCAAACCGGCATACAAGACCAACCAAAGCGGAAATCCAATCCCGCCACCACAAACCCGGCAATGAACATAAGCCCAGAAACTGCAACCACACCTTTTTGTGTATCCTGTTTCTCTTTCACATCCAGCCGTTTTTTCAAAAATGCCGGTGCTTTAAAAAGCATCAAAAAGCCTGCCGCCAACATAGGCACAAACAGCAACGCCATAAAACACCAACCATACGCATATTGAAGCGTGCCTGCCGGCAAAAAGATCAGCAAGCCCACCAAAATCAAACCACAGGTAAATTTTGTTAAGGCTTCTACGAGCAGTTTCATTCCAAAACTCCCTTTCTATACTTTTATATGATTATA
>JAZREX010000100.1:0-1716 GCA_045661025.1 Faecousia sp. | reverse complement strand
TCATGGCCGCCGTAGCTTTCTAAAAGATCGGATAACTGCCGCAGGGCAGCAAACAGATTGAAGCCGCCATGGCTGCGGGAGCTTGCCTTTCCGTGATCGCCGTCTAAGCAGATTAAGAACGCAGGACAGCTGTATTCTTCCGCCAAACGGCTGGCAACGATGCCCACAACGCCTTGGTGCCAGCTCTCCTGGGCCAGCACAATGGCAGACAGCTGACCCTCCTGGGGCAGCATGGCCACTGCTTCTTTATAGATCTGGGCCTCTACCTCCTGGCGTTTCCGGTTCAGCTCGCACAGGCTCTGGGCCATTTCCTTGGCAACCGCCTCATCCTGGGTCAGCAGCAGCTGCAGCGCCAGGTCAATTTCACCCATACGGCCGGCCGCATTGATCCGGGGGGCCAGGGTATAGCCCACAGAGTTGGCAGTCAGCGGTGTTTTCTCACAGCCGCACAGCTGCATCAGCGCAGCAATACCGGGACGGGTGGTATGGTTCAGCTGGTCCAAACCCCGGGATACAAACACCCGGTTTTCTCCCACCAGAGGCATTACGTCTGCCACCGTACCCAAGCACACCAGATCGGCATAGCTGTCTAACACTTCCTGCTGATTGCCGCAAAGGGCTGCCGCCAGCTTAAAGGCCACGCCTACACCAGACAGATCTGCGTGGGGATACCGGCAATCCTTTCGGTGGGCATCCACAACCGCCACCGCCTGGGGAAGTTCCTCTTTGCACTCATGGTGGTCAGTGATCACCAAGTCGATGCCCAATTCCTTGCAAAGCTTTGCCTCTTCCAGGGCGGTGATACCACAGTCCACAGTAACGATCAGCTTCACACCCTGTCCATGCAGCTGGTCAATGGCGATGGGATTTAATCCGTAGCCCTCTTCCAACCGACCGGGGATGTAGGGGATACAGTCTGCCCCCAGATTCCGCAAAAACAAGGTCAAAAGACAAGTGGCAGTGATACCGTCCACATCATAATCGCCAAAGACGGCGATTTTTTCTCCCCGGGCCAAGGCAAGACCTACCCGGCCTGCTGCCAAGTCCATATCCTTGAGCAGATAGGGGTCGTGGAGTGGTGCGTCACAGCCAATGTATTCTTTTGCGTCCTTTTCTGTTTCCTTGCCCCGGGCAGCCAAGATCATGGCCACCAGCGGGGGATACCCCTTCGATACCAGGGTGTTGACAGCCTGCCCTTCCGGCTGTCCCACATTCCAAATTCCGTATTTCAAAGCATAACACATCCAATTATATCATTTTCCATATATTATACCAAAAACCACCGCAATACGCAACAAAAAAGTATCCTTATACAAACACCCCCTGATGCAAAACTGCATCAGGGGGTGTTTGGGGAATTTTTGATTTATTTTGCCACTTTCAGCGCCTTCCGCTCTTCTTTTGTTTTGCAGAATTTCTCCAGCTGGGGCACAAACAGCAGGCAGATGATCGCTGCGGTAAAACCGCCGTTATACAGGCAGAAGCCGCCGTGCATATCGGGAACTGCGGTAACCAGCAGATAGTGCAGACCGCTAGCCAGCATACCGTAGCCAAAGCCGTACTTGCCGGCAATGGGGCTTAAACCGTTGGCGTAGCACAGGCCGATCAAAATGGACTGATTGCCCACAGTTAAGGCAAAGTCGCCCTCGCCCTGGAAAAGCCAGCCAAATACCAGGGAAGTTACTAAGTAACCTACCATAATGGGCAGGACATTTC
>JAZREX010000099.1:0-5742 GCA_045661025.1 Faecousia sp. | reverse complement strand
CTATTCTGCAGAACCCGGAATGGTGCAAGGCGGCAGGTGCTCAAAGTAAACAGATCGCTGCAACCTTCGACAAAAGTCATTTTGCAGAGCAAATTGAGGATGTTTACGAGAATGGGATTGCACGCTAAAAACAGATATCCGCAGGGTTGACAAGATTCTTGCAGAGTGCTATCCTAAATATACAAAAGCAAAAACACATTCCGGAGGTGTGATCATGAAATACGTTTGCGATCTCTGCGGTTGGGAGTATGACGAAGAAGACGGCTGCCCTGAAGCCGGCATTGCGCCAAACACATCATGGGAGGATCTGCCCGAAGACTTCGAGTGTCCTGTCTGCTGCGTTGGCAAGGATCAGTTTTCAGAAGTAAGAGAATAAAATATAAGTGGTGCAGTTCATACGAGCTGCACCACTTCTTTATTTTACTTTTGCTTTGATCGTAGGAAATCGCTCCATATCAGTATGGGGAATGAATTTGGCTGCCTGCATCCGGATCAGAAAATCCGGGACAGATGCGAACTGGACACAGTACATATTCTCTATCAGCTCCCGCAATTCCTCCAATCGGTCCCGATTGGTCAGCAATATCCTGGCGCCTTCCAAAGAGGTATTGGCGATCATATGATACTTTTCTCTGGGCAAGTCCGGGAAGATACCGATGGTGATTGCCGCCTCCAGATCGGAGTGGGCCGGGAACGCACCCGATAAGTAGCACTTCTCAACATGCTGCTCGGTAATTCCGGCAGAATCCAGGATACATTCGATCATGGTAAACGCTGCCGCCTTGGTGTCCAGGTACTGATCGATATCCGTCTGGGTAAAGTACAGAGGATCTCCGGTCTCAGATTCCTCTGCTGTGGCATATACCGCAGCATACTGATTTTCGTCCTGCAGATATACGATACGGTCAGAGGCATCGGGATTCAAGTGACCTGCCATGTTGATCCAGCCGTTTAGCCGCATTTGTGCCAGTAAATCGATAATACCGCTGCCGCAGATGCCAACCGGCTTTCTGTTTCCAATGGTGGTATAGGAGATCCGGCCATCGGAGATCTTCACCTTGTCGATGGCACCGGGCGCCGCACGCATTCCGTAGCGGCTGATATACCCTTCCAGCGCAGGACCGGCCGCACCGGCACCGGCGATCATCCATTCCTTGTTCCCAAGCACCAATTCACCATTGGTGCCGATATCAAAGAACATACAGGTTTTATCCTGCTTGTGGATATCCAGCTTCAAAAGGCCGCTGACGATATCTCCGCCAATGTAATTGGAGGCAGACGGAATGATATAGAGCAAGCCTTCAAATGCCATTCCTACCTCTTCACCCCATAAAAAGCCGGGATCGGAGCTGACCGGTGCAAAGGGAGAAGCAAAAACTGTCCAGGCGTTGAGACCCAGGAGGAAATGGATCATGGTGGTATTTCCGGAGACGATCATAACCGGGCACTTAGCCGCGTCGATACCGGTTGCATCCGTTAGTGCTTCCAGCAGTTGCCGGAAGGTTTCCACGGTAGCCTTCCGGAGATCTTCTGCGTGGGAAGGATCTTCCAGGGCATAGGTAATGCGGGTCAGAATATCCGTACCGTACTGAACTTGGCCATTGACCACCTTTTCTTCCCCGATGACACTGCCGGAATTCAAGTCTACCAGCTGCATCACGATGGTAGTAGAGCCGTAGTCCACCGCCAAGCCATAATGGTAATGCCGTTGATCACCCGGCTCTACATCGGTAATGACCCAGTCTGTTTCCCGCTGCACCAGCGATACTGTAATGTCAAAATCAGCATCCCGGCACAGCGGATACAGCTTCCGGATCACACGCAAAGGCATTGTCACATGGGGATAACCCAATGCTTCCAACGCCAGCAGGATGCGCTTTTGGTCACTGACCGCCACTTCCTCCGTGGGCATCTTGAGGCTGAGGTATTCTTTTTTGCTGAAGCTATTCATACACAGCCTCCTTTTCTTTTTCTGTATTATAGCACATTCTTATGAAAAATACAGTGAGAAAATCACAAAATCTTATTTCAAGGCAAGTAATGGCTGCGCTATTTTTCGGTTAAACAGGTCGATCAGTGGGCCCATAAAAAAAGCGGTCAATACCGTGCCGATTCCCAGAAAACTGGAAATTTGATTTGCTGAGCCACCGCTGACAAGAAACGCGGTAACACCCAGTAAGATGCACGCAATATCCGTCGTGATCCGAACATAACGGAATTTCCCCAATTTCCACTTGTTTGTGCACACCAGTGCGATAGCATCATAGGTCGATACGCCCAGATCCGCTGTCATATACATGGAAGAACCTAAACAGAGAAAAACAAAGCCAAGCAAGAACGACAGAACACGGATCACAATTGTTGCTTCCGGAATCAGTACTGTAAGCAGGTGCACAGTAAAGTCCACCACATAACCCAGCAGAAACAAATTGATCAATGTGGATATTCCAATAAAGTGTCGGTCAAATATCAACGCAAACAGAAGCAGCAGGGTATTGACAATTACATATAAAGTGCCGAAGCTGAGAGGGAATAGACTATCTATCCCAGCCATAAGTGATTGAAATGGATCTACACCAAAGGCTGCAAATTTGAAAGTGCCAATGCTTAAGGCGGTAATAAACACACCAATCAAGGACATGAGGATTCGTTTCCTTTTCAACGAAATCACCCCCTATGAAAATATGAGCGGATCCTGGCCGGATCCGTCCTTGATATTCAAACAAAGTGCAAATTATAGTATGTTTCGATAGGGATTTGAATTGGACACTTTCTTAATGATGATTTGTCTATATATTGTGTACTGAGTTAATTGAATGAATAGCCCGACCAGGTTTGTTAACAGGTCGGGCTGTTGATGTGTGCACGCATATCTCTAATAATGTATGATTTACGCACAAAATTGGATTTGGGGAGAACATTGCCGATTGGAAAATTTTACTATATCGTTTTATGTCATGACTCGACTACTGTATAGTCCCAATGTGAAAAGACATCCACATAGCATGTTTTGGTTCCTACTACAGGTTTGTGCCATCCATATCCTGGGACATATGCTTCCATATACTCAGTTTCAACAACTTGATATGTATAGTACACAGGTCTGTATTTTATGGTGTAATGCTTTCCTTTAGGGACCTGAACGCTAGTTCCACTACCAAGCGAATAAGAGGCCGCAGCACCTAGGGTTACACCCAATTCTCCTCCAATGGTACCCTTGTTTTTCTTCGTGTATTCACCTGTGACAGATGCAGTAAAACTTATGTTAAATGATACATCATTTGATTTATCAAATGTAAGAGTCATTTCTGAGACGTTACTTCCGCCACTAGCTCCTTCTCGCCAAGAACCATATTTCTTGGCACCCTTTGTGTATTCAAACCCATACACAGTATAGTAGGTCACTCTGGCGTTTTCATTAGTGTCTTTGTATTCAAAATAAAAATGATCTGTACCATTGTATGGCAATCTGCTTTCGTAAGGGTAGACCACATGTTGAATTTCTTCATTTACTTCAGCTGCGGACACCGGCAAGGTGCTAGATACACCCAAAATCAAGACTAAGATGAATGCAAAAATTCGTTTTAACATACTTGTTCCTCCAATAAATTTCTAAAATTTGCGAGTGTATTTTTTTACAAAAACGAGAAGTAGTCCTCCTAATCCAGACAATGTTGTGATGACTCCGCTAAATACAATTCCAAGCATTGGCCATTCCGTCAAATATAAATTTGCATTTGTATATGCAGGTTCGTACCCACTAATGTAATTTTGATAAAATGTTGCCAATAATGGGGTCAAAAGTAATAAAATAATCCCCAAAAGAGACACGAAGCAAAACGCAATCATTATATAAATAGACTGATTATTCTTCTTGGGTCCACTTACATTATTGGGCTTTTTATCTAGCAATAGATAGTCCATACTGATTTCAAATTTTTCGCCAATTAAAACAACACTATTAATATCCGGTATTTTTGTCTCGGATTCCCAGTCTGAGATATTATCAAACGTTGTTCCGAGCATCATAGCGAGCTCTTTTTGGGTAATGTTGTTCTCCCTTCTTAACTCCGCTATCCGTTTTCCTATACCCATAATTTATTCCTCCGTCCATATTTGTCATTTGGAATAATAAAATCAATATATTATTTCAATGATGTAAAATCGGTCAAATATTAGTTTCAAGACAATTAACGGTGCATCTTAGTTTGGAATGGCGATGATCAGAGCGTCAAAAGTCTTCAGGACCTTTTTTCCCACGATGGTTTCACCAGTAAGCAAATCAGTAAATCCTACAAACTGTTCGGGGATCACGATATCCGTCTCTTTGAAGTTGAAGATGTAGTAATGGGTGCTGTCAGCAGTCTTTCTGCAAACGACTTCCAACGCAGTGGGTTCGTCCACCACAGGATGGATATCTGCCTGATGGGTAGCCATCTTCAGCACCTTGTCGATGCCTTCCTGGTCCATATTAGTGCCGATGTAATAAGTGAAGCCCTTGCCATACTGGTTCTTGGTAATGGCGGGCATACCGGCATAGAAGTTTTCATCATAGGATGCCAGCATCTGAGCACCTTCCAGATGCATCAGATCGCACAGCAGATTGCAAGTCATTCTGGTACCGTCCGTGAAGGTGATGGTATTGGTCTGCTCAGGTGCCAGGGCATCGATCTCTTCTACCCACACGCCAGCCAGCTCCCGCAGGGGACCGGGATAGCCGCCCAAATGGACATTGTCAGACTCATCCACAAGACCGCTCATAAAGGTAGTGATCAGAATACCGCCGTTTTCTACAAACTTGGTCAAAGCTTCCTTCATGCCGGACTTTACCATATACAGAACAGGAGCGACTACGATCTTATACTTGCTGAAGTCTGCATCCACAGGGATCATATTCACGCTGATGTTGTTATGATAGAAGAACTTGTAGTAGTGGTGAATCTGATCCACATATTTCAGATCTTCGGTAGGACCGCTGGTATAATCCAGTGCCCAGTAGTTATCCCAGTCAAAGATGATACCTACATCTGCCTGGTTGACACTACCCAAGGTAGAGGTTCCCAGCCGCTCCAGCTCTTCGCCCAACTGCTTGACTTCACGGAATACCCGGGTATTATTGTGTCCCACATGACCGATAACCGCACCGTGGAACTTTTCACAGCCGCCAACACTGCGGCGCAGCTGGAAGAACTGCACGGTATCGGCACCGTGGGCCATGGTCTGAATGCTCTGTGCGCGCATCTGGCCGGGCTTCTTCAGGGAGTTATAGGGCTGCCAGTTCTGCTGGCTGGGGGTCTGCTCCAGCAGCATAAAGGGTGCATCCTTCAATCCACGCATCAGATCGTGGCTCATAGCCGTAAAGCTCCAGGGGGTATTGTAGCTGGGATAGTTGTCCCAGGACACGATATCCATTTCCTTGGCCCACTTAAAGTAGTCCAGGAACTTATAGGTTCCCATCAGATTGGTGGTGATGATGGTATCGGGATTATAGCGGCGAACCACATCACGCTCCATCTTATAATTTTCCAGCATACTGTCAGACATAAATCTGCGGTAATCCACAGACAGGCCGGCAAATGCGGTGTCCGTACCGTTTTCCATGCCGTCACCCAGGGCGTTGGGCAGTACGATCTCATCCCAGTCATATACGGTATGACCCCAGAATTCCATATTCCAGGCCTTATTGACCGCTTCGATGGTTCCGTACTTATTCTTCAGCCAAACCCGGAAGGCCTTCTCACA
>JAZREX010000098.1:0-2514 GCA_045661025.1 Faecousia sp. | reverse complement strand
GCAGGCTTTCTCAGCAACAATATCTGCGCTAATTTGTTAGGTCTGGGCAACGCCGCCACCCCCATGGGGATTCAAGCAGCCATTCGACTAAAAAATCCAAATACACCGGAAATCGCTGGGCCGGAGCTTTGCCGGCTGATCGTGTTAAACACCGCATCCATCCAACTGATCCCGGCCAATGTGGCCGCCATCCGGGCATCCTTAGGGGCAGCCGCCCCTTTTGATATTCTCCCGGCGGTCTGGATCACAAGCTTCACCTCCGCCGGGATCGGACTGCTGGCAGCATATCTTCTAGGAAAGCTGTGGCGCCATGACTGACTACATTATCCCCATCTTTCTGGTTGTCATCTGCTGCATTGCATTAAAAAAGCGCTGCAACCCCTATGATCTTTTGCTATCCGGCGCTGCAGATGGATTAAAACTGATCCTGCAACTAATTCCTACCCTTATTTTATTACTCACCGCGGTGACCATGCTGCGCCAATCCAGCGCAGTGGAAGCCATTGGCAAATTCATGGCACCGGTGATGTCCTTTTTCCATATTCCAAAAGAAACTGCCATCTTAGTGCTGATCCGCCCTATCAGCGGCAGCGCAGCCCTTGCCGTGGGGGCAGATTTAATGGCAACTTACGGCGTGGATTCCCAAATCGGCCGCACGGTAGCCATTATGTTAGGATCTACCGAAACCACCTTTTACACCATCAGCGTTTACTTTGGAGCTGCCGGTATTAAAAAGACCCGGTATACTATCCCAGCAGCCTTGCTGGCAGACCTTACCGGCTTTGCCATGGCCTCTATCACAGCCACACTATTATAACTAAAAAAAGAAATGCCACAGACTTTTGTCTGTGGCATTTTTGAGCAAATAGCAAGAGGGAAAATTAATAGAACTTTCTCTTGTTCTTACGGGCAGCTTCAGACTTCTGCTTACGCTTCAGGCTGGGGCTGACATAATGCTCGCGCTTCTTAACTTCGGCAATAACGCCCTCCTTAGCACAGCTACGCTTGAAACGGCGCAGAGCGCTCTCCAGAGACTCGTTTTCCTTTACGCGAATTTCAGACATTGTTTTCCCTCCCTCCGATGGCATCCGGCTAATTCCTGGATGCGTTCAGGGCCTATACAGGCTAGGTTATTATACTCCCAAGACATCAAAATGTCAAGAAAGATTTCCTCATTTTTCTTTGTTTTTTGTTTTTCTTTACTTAACAATGAGGTTGACCAGCTTATTTTTGACCACAATGGTCTTAATAATGCTGCCGCCGTTCTTTTCCAGGAACTTGGCAATCTTCTCATCTGCCAGGACATTGTTCACCACAGTATCATTGTCCAAATCCGCATCCATCAGCACAGTGCCGCGCATCTTGCCGTTGACCTGAACTGCCATAGTGATCTCAGAATCCTTACATTTTTCCTCGCTGTAGGTAGGCCAGCTCTCATAGGCAATGGTATCATTGTGGCCTAAGACCTGCCAGATCTCTTCGCCCACATGAGGGATAATGCAGGAGATCATCTTAATAAAGCCCTCTGCATATTCTCTGGGACAGCTGCCCTTCTTATACACGCCGTTGACAAACACCATCATCTGAGCAATCGCTGTATTAAAGCCTAAAGACTCAAAGTCGGCGGTTACCTTCTTCACAGTCTGGTGGTACAGCTTGGTCAGTTCGCCATCATCGGTGTCGGTGATGTTCTTTTCCTCAGTAAAGAAATTCCACACACGGTTGATAAACTTCTTTGCGCCTGCCACAGCAGTAGTGCTCCAGGGCTTGGAAACCTCCAGCGGGCCCATGAACATTTCGTACAGACGCAATGTATCTGCGCCGTACTCCCGCACAACATCGCTGGGATTGACCACAAATTCCGGGAAACGCTTGCCCATCTTGATGCCGTTCTCACCCAGGATCATACCCTGGTGCACCAGCTTCTTAAAGGGTTCTTTTACCGGGGACAAGCCCTGGTCATACAGGAAGCGATTCCAGATTCTGGAATAGATCAGATGGCCCACAGCATGCTCCGGGCCGCCGATGTACAGATCCACAGGCAGCCAGTGCTCCAACAGCTTAGGATCACAGAAGGTCTTATCATTGTTGGGATCGATATAGCGCATATAGTACCAAGAAGAACCGGCAGAACCGGGCATGGTAGAGGTCTCCCGAGTGCCACGGATGCCGTTTGCATCATACTGCTTCCACTCGGTAGCATTTTCCAGAGGTGCCTGGCCGTTATGACCCTTATAGTCATCCAGCTCCGGCAGGATCAGAGGCAGCTCTTCATCGGGCAGGAACACAGTCTTTCCATCTTCTGTATAAACACAAGGAACAGGTTCGCCCCAGTATCTCTGGCGGGCAAAGATCCACTCACGGAAATGATAATTGGTCTTTCTTCTGGCAACGCCAGCCTTTTCCAGTTTGCAGGTGATGGCTTCCTTCGCCTCTTCCACAGTCAAACCGGTAAACTCCTCAGAGTTCAGCAGCTTGCAGCCCTTGCCCAGATAATCCTGCTTTTCAAATGCC
>JAZREX010000097.1:0-2729 GCA_045661025.1 Faecousia sp. | reverse complement strand
TTCCTGACCGGACAGACGGCTCCAGATGTCCATCTTCTTATTGAACTTATAACGGCCCACAGCGCTCACATCGTAACGATGGGCGTCGAACAGCAGGCCTTCCAGGTGAGCAATGGCAGTCTCCACTGTGGGAGGCTCACCGGGACGCAGACGGCGGTAGATCTCAAGCAGACCTTCTTCTCTGGTCTTGAAGGCATCCTTTTCCAAGGTTGCCAAAATACGGGGATCTTCACCGAACATCGCCTTGATCTTCTCGTCGGTATCCACACCCAGAGCGCGGATCAGGCAGGTGATAGGCAGTTTCCGGTTCTTATCGATACGAACCCAGAAAACATCAGACAGATCTGTTTCATACTCCAACCATGCGCCACGGTAAGGAATCACCGTTGCGGTGTAGGTATGCTGATCAGACTTGTCCACCTCATGACCGTAGTACATGCCAGGGCTACGCACGATCTGAGAAACAATAACGCGCTCTGCGCCATTGATCACGAAAGTGCCACCATTGGTCATGATGGGGAAATCACCCATGAAGATGTCCTGTTCCTTGATCTCGTCAGTCTCGGTGTTGCGCAGACGGACACGAACCTTAATGGGGCGTGCATAGGTAGCATCCCGCTCCTTGCACTCTTCGATGGTGTACTTGGGCTTGTCTTCCATGGAGTAATCCAGGAAGCTCAGCTCCAGCTTGCCAGAGAAATCGGTAATTACACCAACATCCTTGAAAACTTCACGCAGGCCTTCCTCCAGGAACCACTGGTAGGAGTCCTTCTGAATCTTCAGCATATTGGGCATTTCCAGAATCTCTTCGTACTTTGCGTAGGACTTACGCATGGTCTTACCGAACATTTCGTCCCTGACCATTGCCATATGGATCATCACAGCCTTTCTTTCGGCTTTCGCCGGAATGATGTGTTGCTTACATTGATACGCCCGGGCAAGTTGTCATTAAAATAAAATATCCTCTTGACAACCTTTCCCGCCTGTGGTAATATGCTCATGCTGGGAAGAATGCATAAAAAGGCATATTATCACAGTATAGAGTACCATTCTATCACACCGCTTTCCCTTTGTCAATAAAGTTTACCAAATTTTTCCGGAGATTTTCTCCGGTTTTTTTATTTCAAAAAGCAAGGCCAAGGGCTGCTGTGCGCCCTTGGCCTTATTTATTTTCCTATCACACTAAATACCGGAATAACCAAAGCTGTTTACCAATGCATCGATCTTCTGCCCCGCTTTGCAGTATGGGCATTCCCGATAATCATAGCTGGCATAACCCGGTAAATCTTCCAGCGTATATACCGAGGCTACCGGGTAGTCTCCAGTGTTATCCACCGCGCTATATAACGCCGCTACCCCCGCCACATATCCGCCATAATAACCAATGGCCTCAATGCTGCGTTTTGCAGTAAAGCCCGTGGTCAAGCTGGCCATAAGCACCAGCACATTCTTTCCCCGGATCAAAGGCTTTATATTATCACGGAAGATCATCTGACTGTTGGCATTATATTCCGGCTCAAGCACATAGATCGTACCGTGGCGGTTCAGATTTTTAAAACCGCTGTCAGTCAGCTCTTCCGCCAGACATGTGCCGATCACCGCCGTTCCGTCCAGACACAAAATAGTATCTACCAAGGTCGTGGATTCAAACCGGGTTACCAGCTGTTTGGCCATCGCCTTGGCTTCACTAAGTCTGGTTTTATGAAAGGTAATATCTACATAGTAGTTAATATGGCTATGGTTTGTTGCAAAATGACCCTGTGCTACCCGCAGAGGCACGCCGCCCCGGCGATTAGGCAAATCCATCAATGTAATCATAGTCTTTAACCTCCTATTAATAAAAAAGGCGTTTTCCAGTCCGGCAACAGCGTTTTCTGCCGGACAATGAAAAACGCTTTTTTTCATTATACCTCGAAATAATATCTAATTACAAGAAAAATCTATTTGACAATTTCCCCAAAATTTAAAGCCTATTGTTGTGCAGTTTGTCTTTTCTTCAGCTCCGGTTCCTGTCGTAAAAACTGCTTGGCAATCACCTTGCAGATCTGCCCCTTTTCGATCATCTCATGGACCTGGGAAAAACTTACCCATTTGGCATCATCTGTCTCGCCGGGCTGCAGACGAATTTCCTCCAACGGAATCTTCCGTTGCAGACAATAAAAATCATAGTGGCAATTTTTATCCCGGGTAGTCTCCAAAAATTCAAAAGCATCCTCAGGCGCGCAGATTCCTGTCTCTTCAAACAATTCCCGAGCAATGGCTTGGCGACTGCTCTCCCCTGCTCTGGCTGCGCCGCCGGAGTTCTCCCAAGTGCCTGCAAAAGACTTCTCCTTCGCTCTGCGTGTCATGAGCAATTTTCCATCCCCATCATAGACCCAGACACAAACTACCAGACCATACTCCCCCCGCTTCCAGGATGTTCCCCGAAGATGGGTGCGACCAGTCAAATTTTTGTCTTTATCATAAATATCGTTGTATTCCATCAAGGAGGACTCCTTACATAAAAACAGGCAGGTGCCGGCCCAAAAATAAGGGTCGGCACTGCACACTTAAATATCCAGTTGGGCAATAACCCCTTTTAGCTTTTCTGCGCTGACACGCAGCTTTTGTGTCTCCTCCGGTGTCAGAGGATTTCGAATCATACCCCGAGCGCCGGTTTGATTCACCAGGGTCAGCACCGACATACACACATCTTCGATACCGTATTCCCCATGGAACATAGTGGAAAC
>JAZREX010000096.1:0-7024 GCA_045661025.1 Faecousia sp. | reverse complement strand
ACCTATGACACCTTCCTGACCAAGGAGACTCTGTTCATCGTGGTTCTGGGTCTGACCGCCTTCCTGCTGTCCACCGCCGGTGGTCTGCTGGCCGGTGATGTGATGTACATCCTGACCAAGGGCAAGGTTAACCCCCTGATCGGCTCCGCCGGCGTTTCCGCCGTGCCCATGGCCGCCCGTGTGGCTCAGATTCAGGGTCAGAAGTCCAACCCCTCCAACTTCCTGCTGATGCACGCCATGGGCCCCAACGTGGCCGGCGTGATCGGCTCTGCCGTTGCCGCAGGCTTTATGATCAAGGTCTTCGGCGGCTAATAAGCCCCAATCACATCCAAACACCCCGCTGTGCAGATAAGCGCAGCGGGGTGTTTTTTGCGAGAAAAAGGGGAAAATAAAAAAGTTGCAATTTTTTGAAAATAGGGGTTGCATTATCAAAACCTTTGTGCTATTATAATCTAGCTGTCGCAAGCAGTATGCGGCTGTAGCTCAGCTGGATAGAGTGTTTGGCTACGAACCAAAAGGTCGGGGGTTCGAATCCCTTCAGCCGTACCAAAAACGCAGATCACCATTCGGTGGTCTGCGTTTTTGCTTTATACGGCAAAGGGATTCGAAGCCTGAGTGAGCGGCACAAAAAAGCAGATACCCATTCGGGTATCTGCTTTTTTTCTTTCGCCGAGGGACTCGAATAATCTAAATGCAACGCGGATGAGCGTTGCCGCCGCCAACTGGATGGCGGCGAACCTTAATTAAACGAGGCCCTCCGGCGTACGCCGCCCAGAGGGCGGCACATTGCAACGGCGTACGCGCAGCTATGCTGCGCAAAAATATAAATACGCCAATACGCCCTGTTACAGAGTACACAGCCCAGTTATATAATTTCTTGTTCCAAGCAATCGAATCCCTCTGTAGAAAAGAACTCTCCAAGCGTGATATCTAATCCATCACAAAATTTCTTAATTGTTACAATAGACACATCCCTACGATTTGGGTCTATCATACTGTACGCCGTAGATGGTGTTACACCGGACCGATATGCCAGTTCATTGATCTTAATATTGCGTTCCTTGCACAATTCCTTAAAACGCATAGCCACCATATCTTTGACACTCATTCTTTTCACCTCAAAAACATGGTAATTTAATTTACGCAAGTGCGTATACGCACTTGCGTAATTATTGTAAATCTGTTATACTTGTTTTATGCCGATCTTGTGGGCATAAAATCAACAGATAAAGAGGTATTAAAAATGAAAGAGAAAATGTATGAGTGCAAAACTTGCAAGCAACAAATTGCTCGCAACGCAAAAGTCTGTCCACACTGTGGCGCAAAAAATAAAAAAGCAAACCCCATTTTTGCTGTAATTGCCGGTATTATTGTGCTAGTTATCATCATTAGTGCCACAGGCGGCAATAACGAACCGGTTAAGGTTGGAGATAACACTTCTAGTCAGACCACTACAACAGCCACTGATTCTCAAAACAGTAAAAACACTTTCAGCGTTGGCGAAATTGCTGAATTAAAAGATGTTCAGGTTTCTTTTGTTGGCGTAACCGAAAGTACCGGCTCTAGCTTTAACACCCCCAGCGATGGAAACATTTTTCTCCTCTGCGAATTTGAGATTACCAACAATTCCAAGGAAGATGTTAATGTTTCTTCCATGTTAAGCTTTGAAGCCTACTGCGATGACTATACCTGTTCCTATAGTCTTAGTGCACTCCTGGAAAAAGGAAATAAAAATCAGCTGGATGGCACTGTGGCTGCAGGCAAGAAATTTAAAGGTGTTGTAGGCTACGAAGTTCCTACAGATTGGAACGAATTGGAAATCCACTTTATGCCTGATTTCTGGAACAGCAAAGATATCACCTTTATTGCAACAAATAATTGACCTTCAATCAGGAGCGCTAATGCGCTCCTGATTTTTATTTGTAGTAGTCAAACCAATACCTCTATCAAACTATAATACACATTCCTATCAACGGAACTAAAAACAGGTATTTTCCTCTCGACATTGGAGCGCAGGTATAGTATGCTATAAAGGATATGACATAGATACTTAAAAGGAGCGTTTTCTTATGATTTCCGGATATCCGATTTGGGTGGTATTGCTTATTGGTGTGGGCGTTTTTTGTGCATCCTTTGTAGATGCCATTGGCGGCGGTGGCGGTATTATTTCCGTACCGGTCTACCTTTTGGCGGGCCTACCCACCCATTACGCCCTGGGTACCAACAAATTATCTTCCTGTCTGGGCACTGTATTTTCTACATACCGTTATTTGAAGGGCGGCTTTGTGGATTGGGTCTTGGCTCTCCCTTCGGTTGTGTTTGCCTTGCTGGGCGCTCATTTGGGCACAAAGCTGCAGATCATGGTCAATGAAAATTACCTGAAATATCTGCTTCTGGTGGTGCTGCCCATCGTAGCTTTGGTGATGCTGCGTCAAAAGAAATTCCCAGAGGAAAAGCGACAGATCGATCGAAAGCTGCAAATGCTGATCGTCTGGGGTGCTTCCTTTTTGGTTGGCGGTTATGACGGTTTTTACGGGCCGGGAACCGGCACATTTTTGCTGCTGATCTTCTGCAACTTCGCCAAAATGGATATGCGTACCGCTTCCGGCAATGTGAAAGTGGTCAACCTTTCTTCCAACATCGGTGCAGTTGCAACCTCCATTCTAGCCGGCAAAGTGCTGTTCCCTGTGGGCATTATTGCTGCGGTATTTTCTATGACCGGCCATTATCTGGGTGCAGGGCTGACCATTAAAAACGGCAGCAAGATCGTACGGCCTGTGATCTTCATCGTCCTGGGGCTGCTGGCTGTAAAGATCGTTCTGGAACTAATTGGTATTTAATGCTTTTACTTGCAAAACGACTTGTTTTCCACTACAATAACGCTGTAAATAATTGCATAGCAAAGGAGCATGATTATGAACATCACAAAGGATATCTATTATATTGGTGTCAATGACCATAAGGTAGACCTGTTTGAGGGACAGTATGTTGTTCCTAACGGCATGGCCTACAATTCCTACGCCATTGTGGACGAAAAAATTGCCATTATGGACACTGTAGACCAGAACTTTACCCATGAATGGCTGGATAATATTCAAAAAACTCTGAAAGACCGCACCCCGGATTATTTGATCGTACAACATATGGAGCCCGATCACGCTGCCAATATCGCCAATTTTATGCAGGTTTATCCGAAAGCAACTGTGGTGTCCTCTGCTAAGGCATTTGTGATGATGAAACAATTTTTCGGGAATGACTATACCGAGCGGCGGATCGTGGTAGCTGAGAATGACACCCTTTCCTTGGGTCAACATACCCTGGCTTTTGTTACCGCACCTATGGTGCACTGGCCGGAAGTCATTGTGACCTATGATGTTCTGGACAAGGTTCTGTTCTCTGCTGACGGCTTCGGCAAGTTCGGCGCTTTAGATGTCAACGAGCCTTGGGATGATGAATCCCGCCGCTACTTCATCGGCATTGTGGGCAAGTACGGTGCCCAGGTACAGGCGCTGCTGAAAAAAGCAGCCACCTTGGACATTCAAATCATCTGCCCCCTCCACGGACCGGTGCTGACGGAAAACTTAGGACACTATCTGCAAAAGTACCAGACCTGGTCCAGCTACGCTGTAGAAGACGAAGGTATTGTTGTTGCCTATACCAGCATCTACGGACACACCAAAGAAGCTGCCCTCTTGCTGGCAGAGAAGCTGCGTCATTACGGCTGTCCCAAGGTAGTCGTGCACGATCTGGCCCGATGCGATATGGCCTTAGCCGTTGCCGACGCCTTCCGTTACAGCAAGCTGGTGCTGGCCACCACTACTTATAACGCTGATGTATTCCCCTTTATGAAAGAGTACATCCACCACTTAACAGAGCGCAATTTCCAAAACCGCACTATTGCCTTTATGGAAAACGGCTCTTGGGCACCTATGGCAACAAAGGTTATGAAGAAAATGCTGGAGGGTAGCAAGAATCTAACTTTGGCAGAGCATACTGTTACCATCCGTTCTGCCCTAAATCAAGAAAGCCGGGACCAGGTGGAATCCCTGGCCAAGGAGCTGTGCCGGGAGTACTTAGCCCAGCACGATGAAACCGCAAACAAAAACGATTTAAACGCACTATTTCATATCGGTTACGGCCTGTATGTGGTAACCTCCAATGACGGCAAGCGGGACAACGGCTTGATCGTCAACACCGTTAGCCAGGTGACCAACACCCCCAACCGGATCGCTGTTACCATCAACAAAGACAACTACTCCCACCATGTCATTCGCAACACCGGCATCATGAACCTGAACATTCTGGACACCACCGCACCTTTTGAGGTTTTCCAGAAATTCGGCTTCCAGTCCGGACGGGCTGTAGATAAATTTGCAGAATGCAATGTATTGCGCTCTGATAACGGTCTTGTGTTCCTCCCCCGGCACATCAATGCCTTTATCAGCCTCAAAGTAGAAAGCTATGTGGACTTAGATACCCACGGCATGTTTATCTGCTCCATCACCGAATCCAGAGTCATGGCAGACACCGAAACCATGACCTATACCTACTATCAAAACCATGTAAAGCCCCAGCCGGAGACCCAGGGTAAACAAGGTTATGTTTGCAAAGTATGCGGCTGGATCTACGAGGGAGAAGAACTGCCGGAGGATATTGTTTGTCCTTTGTGCAAGCACGGCGCAGCCGACTTTGAGCCCATTGGCTAATATATTTTCCAAAACAGGGCGCCAAATCGGCGTCCTGTTTTTTGTAAAATAGCTTGTTTTTCCCCTCCCCCTATGGTATGCTGAAACAAATCACAACACGAAGGCGGCGGTTTCTTATGTATAAGATTTATAAGATCACATCTCACCCCGTTGTAGACTTTTCTGCTGAGGAATTAAAGAAATATTTGCGCATGATGATGCCCCGCTGCGGTGAGATCACCATCACCTATGACCCTGCCGCCACCGACGGTTTCCGGTTGGGACTGATGGAGGACTTCGGTCTGTCCACTGATGAAGCAGAGGACTTACTTCTCGATGACATCCTGCACATTGACACCAACGAACAAGGCGGCATCATCGCCGGCTCTAACCAAAGAAGTATTCTGCAGGCAGTATATAAATATCTGACTTTGAACGGCTGCCGGTGGCTTTTCCCCGGTGTAGACGGCGAATACATCCCCATCCAGAATATTGCCCCCACCTACTTCCATAAAATGGCTGACTGTCGCTACCGGGGACAGTGTAACGAAGGCGCAGAAAGTCAGCAGTGCATGCTGGAAACCATCGACTTCTCCCCCAAGATCGGCCTAAACACCTATATGCTGGAATTTGATATTCCTATGGTGTATTACGCTTGGTACTATAACCACCGTCTGAACACTGCCAACCGGGAGCCGGAACAAGTACAACCGGAAACCGTGCTGCAATGGAAACGGGCCTGTGAAGCAGAGATCGCCAAACGGGGCTTGCAGTTTCACGATATGGGCCACGGCTGGACTGCGGAAGCCTTCGGTATCAGCACATTGTCCGGCTGGCATGCAGTCGACGATTCTGTCGTACCCGAAGAATCCCGCCAATATCTTGCCATGCTGGACGGCAAACGAGAGCTCTACCACGGCATTCCTTTGAACACCAATTTCTGTATGTCCAACCAAAAGGCCCGGGCATTGGTTACCAAAAAGGTTTGCGACTACGCTCAGGAAAACTCTCATGTAACCTATCTGCATGTATGGCTGGCAGACGGCACCAAAAACCACTGTGAATGCGATGCCTGCCGGGTAAAAACCCCCTCTGACTGGTATGTAGTGCTGCTCAATGAAATCGATGCAGAACTTACCGCCCGGAAACTTGACACCCGCATTGTTTTCTGCGCCTACTCTGACACCGCCTGGGAACCTACCTGCGAGTACATCAAAAATCCCAGTCGTTTTTCTATCATGCTGGGGGCAATCACCCGCAGCTACACATACTCCATTCCCAAAGATCCCAAAGTAGAATCCTTTACCCCCTTCCGGCTCAATGACCGATCCTGCCGGATCTACACCCTGGAAGAATATATTCAGCGGACAAACAGATGGCGGCACTTCGCCCCCTGCAATTCCTTTGCTTATGAATATCATTTCTGGAAGCACCAGTTCTACGCTCCCGGCGTGCTGTGCTTTGCCCGGCGGCTTTATGAGGATGTACTATCCTACCGGGATAACGGCTTCAAAGGCATTATTCAGGACGGTTCTCAGCGTTCCTTCTTCCCCAACGGCCTTTGCTATTATGTCTATGCCTCCACTTTATTTGACACCGGTGTAGACTTTGATGCGTTGGTAGAAGATTATATGCGCCACGCCTATGGCCCGCAGTGGGAAATTGCATTCAACTACCTTAAGGCCATAGACACCCATATGCCTCAGAGCTATCTGGCATTTAACCGCACCTTCGGCGGCACCCGGGGCAACTATTACGTAGCCCAAATGGAAAAGCCCCTGCTGGAAGTAGAGGCCATCACCCGGCAGCTGGAAGAGGACTTAAAAGAGCATCACACCTCCCCTGTCCGTGTCCAGACCGTTGCCACCCGACTGTTGCTGCGCCATGCCCAGTTCTGCCGTGGCTATGCAAAGGCTATGGCGCTAAAGTGCGTTGGTAAAGACGAAGAGGCAGAAACCTATGCCATGGGCTTCCTGGACGAATTTGGAAAATACGAGATTGAGATAGAGCGCTATTACGATCATATGATGGTGCATCACGCCCTGGATCCGGTCTTTACTTCCAGGAAACAATTAGAACAGTAATTTTAATTTGGAGGATATTTTATGTTTGGCGTACGACACAATCTGGCCGATATGGAAAAATACTATCCCTCCATGGCGGAAAAACCCATTGAAAAAGGGTTGATTATGTTCTACGGCCACTCCTTCTTCACCCGTTGGAGTGAAAGCTGGAATCACCGCCCGCTGGAAGAAGATATCCGCAAAAAAGACGGCTCTGTAGCCGCTGTCAACCACGGCTTCGGCTCTTCTGTATCTGCAGATCTGCTTTACAACTAT
>JAZREX010000095.1:0-1801 GCA_045661025.1 Faecousia sp. | reverse complement strand
AGAAATAATGGTTGCAAAATGAAAATGGCTGTGTTATAATACTGCGTGTGTCCGCCGCTGGGCACGCTACATTGGGATGTCGCCAAGCGGTAAGGCACCAGACTTTGACTCTGGCATTCGTAGGTTCAAATCCTGCCATCCCAGCCAAAAGCTGAGGGAAATCAAATCCCAACAGGTTTTCAGTCGCCTGCTTTTGCCAGTATTGCGGAAAATTTTTTGATAATACAGAAAGTATTGTCTGCAAAGTTTTTCTTATCCTGACAAAAGCAGGCAGGCTGAAAACTGCTTGCACCCCTCAGTGTTATCGTTTAGTGGGATTTTGGGTGCGGCCGACGAAGCCTTGCTGTCGCAAGGCAAGGAGAACAAAGCCAAAAGCACCTAAAGGAACCATTGAGGGGCTATTGGAATTTGATTCCCCTCAGCTTATGATCCGCTAGCTCAGTCGGTAGAGCAACTGCCTTTTAAGCAGTGGGTCCGGAGTTCGAATCTCCGGCGGGTCACCAAAAAGAGAGCGTACCAAATGGTACGCTCTCTTTTTGTTACCCCGGAGATTCGAAAGATTAAATGCGGTGCGGATGAGCAAAGCGATAATAAAAAGGACACGCCAAGGCGTGTCCTTTTTATTATTACTTAATCGCATCTAAGATTCCGGAAGCGTCGGGCAGGACAATATGGGGCTTGTCCTCGGAAGCGTCCAGGATCTCCTGGGTGGTCTCGCCGCTCATAACCAGGATACCGGTAATGCCGGCATTCAGACCGGACTTGATATCGGTGTAGATACGGTCGCCCACCACAGCAGTTTCTTCCTTGCTGTAGCCGTGATGCTGCATAGCAAGCTCCGGCATCAAGGGGCTGGGTTTGCCGATGACCACAGGCTTCTTGCCGGTGGCATTAAAGATCATATGGCACACACTGCCACAATCCGGAACGCTGCCGTATTCTGTGGGGCAAACCAGATCGGGGTTGGTGGCAATGTAGGGCAGCTCAGGCCGGGTCAGCAGGAGCTTACTTACATCCTCCAGCTTTTTGAAGGTCAGCTCGGTGTCGAAGCCCATGACGATGCATTCAACCTCATCCAGCTCTTCTGTGATGGTAAAGCCTTCAGAACGCAGCTCCTCTTTCAAGGACTCAGTACCGCAGACATACAGACGCTGGTTAGCATGATGCAGCTTCAGGTAGTAGGCAGTAGCCTGAGAGGAAGTAATAAAGTCCTCGCGGGTTGCCTCGATGCCCAGCTTGTGCAGCTTTTTGATGTAATCTTCCACGCTCTTGGAAGAATTGTTTGTCATGAACAGATAACGCCGACCGGTCTGCTTCAGAGTCTGCAGCAGCTCGATGGTGAAATCGTACAGCCGGTTTCCCAGGTACAATGTGCCGTCCATGTCAAACAGGTAAAGCTGAATGGAGCGAAGTAATTGGGTTTGTTCCATAATTGGGATCCTCCCGGTCAATTACTTGTTTTCGAAGGGGAAGGTGTAGTTCAGATTGAACTTGTCACGAAGCATGATCAGTTCCTTCTGGATGCTCTCGCCAACAGGCACACCCAGATCCTTACGCTCCTGCCAGGACAGCCATTCCTTCTCACCAGCGGTGTAGATGCGCTCAGCGCCGGGAGCCTTCTCAGAGGCACGCAGGCCGCGGCAGATCTCGCCAGCAGTCTTCTCAAAGGTATCCAGACCCATGAAGAACTCAGGGTTGATAACGAAGAAGAAGTGGCCCAGACGGTACATGCAGTTGTTGCCGTTCTCGTCCTTGCCGGACAGAGCCTTCATGAAGGGACCGCCGCACAGAGCAGCAGACA
>JAZREX010000094.1:0-10178 GCA_045661025.1 Faecousia sp. | reverse complement strand
CGGCCAAGTGGTGTATCATCCATCAAGCCGCTAACCAGTTTGGACCATTCCGAGTATGACAGATTTCCCTGCTGACTCGGAAGGATCCCATACTGTTTGGCAATGCTCTGCTCGATCAAGACCTTATCGTAGTCCTGATCGTAGGCAGTATCTTGGATGTTATTCCGCTTTGTCCTGAAATCGACCAGCAATCACATCTTCATCCTCGCCGGTGACTGCAGCCATAACCAGCTCAAACATCCGCTGATATGCCTTGTGGGGCATGTTCATATCGTCGATCTCCTTTGCGGCCTTGGGCCCCAAAGCAAGGGTCAAAGCCTCGGAAATGCTGCCGTAGGGATCATCGGAAATGTTCTTAGAGATCTCCTGGATCTTCTTGACGGTCTTGACCCGATCATCGACAGGATAGACCTTGTCGCCAATGCGAATCTCGGAAGTTTCGGTCAGCAGCTTGTTGTCAAGGGTGTACATCTTACCCATAGTTAGTTTCTCCTTTCACGAGAAACCCCCACCCCTGGGCGGGGTGGGGGCATAGTGTAGAATGTTGCGCAGCCTTAAGCCGCTGCGGGGGTGTATTCGGGCTTGCCGTTGGACATGATGTCCACTTCCAGGGCAGCCACATTACGGCTTTCACCGCTGCCGGGGTTGGTAACGCTAACCACACAGGGGAAGGTCAGCTTGGCACCGCTGGGGAATTCCCACTCAAAGTGGCCTTCACAGTCTGCGCCGGTCTTCCATGCCTTCTCAGCAATGTAGTCATTGCCGGCATCGCCAACACAGCGCTTGCCGGACAGGGAGATGGTCAGAGCTTTGCCGGTCACCATGCGCTTCAGCCAGCCTTCGGCTTCCATGGGGCTCCACTCTTCCACGTTGCCGTCGATGGAAACGGAGAAGTTATCCATTTCGGCGATGGTGTTTACCTTTTCGGCACTGTCGCCGATCTTGAACTTGTTCTTAAAAACAGGGTACACGCCAGTCATTCATTTCACTCCTTCATGTAGGTGATAGTAAGATTGATGGTGTACTCAAACACGCCATCTCCGCCCCGTCCCATAGGCACAGGACCGGAACCAGGATCTACAAAGGAAACTGTAGTACCGCCCATATCGGTGTCTGTAAGGCCGTAGAACAGCCCCCAGAGCGCCTGCGCCTGCTTTTCAGCAACGACTTGGCTCTTTCCCCAGCGAAGTAACAAACGGGCATAGAAGGTGCTGTGCTTGGTGCAATCAGCGCCGCCAATGGCAATATGGGTTCGCCCGGTAGGATTGCCGGGGTACACGCCCAGAAAACGCTCTGCATTGGCATCGACAGCACCCAAGCGGATACAATTAGCGAACTCAGGAGCTTGCACCTTGATCCAGTTCTTCACTTGTTCCGTAATCATTTGCCTAACCTCGCTCTCAGTTTGAGATGGTATGTATCGAGTAAAAAGCTTTCATTCGCTCCACCGGGAAGCCAGGAGGAAAGCCATAGACCTTGGGCGTTCGGGTTATTAACGGTCTGGAAATTATACTCAGGGTGGTAGTAATTCTTCCGAGCGTACGGAGTATCGGTCAATAAGGCAGTGTGTATATCATCGCCTTCGACCCTTTGCTGCACCGTAGTGCTGTTATTCTGCATGTCACCACTGTCAAAGGGCATCACCTGCGCAGTGATTACCTCTCCGCGTAGCGCAGAAACAGTTTCCAGTGCAGCATCCATGGCTTCACGACGAACACCATCCAGTGCCGAAAGATTTAGCTTCAGTTCAGCACGGGGCATATCACATCAGCTCCAGCTTCGTATAGTTCACAGTTCCATCCGGATTGCGGCACTTTGTCCCCTTGTGGATGGTCCATTCAACACCGTAGATCTCTACGGTACCAGCCAAAACATCCACAGTAGGGGCAATATCACCACTGAACAGAGCAACGCCGCCTAGCTGTATCAGCCGGCGTTCCGCATCCAATACCTGCCGGGGATTATCCTGCCAGTTGCAGTTGATTTTGAGGGTTGCAGCCACAACAGGAGCGCAATCTTCCCCTTCACCTGCAGTCAGAACGACCTTGCAAGGGGTGTTGCACACTCCCGGTGGCACCAAGCACGGCCACATCAGGGGATCAGCCGGGTGGCAAGACCCGACTGCCTCAGCTGCTGCATGACTGCCTGGTTGGTGGTAACACCGCCCTGTGTTACCACCTTTGCCGCATCAAAACTCATGCTCACGCCATTGATGCCGTAGCTGGAAAGAGGGCTGTTCAGCAGTTCACCATAGGTAGATAAGAATGAGACGTGCAGACACACGGCTCTCTTGACCTTCTCCTGCTGAAATTCCGTAAGGTTTTCAAAACCGATCTTACGAATGCGCCCAAAACAAAGAGCATCAATAGCGTCGCTTGCCAACTCAAACTGACTAGGACTAGGAGTACCCTCTAATTCCATATTGGAATAGTCGTTATGGTCGGCGTACGGATTCATCAGGCCACCTCGGTATCGATGTCTACATAGACACTGTCAACCTTGCCGGTCTTGCCGTTGGGGAAGGTGAACACATCGGACAGCTCGCGCTCCTGGTACAGGTAGCCATCGCCCTCGGTGTGAGAACCGGGATTGAAGTAGTACACAGAGCTGATCTTGGGCACCAGCTTGGTGGTCACAGGGGTAGCGACCAGCACATTGATCTTGTGGGCACCTTCAGCAGGCACAAAGCCGCCATCAGCGGAATCGAAGTTGAAGGCATCGTAGAACACCTCATCATCGATAACTTCCATGACGGGGACGCCGTCGATAGAGGTGATACGGGTCTCCAGACCGGTGCCGCCGTCAGCCACGGTAGTGACCTCAATGGTGCGGGTGAAGTCGGGGCTCTGCTCCAGCAGATCCATGATGAAGCCGGCCACGTAGCAGATCAGGGCACCCTTGGACTTGTACAGCTTCAGCTTGCCGGCACCGATCATCGCCTTCAGCTTGCCGTAGACATTCTCCTTGGTCCACTCATTTGCAGCAGTCTGGCTGTGATAACCGGCCAAAGTCTTAGCGGTAGCTGCGACCTTAGAGAAGAACAGAGCATCCTTTTCGGGAGCAGACTGGGTCTGGGTGAAGATGTGGGCGATGTTCTGAATGGAAGCGGTCTGGTTGCTCTCATCCACATCGGCCTTATCCACCAGGAACTCGATGTCACGGTCGTGCATCAGAGTAAAGGGGTGGTCGGTCTGGGTGAACTTACCGCGGTTCCAACCGCCATCACGGCTGTGGCTCTTGAAGCCAGAGGTTGCCATGCTGGTGAAGTGGAAGGTCCGCGCATCCAGGAAGCGAACATTGTTGGTGATGAAGGGAGTACACAGAGTGTTCTGGCTGATAATCTCAAGCAGCTCAGGCTCCCATCTTTCTGCGTAGTTTACAACATTAGGCATAGTGTTTTTTCATCCTTTCTTGACGTGATTTACTTGAAACGGTTCCACCGCTTAGAATTGCCGCCGGACTTATCGCCGGACTTCTTGCCGCCGGAGCTCTTGTCGGGATCTGCACCAAACTTAAAGCCGCCGGCACCGGACTTCTTACCGTCACCGCCAGCAGCCTTCCACTCAGGGTGGCGCTTTAGGACATTGGCCATTGCCTTGGTGACACCGGCTTCCGTGAGATCGCCTTCCTTCTGGGCCTCTGCAGTTGCCAGGATCACGGCATCGCCAACCTTGGAGGGATCCACACCGGCAGCATAGGCAGCCAGCTGACCACGTGCCTCCAGCAGTTCAGCCTCCAGCTGCGCCTCGCGCTCAGAGCCTTCGCTACCGGTAGCAGCGGGAGCAGGATCCTTTTCAGGATCATCATTCGGCTGTTCCGCGTCTTCAGGTTTCTCTTCCGCAGGCTTCTCTTCGTCCTTCTTGGGATCCTCAGAATCCTCCGGCTTTTCCTCGGAAGGCTTTTCCTCAGGGTTGCCCTTATCTTCGGGTTTTTCCTCAGCGGGCTTCTCTTCAGACTTGCCGTCCTTGGGAGTTTCCTCTGCAGGCTTGGGATCTTCCTCGGGTGCGGCCGGGGCCTTGCCCTTAGTCTCTTCTTCCTGCTCGGGAGCCTTCTTAGACTTGCTCATTGTTTTTCATCCTTTCTGTGAGATTTGTATAACATAAACCCGCTGAAGCGAGTATGTTAACTGATTTAGGTATGAAAAAAGCAACTGTCCGGAAATTCCGGATAGTTGCTCTCATCAACAGTATTAACTTGCCGGTCATTTACCAGGGGAAATGATATCATGATATCAAAATGTCAAATATATGCGACATAGAATCAAAAACGCACATTTATGATCGCAAGGTCGTAGAAACCGTGCGTTTTTCGTGCGTTACGTGCATGAATGAGAGAATTATGCACGTTAGGGCATAGAAAAACCACCAGCCAATACGGTTGGTGGTTTAATTCTCTGTTTTTTTGTGTGGGCATTTTTCAGTGTTATCTTGCCAGTATTTAGGAGGGATTTTCCCAAAAATCTTACATGTGTTTGGATGGAAAGGATTTTCGGGCCACACAAGATTTTTACACTGATAGCAAGTAGGCTTTATGACTTCAGCCATAAGCGGGGCTTCCAAGTGGCTGGAACACCCTTCAAACGCCTTGTTATAGTCAATTTTCTTATCCACCAGGTTCCCACCTCACAACAATTATGGTTTTTTGGTCGAACTTTTGCGCTTCCATTATAACAAATTCGGAACCCCTTTGCAATAGTATTTCATACTCATGCTCCCCAAAATTTTGTGCTTTATAGGAAATATCATCTACATAACCCGCACCTGCCACTCCACCAGGCGCTAGAATCACCATTTGAACTTCTTTTTCGTGATAGGATGCGGACCGAAGTATGCTTGTCGACGCAAACCCTTTCATTCTCAGCCTGCTTCCAAGCCAGGTATTTATCGGTGTATCTTTAATTTCACTAAACCCGTCGAGCAAGAACTCCTGAGTACCTCTCCAAAGAATAGTGTTTTTTGGAAGTCTCATTTGATTAAGCGCCTCAATAGTGTTATTGCGATGAAGCAGTGCTTCAGGGGAAAGAACTGTGCCGGTTGAAGGATCAAACGACTTGTTCATCTCTACGCCTTCATCAAAGTTAGTATAGTGGTATATCCCCTCACGTTGCGGTGTTCTTAATTTTTTTGCCGCTTCATGATATTCGTCAGGTATGCTTTCTGGTGTCTTGCATACAACAGCATCAGGGCAAACTTTCAGCAATCTATCCACGATACCAGTATACCGATAATCCTCTTGGAGTCTTATCCAAGCCTCGCCGCCAGCTCTCTTCATTTCAACAAATGCGTTGTAGCCCTTTACTGGCATTCTATTGCCTAAGCGACCATAGTAATCCTCGTACTGCTTATAATCTGATGGATTGTATAAGTCGGGATTCTCTCTAGTAGATGTGCGGTCGTAGCGCTCACGCCAATGATCACGGCGCAGTACATCACCGTTCTTCTTGACAAATTCCCGTAGTTTAGCTTGTGCAGCTCTTCTACGAGCCTGCGACACCTTAATAGCGGCAGGATCTGTCAGCCCAGCTTCTTCACGCTTTGCTTGGCGCACCTTCCGTTCCAATGCGCGCTGGATCTTCTCCAGCTTGTTTACACGCTCGATCTCTTTTATATCCATAGGTTTGGGCATTGTAGAAACGCCCTCAATCCATGTGGTGATCGTGTGCCGGCAGTTGGGGTGGAACAGTCCAGCTTTGATGGCCACTGAAAGCAGCATGTACTGCCTGCCGTTCCGGCTGATACCGAAGCTGCCAGTCCGGGGGCCGTTATAGGTCTGGAACACATCATCGATGTATACACGGCCCTGCCACGGAAGACAGGTATCAGAGCAGGCACCATACTGGCTTACCAAAACGGTATCGATTCCCAGTCGCTCTCGCTGTTTTGCTTCACCCATGAGCATTGCCCGGGTGTTGCAGGTACGTAGAGCCATCTCTGCATAGCTGGCGATGTTCACAAGCCTGCCGTTGGAGTACCGAATACAGCGGATACCTTGTGCAAGAAAATCCTCTGTAGCTTCATCCACAGCCTTGTGCATACTCATTCCGCCGGCATTCATGGCGGTAGCAGTCCGGAGAATGGTCTTGCGGTACACATCACTCATATACCGCAGGCAGCCTTGCTTTACCCGGACCTCGTTATTCTGCATCTCGTGGATCAGTGATTCTAGTTTGGGATCAGAAGATCCAAAGAAACTATCGGCACTGCCTTCGGCATATTGCTCCCGTAGCAGCTTTTCAGTTTCCTCCTCGATGGTAGGCATATACTCACCGAGGATCTTTTCGTTCTCACGCCGAAAGCGACGGACATCCCGCAGTTTTGCGGACTGCCAGGCTTCCCAGTTCTCCGGAACACCGTCTTTACCGCCTTCGTCCTGTTCCTGCCTGCGGTGGCGCATAAGATTCCGCTTGAGGGAATTGATCAGGTGAAGCTCCAGCTGTTCAAAGAGCTCAACGATCTCTTGGATTGTCATACTCCGGTACCGACATCAGGTTCAGGAAGCTCCGTAATGCCGCGTTCATAGCGGATCCGGGCAACCTCCTGTTTCTTCCAGTCATCGTCCTTAGAGGATCCCCACAGCTCATCCACCTGCGCTTCAATACTCATAACGCCACTGCCGGAAGCACTACCAACGGTCTGCACACGGCTATCAAAATCAGGGGCACCATACTCACCGAAGGTCACAGTGGCATTGTAGACACCGGGAGTATTGCCACGGATAATATCTTGGGCTGCCAAAGTAATCTGTGCTACCTTGGGCAAAGTTTCCTCCAGGGCACTTGTGATTGCGTTCCGGGTAATACCGGTGACATCCTTCTTTTCTCTCTGTGCTTCCGCACTGGACATCTTACCAACATCGATACCGAGAGTGGCGGGGCTCATAATGCCCTGCAGGCACATATTCAGAGTGGCGGTATAGCTGGCCAAGAAGGCTTCATACCGGATTTCCGGCTGCGTGGTGTCGATCTTATCATTGGCGGAATTTTCTTTGTTGCTACTGCCAATCTTAACAAAGGTGGTGCCGAAGCTGTTAGGCATCAGCAGTTCACCGGTATTTTCATTTCGAGGAATTAGATCTTCTGGGATGTACTTCTGTACTCTTCCGGAGCGGACAGCATCTATCCACTGACTGATCACCTCATCATGTGCATCGAAGGCGTCTGTTTTACGGTCAAAAATGGATTGCCCACGTCCTCTCCACCGAGAAGATGGCCAAAACCGCATAGGTACCGCTAACATAAAGTCGCCATCAAATTCTACAGGCTGAAGGTCTGCTGTGCTTTCCTCTGCTTCCAAAGGAAGCTCCTTGTCGTTCTGCATCAGCTTGTATGTAACACTGCCGGGTTTATAGATCTCTTTCAGGATCCTGCCACGATCTCCCACAGGGGAAATGAAATGGATCTCCTGCACACGGCCGTGGCTGTAAACATACTCCACACTATCTGCACCCCAGTATTCCAAAATGGGACTGGGGGAAACATCAGTATCCATGTTCAGTTTGAAAGCACCGTCGCCGGTAACAAGTGTTTCAGCAATCGCACTGCTGATCAGCGCGGGAAGTTTATTCTCTTTTGCAATCCGCTCCCATTCGCCCTTGGCGTGATCATCGTTGTCGAAATCAATATCATCAAGGTCAGCAGCAACCAGTGCAACGAAGGTATCTACGATGATACCGGGCAAGCCGCTGTGCGCCTTCCGGATAGATTCATCCTGCGGTGCTGCCGCCCAGAATCTTGCATTACACACGGCATCTTCTGCCAGTGCCTTGAAAAGCTGATCCAGCTCGGAAGCGTCGCCGCGATACCAAATCCGGTTACGCATAACATTGGTTTCAAAACTAACAGGCTCCCGGATTGTGAAGCCTTTTGCACTTGCCGGCTGAATTTCCAGCCAGTTACGAATCATACTTTTCACCCTCTCTATGATTCTCATTTGTTGATTCCTCCGATCTTATCCTTGAAAGGCAACCATGCATACTGGCAGCTGTTAATGCAGTGATCGTTGCCGTCTTCCGGCTCATACTTATCTTCCTTCCAGCTGTACAGGTCCAGTTCCTCCAGCAGTGGTGTGCAGGTATCAAGGATCAGAAAGTCACCGTGAGCCATCCAGCCGGACTGCAGCTGTATGCGGTCGATGATTTTCATTTTCTTCCACGCTGCAAGGAAGTTGTATATGCTGCCGGTCTGCCGCTTGTACTTCTGGCACTCCAGGATCGTTGCCTGATCTGCGGAATCAATGAAGTTGTCCTTGGAGAAGCCCCACCGGGACCGGTTAACCTCAAGGAACTGTTCATACCGGTGCGGCAGGTCGCTGGGCGTCAGCGGTGTTTGCAGATCCCGGTTGTTGTAGGTCACCGTGTCCAACACAATGAGTTTCTTGCAGGTGGTAATGCCGCAGAATGTAAAAGCGAAGGTGTCAGGTGACTGTTGGCTGTAGGCTGTATCCAGCCCCGCAGTAAACAGAGCGAACCGCAGAGGGCTCTTTTCATCGTCCATCATAGCCTGGAGCTTGTCTCTGCTGAGTATGTTTTTGGGCTGCAGGTCGAACACCAAACCAGTGGCGCGACCACGCAGTCCCTGTATTTTGTTCTTGTAGAGCTTGCTGCCCTTGGGAACATTGCTGATGATCTGATGCTTTTTAGCTGGCGTCAGTCCCAGGTTGTGATCGAAAGAGAAGAACCAATGGACCCATCCAGGCTTTGCAGGCTGATTCAGCTGGGCAAGCAGAGCTGCCGGCGTCTCTTGTTCCCACTCTGGAAGCGGACGGCTGCAGTTGATGTATTCCCTATATACCGGAAGGTTGGGATCGTCAGGGTTCAGGGTGGCCATCAGATAGTCGCAGCGCATGACAGTCTCACGCACATACTCGATATCTGCAATGTTGATCTCATCGATGTACAGACAGCCATACTGACCGCCCAGTGCTTTCTTCCACCGAGCCTTGTTGTCATAGCCCAGCACATAGATGATTTTTACGTTACTTCTGCTTGGGGAAAACTCAATGTGTGGAAGAGTGTGCTCTCCGTGACCACTTGGATAGTAAACTGCACGGTCACCAAAGAGATCAACAATGCCTAGTTCCTTGTTGATGATATTCTTTTCCACAGTGCCAAGGTCCAGGCCGGACAAAATGTGGATCTTCTTTCGGCTATGGGCGACCTTCATCATAAATTTCCAGATGCCAACAGTTGTCTTGCCGGCGGCGGTCGTGCCTTCTAAGAATTCCACAGGGGCGTTGCACTTGATAAAAGCTTTATACTTCGTTGAGAGTAACAGCTTACTCATCAGGGTCACCCCAAAGCTGATTTGCTATAAATTCCAGTTGTCCATCGTTAAAGTTGACATCCAGTTGTTTCTTGCCGGCATCACCTTCGCCCAGGAAGTCCGCAAGGGCCTTTGCTGCCTTAGAATCACCTGCAGCAGCTGCCTTGGTGAGCCCTACAATCAAAGCCATTTGGTTGTCAATGTCCTCAGGATTTAAACCATCCAGCACCAGTCTATTGAATGTGTCAGTATCTGTAACGGGGAGCGAGAGAAAATAATCTGCTGCCTCTCTTAGGCTCCTTTTCCTACGGCGAGCAATGCCAGATGCAATACCGCCTTTCGCACCGTTCTTCGCGGCTTCCTCACGGCTTTGTTCACTTGTGAACTGGTAAGGAATAATATTTTGCTCATTGGCCACTCGCCACCACCTCTCTTTTCGTTCCCCAGTCCCACCCTCCAGTTTTTCCTATACCGGAGACCACATAAAAAGAGGCCTGGGACCGCTCCCAAGCCTCTTGCGCTTATTTTACCTTGTGAGTATATCACATTACTTTGCGTTTGTGACTGTCCAAAAACTGTCCTAACTTTCGGTAGCACCGTACATTGCGATGGTAAATCGCTGTAGAGCCTTATTGACACGTTTGTACAGGCTGCTCTCTTCCGCAAGTCCTAGCTCATCCATCAGGCGATCTGCACGGCCCTTTTCGTTTATGATGTACATGACATCCAAGAGGTGCTTTTCCTCACCGGTAAGGACACTCAGGCCGCGTTCTACCTGGCAGACAGCAAGGGTTGCTCTGTGTAGCATAGCCTTATGTTCCTCGCGTTTCACGATGTTGGACAGTAGCCGATCTTCACGACCAGAACCACCGCCCTTAACTGGTGTGCCATCCCCGGTGGCGCTTTTTATGCTGTATGC
>JAZREX010000093.1:0-4279 GCA_045661025.1 Faecousia sp. | reverse complement strand
CTCAAGGTTTCAAGTTCTTCTACAAGCCGATAGAGTTTTTGGATTTGCTCCGGGTACATTTTTTTGTTGGGATAGAAGTTCTTTATCACATACTCCAAGGGGTTATTTTCTGCACTTGCAAATACTGTGGAAGAGACCTCTGCCGTGAAAGGTGTAATCGTCTTCTTATACGGACGAATGTAGTTGTATTCATCATCGTTAACTGTTTCACTTCGAACCACTCTGGTACCAAATAGTTGAGAGACAGTTTCTACTTTTTCAGTGATGTATTCGTTGAATTCTCTTTGAGTGCTCATTAACACTTCACAAGTGTTTTTGATTTTTAAGAAATCAGGTGATTCGTAATACTCAACAATTCTCTTATTATCATTTACTACCTGTATTATCTCTTTGTTGATGCGATTTACGAATTCATCAATGATATCCCATTCTTCGCTATCAATCGTTTTTATTTTCTTGATGCTATTAACAGTTCTATCAAACAATTGTGCAATCAGATTATCCAACCGATCTTGGCTGCCTTTGATGACAAGAGTTTCTCGGTTTTCGTTTGCATATTCTATAATACCGTTTACTCTTTCATAGTATTTATGCTGTTTTTCGCTTAACGCCTCTTTTTGCTGCTCTTTCAAGAATTTATTGTATTCTGCCTTGCTCATCAGCAAAGACGCATCGTTTTTAAACTTTTTTAATACACGTTCCTTAACAACAATTTCTCTCGCGCCTAAATTCTTACCCGCAGGTGATATGTAAGAAACACAAATTCTGTAGGCACTGGCATTGTTCAATACAACACCAATTTGATTGTTAAGGTGTTTGTACTGTGGATGCGTTGTATATTCGTTACTCTTAATGAATTCTTTTAAGATTGCTGCTACTTTACATTTTCTTTCCAAAGTAGCTTCTGCAAGTGCAAAGTTTTGCGCATCGTCCTTGAAAAATTTGGTTTCGTCATAATTCTCCAATGCTTGACGACTCTTTACTGTTACATAGCTATCAATTTTAGGAGAAATATCCCAACTGGGAAAGCCTAATTTATTTAGAACTTGCGACTCTAGTTCTTGGTATTTCTTTTTATTTATATATTTAACAATTTTAACTATTAGGATTATAGGTGAAGCTGCAATAATAAAAGGTAACGCAAGTAATACAAGAAGTAATTTCATTTTGCTCATTCCTTTCTAAGAGGACTGTTGTTAAAACAGTAAATGCTATTATTTTTATTATAGCAAATATTGCCCAAATAGCAAGAGTGAGGTGGGATTTTACTCCCACCCCACTTTATGCTGCGGCGTCCAGCATATTCTCGATAAAAATGCCGTAGCCGGTGGTGGGATCGTTGACCAGGACATGAGTCACTGCGCCGATGAGTTTGCCGTCTTGGATAATGGGCGAGCCGGACATACCTTGCACGATGCCGCCTGTTTGAGAAAGCAGGTCTTGGTCTGTAACTTTAATAAGAAAATTCCGGCAGTGATCCCGGGAGTTGGGATAAATTTTTAAAATCTCCACAGAATACTCCTTTAGAGTATCCCCGGAAATGGTGCTGCGGATGGTAGCCTTCCCTGTTTTGATTTGATCCATGGTAGCTACCGGCAAAGGTTCGTCCGCCACAGGGGTCTGCAGTGTCCCAAAGACCCCTTGCTGGGTATTTTTCTCCAAGCTTCCCATGGCCACCGGAACTTCCAACGCTCCCAAAAGCTGCCCCGGCGTGCCGATCTTCCCCTTATTCACCGAAAGCACCCCTGCAGGATACACGCTGCCCCGACGCATGGGCAGCAGCCCACCGCTAGGAGTATTTACCCCATGTCCCAAAGCGCCAAAGTTCCCGGTTTCCGGCTGATAATAGGTGATTGTACCAAGGCCGGTGGTCCCTTGCTTTAAATAGACCCCCAATTTTGGCCCTTGCGCTGTAACTGCCGGAACGAGCTGCAAACTTTTGGTCTTTCCCGACCGCAACACTGTAATTTCCACCTTCCCATCAGAAGATGTCAGCGCCTTTTGCACATCCTGGGCTGTTTTAATGGCGCATTTATCGATCCGCAAAATCCGGTCTCCCTCTTCCAAACCCCCGGCTGTTGCTCCTGCCCCCAGTTCTTTGTCAATGGCCACCACGGTTACCGTATCGTCCTGCAACTCCAGCCCCACTACCTGTCCCCCGGGAACCAACATGGCTGTTGCCCCGGCAGATGCGGCCAATAATATTATAATGTTTATGCATAAAAGAAATCTAAACACAAACTTTTTCAAATTCACACCTCCTCGCTTGTTTAATATGTGCCGGCTGCGCGATCATAACCCATGGAAAAGACGAAAAATATAGAAAACAAAGGAAAATTAATTGCTTATTGACAAGGCTGTCAAAGGGTGCTATATTACCTATAGATTTACTAGGTAAATACATTTGGAGGAATCAAAATGCTAGTTTATGCAGATAATGCAGCTACAACAAAATTAAGCGACATTGCAAAAAATGCAATGCTGCCTTATTTCGATATGATCTACGCAAACCCCTCTAGCCTTCACTCCGAAGGTCAAAAAGCAAAGGAAGCTTTGGAAGCTGCCCGGGCACAGGTTGCTACGCTTCTTGGCTGTGAGCCCCGGGAAATTTACTTTACCTCCGGCGGCAGTGAAGCAGACAACCAGGCCATCCTTTCCGCTGCCCGGTACGGCGCACGGAAAGAGAAAAAGCACATCATCTCCACTGCTTTTGAGCATCACGCTGTGCTGCACACATTACAAAAGCTGGAAAAAGAGGGCTTTACTGTTACCTATCTGGATGTAACACAAAATCATAATGTCACTGCCCAGCAGGTAAAAGATGCCATTCGGGAAGATACCTGTCTGGTTACTTGTATGTACGCCAACAACGAGATCGGCTCTATTCTGCCCATTGCAGAAATCGGCGCAGTTTGTAAAGAAGCTGGTGTTGTGTTCCACACCGATGCTGTACAGGCAGTGGGCCACATCCAGATTGATGTAAAAGCACAGAACATTGACATGCTCAGCCTTGCCGGTCATAAGTTCCACGGCCCGAAGGGCGTTGGCGCTTTGTATGTACGAAGAGGTTTGCCTATTTTGAATTTGATCGAGGGCGGCGCACAGGAGCGTAGCAAGCGAGCCGGCACAGAAAATTTGCCCGGCATCTGCGGTATGGCCGCTGCTTTGCAGGATGCCTGTGATCATATGCAGGAGAATAACGAAAAAGTTACCGCCCTGCGGGACAAGCTGATCGCAGGCCTAAGCCAGATCCCCCACAGCGCCTTAAATGGTGATGCTGTGAACCGGCTGCCCGGCAATGTGAGCTTCTGCTTTGAGGGCATCGAGGGTGAGAGCTTGCTGCTTCTGCTGGATGCCAAGGGCATCAGTGCATCCTCCGGCTCTGCCTGCACCTCCGGCTCTTTGGACCCCAGCCATGTGCTGCTGGCCATGGGCAGAGTCCATGATGTGGCCCACGGCTCTTTGCGGCTGTCTTTGAGCCACTACAACACCGAAGAAGAAATCGACCATATCCTCACCGTAGTACCCCAAGTGGTACAAGCCCTGCGGAACATGAGCCCTGTGTGGCGGGATCTGCAGACCGGCAAGCGGGAATATATTTTGTAATTAAGGAGAAATACACCTATGGCACTTTATAGCGAAGTGGTTATGGACCATTTTATGAACCCCCGGAATGTGGGCGTGATCGAAAACGCTGACGGCGTAGGCGAAGTAGGCAACGCCAAGTGTGGCGACATTATGAAAATCTATCTGAAGATCGAAAACGACATTATTGTAGATGTAAAGTTTGAGACCTTCGGCTGCGGCAGCGCCATCGCTTCCAGCTCTATGGCCACAGAAATGATCAAGGGTAAGTCCATCGAAAACGCCATGGCCCTGACAAACAAGGCTGTTGCCGAGGCATTGGAAGGTCTGCCTGCTCACAAGATGCACTGCTCTGTACTGGCAGAAGAGGCAATCAAATCTGCTCTGAAGAACTACTACGATAAAAACGGCATTGCCTACGATAAGAAGCTGTTCCCCGACTGTGAGAACTGCGCCCACTGCCACGGATAAGCAGCAGGAAACGGAACTATGATCGTATCAACAAAAGGGCGCTATGCCCTGCGGGTGATGGTCTACTTTGTGCTCAACGGCGCTGACCATTATATCCCCTTAAAAGAGATTGCAGAAGCTGAGAACATCAGCCAGAAATATTTAGAATCTATTATGTCCACCCTAAGCAAAGCCGGCTTTGTGGACGCGGTCCACGGCAAAGGCGGCGGCTATCGGTTAAACC
>JAZREX010000092.1:0-4293 GCA_045661025.1 Faecousia sp. | reverse complement strand
TGCCCATGCGGGAATCCTTGTTGGTGCCCCAGAACAGGTCCATGACGTACACCTTCTTGCCGGACAGCTCCTTCATAGCCAGTTCCTTGCAAGCCTTCCATGCTTCCTGGGAAGCGGGCTTGTTGTCGTTCTCGAATTCTGCGGAATTCCACCACACGGTGTCCTTTGAGTTCTCGTCCATAACAATGAACTTATCTTTGGGGGAACGGCCGGTGTAGATACCGGTCATAACATTCACTGCGCCCAGCTCGGTAACCTGACCTTTTTCAAAACCCTCCAGGGCGGGGTCGGTCTCAGCAGCGAACAGTTCCTCGTAGGAGGGGTTGTAGACAATCTCGGTGGTACCGGTAATGCCATACTTGCCCAGATCAATCTGTGCCATAATCATGTACCTCTTTCATTTAATGTAATACTGCAAACAACGAAGATGCCCGTCTATGCAGTATCCTATAGTTTGCAATGATATCATACAACAAGCACATAAAAAAATCAATGAAAATTTCTTCAAATCATCCTTATAAATTTCTGGCTTTCTTGTAAAAAATGCCGCAACTAATGATTTACTTTTGTCAAAAGAAATGTTATACTGTATTTGGTGGAAAATTGGACTTTAGAAATGTTAAGTTCTGAAGATGTACGCCAGTTTCTATCATTTTTTAATATCGGCAGCGCTGATCTTTGTATCTTTATATCCGGTTTGACCGGATTGTCTATTTATGGAGGTAATAAACGCAATGGCAAGAAAAGTGCAATTTGTTGAAACGGTGCTTCGTGACGCCAATCAGTCTTTGATTGCAACCCGCCTGCCCTTTGAGAAGTTCGAGCCCATGCTCGAAACCATCGACAAGGCCGGCTACTATGCAGCAGAGTGCTGGGGCGGCGCTACTTTTGATGTATGTCTGCGGTATCTGAACGAAGATCCCTGGGAGCGGCTGCGGAAGATCCGTGCCAAGATGCCCAACACCAAGCTGCAGATGTTGCTCCGGGGTCAGAATGTCCTGGGTTACTCCCACTATCCCGATGACTTTGTAAAGCTGTTCGTGGCCAAGGCTGTAGAAAACGGCATCGATGTGATCCGTATTTTCGACGCTTTGAACGATGTAAAGAACATGAAGGTCGCTATGGACGCCACCGTGAATGCCGGCGCCATCGCTTCCGGTACCATTTCCTACACCGCTTCTCCTGTCCACACTCTGAGCAAGTATGTGGATATGGTCAAAGAGCTGAAAGAAATGGGAGCATCCACCATCTGCATCAAGGACATGGCCGGAATCATCGGACCCCAGGAGGTTTACGACCTGGTTTCCGCCATCAAAGACGCTGTAGATCTGCCCATTGACCTGCACACCCACTGCACCACCGGTCTTGCTTACCCTGTTTACATGAAGCCTGTGGAAGCCGGTGTAGATATTATCGACACCGCTATCTCCCCCTTCTCCGGCGGTACCAGCCAGCCCGCCACTGAGACCATGGCTTACGCTCTGCGTCAGCTGGGCTACCAGGTGGACCTGGATGACAACTGCACCAAGGCAATGGCTGATTATTTCAAGACCGTCCGTGACGAGTTCATCGCCGACGGCACTTTGATGGCCAAGGCTTTGGCTACCGACACCCAGTGTCTGACCTACCAGATCCCCGGCGGCATGCTGTCGAACCTTTTGTCTCAGCTGAAACAGATGGATGCTTTGGACCGTCTGGACGAGGTTCTGGAAGAGACCCCCAAGGTTCGCGCCGATATGGGTTATCCTCCTCTGGTCACCCCCACCAGCCAGATGGTTGGTGTACAGGCTGTGAACAATGTTCTGGCCGGCGAGCGCTATAAGCGTGTTTCCAAGGAGATCAAGTCCTACTGCCGCGGCGAATACGGCACTACCCCTGCTCCTATCAACCAGGAGATCCAGACCAAGATCCTGGCCGGTGACAAGCCTATCGAGGGCCGGTTTGCCGACACTCTGGAGCCTGTGGTAGAGACCACCCGGCAGAAGCTGGAGGGTCTGGCCCGTTGCGACGAAGATGTCCTTAGCTACATCGCCTTCCCCAACCTGGCAGAGACCTTTATGGAAAACCGCAAGGCAAAGGAAGAAAATGTTTGCACCTACTCCATTGTCGAAGCCTAAGGAGGAAACGCTATGTTACTATTAACCGGCTCTATTGCCAATGCGGTCGGCCAGAGTTATCTGAATGTAGCCGATGCCGGTCTGTATGCAATCTTAGGCTACGCCATTGTATTTTTAGGTCTTGTTCTGCTGATGATTGTCGTTACCATCGTAGGTAAGTGCTTCAGCGCCAGCCAGACCCGCGCCCAGAAAAAAGCCGCTGCCGCTCCTGCTGCAGAAGAAACAGAAGAAATCTGCCAACCTGCAGCCCCCGGAACTGCCGGCCAACTGAAGCTTTACAATGTAGAGCCTAAAACCGCTGCCATGCTGATGGCCATTGTTGCTGACAAGCTGGGTAAACCCCTAAACGAACTGCGATTCATTTCCATTAAGGAGGTCGAATGATATGAAATATAAAGTTACCCTGAACGGCCGCACCTACGAGGTCGAGGTTGAAGCCGGTAAGGCAATGCTGTTAGACGAATACGAAGCCATTGTTCCCGCTGCGCCTGCAGCTGCCCCGGTTGCCGAAGTCGCACCTGCCGCCCCGGCTGCGCCTGTAGTTGCCCCGGTTGTAACCGGTAGCGGTGAAGCAGTCAACGCCCCCATGCCCGGCACTATCTTGAATGTAAAAATTACCCAAGGACAGGCGGTCAAGGCCGGCGATGTGCTGTGTATTTTGGAAGCTATGAAGATGGAAAACGAGATTATGGCTCCCAAAGCCGGCACCGTAACACAGGTCATGGTTTCTAAGGGCTCCAAGGTAGATACCGGTGCGCCGCTGGTCGTTATCGGTTAAGGAGGGCACTCCATTGAATATTGGTGAGATTCTTCTGAAACTGTGGAATGAAAGCGGTTTTGCTTCCATTTCTACCGGTTTCATGGATGGCGGCTGGCAAAATCTTGTCATGATTGTCATCGCCTGCGTACTGTTGTACTTAGGCATTGTAAAAAAGTTTGAGCCCCTGCTGTTGGTAGGCATCGCCTTTGGCTGTTTGCTGACCAACCTGCCCGGTGGCAACCTGTACCATAGCGATCTGTGGACGCAGTTTATGAACGGAGAAATCGGCTACGGCACGATCTTGCACGATGGCGGCCTGCTGGATATTCTCTACATCGGTGTCAAAACCGGTTTGTACCCCTGTATCATCTTTATGGGCGTTGGCGCAATGACCGACTTTGGCCCTCTTCTTTCTAACCCCAAGAGTTTGCTCTTGGGCGCAGCTGCCCAGATGGGTGTGTTTGCCGCTTTCTTCGGCGCAACCTTCCTTGGCTTTAACGCTGCAGAGGCTTCTTCTATCGGCATCATCGGTGGCGCGGATGGTCCTACTGCGATCCTGCTGACTTCCAAGTTAGCTCCCCGACTGTTGGGCGCCATCGCTATTGCCGCTTATTCCTACATGGCGCTGATCCCGCTGATCCAGCCTCCCTTTATGAAGCTGCTGACCACCAAAAAAGAGCGGGAAATCAAGATGGTGCAAACCAGAAATGTAACCAAGGCAGAAAAGATCGTTTTCCCCATTGTTGTTGCCATTTTTGTAATTTTGCTGCTGCCGGACACCGCTCCGCTGATCGGCTGCCTGATGCTGGGTAACCTGTTGAAAGAGTGCGGCGTTACCGATCGCCTGTCTGACACCGTACAAAATGCTTTGATGAACACCATCACTATTTTCCTGTCTACCTCTGTTGGTGCTACCATGATTGGCACAAGCTTCTTAACCATTGAAACTTTGTCTATCGTTGTGCTGGGTGTCTGCGCATTTATCCTGTCCACCATTGGCGGTTTGCTGGCTGGTAAGTTCATGTGCTGGATCACCAAGGGCAAGGTCAATCCCTTGATCGGCTCTGCCGGTGTATCCGCTGTGCCCATGGCCGCCCGGGTTTCCAATACAGAAGGCCAGAAGGCCAACCCCTCTAACTTCCTGCTGATGCACGCAATGGGCCCCAATGTGGCCGGCGTCATCGGTTCTGCCATTGCTGCAGGCTTCCTGCTGAAGGTATTTGGCGGTTAAGCTTCGGGGAATTGAACCCCGATAGGTTTTCGCACTCCGCCTTCCGCCAATACTACACAAAACCCCTTGATAATACCAATGGGTATTGTCTGCGGGGTTTTGCTTGCCTTGTCAAAAGGCCGAGCGTGAAAACTGCGCAGCACCCTTCAGCCAGTAATTTCTCAGGGCTTTTGGGTGCGGACGAT
>JAZREX010000091.1:0-4065 GCA_045661025.1 Faecousia sp. | reverse complement strand
CGCTTATTCACAATAGGAATGCCGAACTCCGCCTCAATGTCCTCACCGGTTTTTACCAGGTGCTCTGCCTTCCGGGTGATCTTGTCATAGATCTTATCTGCGCAGACGCGGACATCCTCATGGGTGCAATCCAGCAAGCTAATACCCATGGTAATAGTTCGAATATCCAGGTGCTGCTTGTCGATCATGTTTTGGGTATATAAAATATCTTTCAAATTCAGCATAGTTTACCTCACAGCCGGTGCATTGCCTGGAAGATATCCTCCCGCTGCAGCCGAATGGACAGACCCATTTCTTTGCCATGGGCTTCCATCTGCAGGCTCAGCTCTGCCAAAGGCAGGTTTGCCTGGGAGATATCTACCGCCATCATCATGGTGAAGTATCCTTGCATAACGGTCTGACTGATATCCAATACATTGATCTTAAGATCTGCCAGTCGGGTACATACGCCGGCAATAATGCCCACAGCATCCTTACCTACTACAGTTACAATCGCTTTCATTTTTAATACCTCACAGTTCATAATCTGCCGCTACCCGCTTGTCCAGCAAATGGGCAAAATGGGTCTTGGCTTCCTGGTGCAAAGGATGCGCCCTGTATTGCGCCAAAGTTTCCTTGCTTTCAAACTCAGAATACAAAGCATAGTCCATGCCTTGGAAGGCCTCTCTGATTTCCATATGCAGAAGACCGGGAATCCTGCCTACCAAAGGTTCCAACACAGAGGCGATCAACTTCACAGCTTCCTGCTTATCCACGCCCTCTTTTAGCCGGTACAGTACAATATGCTTAACCATATTTATCCTCCTGAAAAAGAACCGGAGTCAGCCTAAGCCGACTCCGGTCTGTTTATGTGAAATATTACTCAGCCTCAGTTTCGGCCTCAACCTCAGCTGCCTCTTCCTCTACAGGAGCTTCTTCCTCCAGCAGAGCGCGGATGGACAGGGAGATACGCTTGTTCTCAGCATCCACATCGGTGATCTTCACCTGGACCTGCTGACCCTCAGCCAGCTCGTCCTCAGGCTTGCCCACGCGGTGATTTGCGATCTGAGAAATGTGGATCAGGCCGTCAACGCCGGGGATGATCTCAGCGAAAGCACCGAAGGTCATCAGCTTCACGATCTTAGCGTCCACAACATCGCCCACATTGTAACCGGTCATAAACTGATTCCAGGGGTTCATCTCAGCGGTCTTGTAGCCCAGAGAGATCTTGTGCTTTTCGGGGTCGAAGGAGATGACATAAACATCGATCTCATCGCCAACCTTGACCACCTCAGCGGGGGTCTTGATCCGGTTCCAGCTCAGCTCGGAAACATGAACCATGCCGTCCACACCGCCGATGTCCACGAATGCGCCGTAGGAAGTCAGGGACTTAACAGTGCCGTGATACTTTGCGCCCTCCTGGATCTCAGCCCAGATCTTCTCCTGAGCAGCCTTACGGGTCTCAGAGGAAACAGCGCGGATAGAACCGATCACACGACGGCGTGCGCGGTTGACTTCGGTAATCTTCATCTGTACGGTCTGACCCACCATGCCAGCCATGTCGCCGCCCTTGGCAACGCCGGACTGAGAAGCAGGGATGAACACACGGATGCCCTTTACATTGGCAACCAGGCCGCCCTTGTTCTCTTCGGTGATAACGCCGTCAACAGTAGCCTTCTCTTCGCACCATACAGCAATATCGTCCCATACCTTCATGCCGTCCAGCTTCTTCTTGGACAGTTGGCAAGTGCCCTCCTGGTCGTTGACGCGAACCACAAACACTTCGATCTCATCGCCCACATTGAGAATATCTTCCGGCTTTACGGAAGGATCGTTGCTGACTTCATCATAAGGGATGTAGCCGGCATGCTTAGTGCCCAGATCGATCTGGACTTCGGTAGTGCCGATGTGGGTAACGATGCCGGTAACCTTATCTCCTGTATTTAAAGTCTTGATGGACTGCTCAAGAAGTGCCTCAAAGCTTTCCTCCTGTACAGCCTCAACATTAGTAATTTCGCTCATAGTCTTGTTGACCTCCTTTATAATCCACGCTGGGGTAGACGCCCCGGCAGTGATTCCAACCTCACGGACACCACGGAAGAAATCCTTATCCAGCTCCGATGCATTGTCCACCAGAACCACCTTCTCGCAGTGCTCCCGACAAATCATGGCCAATCTTCCGGTATTGGAACTGTGGGTATCTCCCACAACCACCATAGCTTGGCAATCTGCGCTTAATTTCGCCGCTTCATTCTGTCGGGATTCAGTCGCTTTACATATTGTATCAAAAATTTTCAAGTTAGTAAACTGTTTTTTTGCAATTTCGCCGCACGATTTCCACAAAGATTCCGTGGAAGTTGTCTGACAAACCATGCAAATTGGCAAATCGGCGCCTTCCGGCAGGGATTTTGCCCAATTTTCCAGTTCTTCCGGGGTTTGGAAGATCTTGCATTCGTCGCACCAGCCGGCGATCCCCTCCACCTCCGGATGATCCCGGGTGCCGATGATCACAGGCATTCTTCCCTCTTCCTGGGCTGTGCTGACAATGCCGTGGATCCGTTTCACAAAAGGGCAGGTAGCATCAATGATCTGCACATTTCTACCTTCCAGAGCCTCATAAACCTTGCGGGTAACGCCATGGGAGCGGATGATCACCGTATCCCCCGGCTGGGCTTCCTCGGGAGTATGGATCACCCGGACGCCCATTTTTTCAAAATGGTTCACCGCATGGCGGTTGTGAATGATCGGGCCCAGGGTAACAACAGACTTGCCGGATTTGGCAGCCTGCTCCACTAACTCTACCGCCCGGTTTACACCAAAACAAAACCCAGCGCTTTTGGCAACGGTTACGCTCATTTGGACAATTTCTCCTCGATGATTTTCTTCATAGCTGCAATGACACCGGGAATATCCAGATCGGATGTGTCCAACAGCACCGCATCCTTGGCCTGTTTCAGCGGTGCGATCGCCCGGTGGCTATCCTGGTAATCCCGCTGTTGGATATCCTTAAGGGTCTTCTCATAGTCTGCCTGCTGACCCTTCGCCAGCAATTCATCGGTGCGGCGCTGTGCCCGCACCTCTGCAGAGGCGGTCAGGAAGATCTTTACAGTTGCTTTAGGCAACACCACAGTGCCAATATCCCGGCCATCCATAATCACATTATGTTCCCGGGCCACCTGCCGCTGCATATCCAGCAGCATATCCCGCACAACTTTGTGGGCAGACACCAAAGATGCCTTCTGGGAAATATCCTGGGTACGGATATCCCCTGAAACATCCATGCCATTCATGATCATATGCTGCTTGCCTTCTTCATCATAGGTAATCTGGATGGTAAGTTCATCAATGTAACGCTCTACGCCGTCCACATCATTGGGGCTTACCCCCAGAAGATCTAAAAAGTATGCTACGGTACGATAGATCGCTCCGGTATCCACATAGTAGTAGCCCAATTCCTGGGCAAGGGCCCGGGCAATAGTACTTTTTCCTGCGCCGGCAGGGCCGTCAATGGCGATATTGATTGTCTTTGCCATGTTTATATTCCTCAACTTCCTGTTAATTTACTGTCTTAATTTTGCCAAAGCAGCAGCTTCCATAGCTACCACTTCTTGCTGGGTCATACCAAGCTTTCTTGCTACTTCAGCCGCTTCCATAGGCAATCCGCCCTCCAAGCCGTAGCGCATGGTCAAAAGCTTCGCCGAGGCTTCATCCAGTCGGCACAGCAGTTCTGAGATCCGCTGCCGCATCTGGAAATACGCGGTGTCCTCCACCGCCTGATCCTCGTCTTGGGGAATCTGCTCCGGCTCGGGTGATTTCACTCTTTGCATCACTCTGGCGTTTTCCAGCATGGACGCCACCACCTCCACCGCTTCTGCATCCACATGCATAGCCTGGGCAATTTCCTCCCGGGTGGGATTTCTGCCTAGCTCCACCAGAAGTTTTTCGTCTACTGCCCGGTAATCCTCCATGGCCTGCCGCAGCATTTGTCCTGTGCCGCTCTGCCGGGCCTGTAATGTAACTGCCCCTGCCAGATGCTGCTCCATCCACCAGTTGCAGTGGGCAAGATAATCGCCACTTTCATAATTC
>JAZREX010000090.1:0-12388 GCA_045661025.1 Faecousia sp. | reverse complement strand
ACGGGGTGTTTCCGTTGGTATCGGCCTGTTTATTGCCTTTATCGGCTTGCAGAACGCCGGCATTGTTGTGGACTCCTCCACTCTGGTTACCATCACCAACTTTACCGACAATTTCAGCACCCACGGCATCTGCGCACTGCTGGCGCTGGTGGGCCTGCTCTTTACTGCTATTTTGCACATCAAGGGCGTGAAGGGTTCTATCCTCATCGGTATCGTGGGCACATGGGTGCTGGGCATTGTATGCCAGCTGGTTGGCTTCTACACCCCCGCTCCCGAAAGCGGCTTCTATTCTCTGATTCCCTCCTCTTTCGTCTCCTTCGACTTCTCTGCACTGGGCAAGACCTTCGGCCAGTGCTTCCAGATTGACTGGAGCGCCATCCGGGTTGTAGACTTCATCGTGGTGATCTTTGCATTCCTGTTTGTGGATATCTTTGACACCCTGGGCACTCTCATCGGCGTGGCCACCAAGGCCAACATGCTGGACGAGAAGGGCCGTCTTCCCAATATCAAGCCCGCTCTGATGGCAGACGCCATCGGCACTTCCGCCGGCGCTGTGTTGGGTACTTCCACCGTTACCACCTTCGTGGAATCCGCTTCCGGCGTTTCCGCAGGCGGCCGCACCGGTCTGACCGCTATGACCACAGGCCTGCTGTTCCTGTTGGCAACACTGTTTGCCCCCCTGTTTACCACCATCCCCTCCTTTGCCACCGCTCCTGCGCTGATCATGGTGGGCTTCTTGATGGTAAGCTCTGTAACCGAGATCTGCTTTGATGATGACAACCTCACCGAGGCTATTCCTGCTTACATTGCTATCATCGCAATGCCTCTGTGCTACAGCATCTCCGAGCGCATCAGCCTGGCTATCATCTCCTATGTGGTGCTGAACCTGTTCACCGGCAAGGCAAAGAAGACTCCCGTTCTGATGTACATCCTGGCAGTTCTGTTCATCCTGAAGTACATCTTCCTGTAATCTTTCATATAAAAAAGGTCACGCCTTTGGCGTGACCTTTTTCTTTTGCCTTTTTAGTTTTTATAGGCTGCTGCCTGCAATAGCAGATTACCCAAGGCGGTAGCCTCGGAAGCACCGGTAACCACCGGGCGTCCGATTGCCTTTTCTGTCAATTCATTTAAGTACTTGTTGTTTGCGCCGCCGCCTACAATGCAAAGACGCTTAAATTCCTGGCCAGTGATCCGCTCCAGCTCTTCCATAGCATCTTTATAAGCATATGCCAGGCTCTGGTAAATGGCGTGAGCAAACTGTCCCGGTGTCTGAGGAATCGGCCAGCCCTTTGCGGTGCATTCCGCCGCAATTTCCTCCCGGACGGATTTGGGTGCCAGATAACGCTGATCATTCACATCCAGGCGGTAATCAAAATTGGCATCCTCCCGGGCCATATCTGCCAGGTCGGCAAAGCCGTACTTATCCTCATACTCCCGCTTTAAGCATTGGATCAGCCAAAGACCCATAATGTTTTTCAAGAAACGGATGGTACCGATGCCGCCCTCATTGGTAAAGTTGGCAGCCATAGCCGCCGGGGTGGTGCAGGGCGTTTGCAGCTGGGCTCCCAGCAAACTCCAAGTACCGGAGGAGATATAGGCGGTGTCCTCTACGCTGTGCTCTGCCGGCAAAGCCGCAATGGCAGAGGCCGTATCGTGGGTAGCAGGCAGCACCACATCGCAGGTAAAGCCAACCTTGCGTGCAATTTCTTCTTTCAGCTTGCCCAAGATCACAGGAGGTGTTTTCGGCTGCTGGGCAAACAAGCCTTCCGGCAAGCCTGCCTGGCGGATAAGATCCACATCCCAACACTTATCCTTAGCATTGACCAGGCCTGTGGAAGTGGCGTTGGTATACTCATGGCATTTCTCGCCGCAGAGCATAAAGCTTAAATACTCCGGCAGCATCAGAAAATCCTTTGCCTTGTCCAGGCGGCCTGCGTTCTTATCCCAATACATCTGATAAACAGTGTTAAAGGGCTGGAACTGAATGCCGGTTTTGGCATATAGATCTTCAAAAGGAATCACCTGGTGCAGTAGCTTGGCAGCCTCTGCGCCCCGGCCATCCCGATAGCAGTACATAGGCAGGATCGGGGCGTCCTGATCATCCAACAGCACATAATCCACCGCCCAAGTGTCGATGCCCACAGAGTCCGGGGTGATCCCCTGATCCTTACAGGCCTGCAAGCCGGCCACCACTTGGTTGCACAGGTTGTCCAGATCCCAGATCAGATGGCCATTTTCTTCCTTAGGCAGATTGGGGAAACGGTAGACCTCCTGCATCACCATCTCTCCGTTCTGCTCCCATGCAGCAATATGACGGCCGGAAGATGCGCCGATATCGATAGCAAGATGAATTTTCTTCATAAAATCCTCCTTAAGGCTTCTGGGTAATACTCATTACTGCTATTGTAACAGAACTGCTTTCATTTGTCACCCGCAAAATATTCAAGGCGGCAATTTTTTCACAAATCGGCGGCTCAGGAATATCTTGGAATGAGCGGCAAACGCCGCCAATCTATCTAGGAGGTATTTTTTATGTGCAACAACGGTTTTGGTGGGAACGGCTGCTGGTGGATCATCATCCTGTTGGTTCTGTTCTGCTGCTGCGGCAACAACAGTGGCGGTTATATGACCACCAACAACGGCTGTGGCTGCGGTAACAACTGTGGCTGCGACAACAACTGCGGCTGCTGCTAATGAGAAGCTGTCCCCCCGTAAGGGGGGACAATTTCTATATCTTGTGTGGGACAAGCTTGCTTGCCACAATTATCCAAAACTTTTCCTTAAGAAATCCCAAATTTTCCCCTAAAAATCATTGACAAACCAAAGAAAACCCTATATAATACACTGGTCTGCATATGCAGACATATCCTTGCTCCCGGCGCGACCGGGGGCCAAAAGTCCAAAAGGAGGTGCAAACAACATGGCTAAGATCACCGGTAAGTACGAGGCGCTCTACATCCTCGACCCTGCACAGGGCGAAGAAGGCATCGCCGCACTTGTGGAAAAGTTCAAGGCAATGGTGGAAGCGGAGGGTACTCTGTCTAACATTGATGAGTGGGGCAAGCGTCGTCTGGCATACCCCGTCAACGACTTGAACGAGGGCTACTACGTTCTGATGAACTTCGAGTCCAAGCCCGCTTTCCCTGCAGAGCTGGAGCGTGTGATGAAGATCACCGAAGGCGTCCTGCGCTGCATGACCACTGCAGTGGAAGAGTAAGGAGGAAACTTCATGCTTAACCACATCACCATCATGGGTCGTCTGACCCGTGACCCCGAGCTGCGCCGTACCGGCAGCGGCGTCGCTGTTGCCAGCTTCTCGCTGGCTGTTGACCGTGACTTCGGCGGCAGAGATGGCGGCGAACGGGAAACCGATTTCATTGACTGTGTCGCTTGGCGTCAGACCGGAGAATTTGTCTCCAAGTATTTCACCAAGGGCCGCATGGCAGTGGTTTCGGGTCGGCTCCAGATTCGTAACTGGACTGACAAAGAGGGCAATAAGCGCCGCACTGCAGAAGTCGTTGCAGACAATGTCTACTTCGGCGACAGCAAGCGTGATGGCGAAAGCAGCGGTTCTTCTTACAATGCCGCTGGCAGCTTTGGCGGATATTCCGCTCCTGCTGCTTCTCCTGCATCCGATTTCGCGATGCTGGATGATGACGACGCACAGCTGCCCTTTTAATTTGATTTAACTTTTCTACAATGCTAAAAAGGAGGTAATCCCATGGCTAACGAACGTCCCGTACGGACCCGTAAGCGCAGAAAGGTCTGTGCCTTCTGTGTCGATAAGGTTACCGTTATTGATTACAAGGATACTGCAAAGCTCCGCCGTTACCTGTCCGAGCGCGGCAAGATTCTGCCCCGCCGTACCACCGGTACCTGCGCAGCTCATCAGCGCCATTTGACCACCGCTATCAAGCGTGCTCGTCAGATCGCTCTGCTGCCCTACGTGGCTGAATAAGAAACAAAACACCCGAAAGCAAACGCTTTCGGGTGTTTTTCTTTTACTTTGCGCCCACTAATTTTTGGAGCAACGCTACAAAAATATTTCCAAAGGACATCCGCAGCACTTCCGTTTGGGCAACCATAGGGACCTGCCGCAACACCTGCTCCCCGGCTTTGACGGTCAGCGTGCCCAGCCGCTGCCCCTTGCTCACCGGGGCATCCACTTGGGGATCTAACTCTACCTGGGTGGTGATGGAGGCTTTTTGCCCCTTGTCAATCAGAAGCTTCATATCCTCCCCGGGCACAGCCACCACATCCGGCTGCAGCCCAAGGGTGACCGGCACCCGGCACTCCTGTTCCAGCTGGGGCTCTACCAAACACACATTGGCAAAGCCGTAGTCTAACAGCTGCTTACATGCACCGAACCGCTCCTGGGAGGTTTCGCTCCCCAGCACCACCGCCACCAGTTCCATGCCGTCCCGCTGAGCAGAAGCAGACAGGCAGTAGCCGGCGCCAGAGGTAAAGCCGGTCTTTAGTCCCGTACAGCCCTTATAAAAGCGTACCATTTTATTGGTATTGGCCAGGCCAAAAGCCCCATCCCGAACTGTGTCCATCCAAATGGTGGTGTACTCTTTTATCTTAGGATGTTTGTATAAAAGCTCCCGGGACATAAGCGCAATATCATAGGCAGAGGTCAAATGCTCCTTGGCATTTTCCTCATCATCCAGGCCGGTACAGTTGACAAAATGGGTGTTCTCCATTCCCAATTCCTTGGCTCTTTGGTTCATGGCCTCCACAAAGGCCTCCTCGCTACCGCAGATATGTTCTGCCAGGGCGCAGGCACAATCATTGGCAGAGCTTACTGCCACCGCCTTGAGCATGTTGGACACCGACATGGTTTCCCCAACCTTTAAAAAGATCTGGCTGCCCCCCTTGGCGGCGGCAGATTCGGATACGGTTACCATATCCTCCCAGCCGATTTTTCCTCCATCCAGAGCCTCCATGATCAGCAGCATGGTCATTACCTTGGTGACGCTGGCGGGGGCAAGGGGAGCATGGGCATTTTGCTCCGCCAGCACCTTCCCGGTGGAAAGTTCCATCAGCACCGCCCCTTTGGCTGCCACCTCCGGTGCTGCAGCCTGCGCACGAAAAGGCAGTCCTGCCAACAATAATATCCCAACCGTTATCCCACATAGCCACCGTTTCATAGTCGTCCCTCCATAAAGCAGTGGGGAATCGAACTCCGACAGCCCCACAGCGGTCCTTTTATTTGTCTTTTTCCTTATCTTCCTCGGCTTGCGTCAGCAAGCTCTCGTCATCTGCGCAAAAACCCAAAGCAAAAACCCTCGCTGTGGGGTGCTGTGCAGTTTTGGGAGAGCAACTTTTTGTTAAGACAAGGAAAATTTTGCAGGGAATACCCGTTGGTATTTTCAAAGAATTTTCCGCAGTATTGGCGAAAAGTTTCCTTCCAAAACCTATCGGGGTTCGGTTCTCCACTGCTTATTGATAGTAAAGCCTATGTGGTTTGTCCAAAAATATACCCAGGCAGCAAGCTACCTGGGTTAAAATTCGGGAATATAGATACTGTCCGCCGCCTCGGGAGATTGGGTAAACCCTTGCAAGCCGTTTAAGTACATCCAGCTTAGAACGCTGTCATACTCTTCCTGGGTGATCTTTCGGTCATAAGGAGAAGACACCCCCGGCATAGGAGTGTACTGGGCCATCAGGCTTACCAACACCTGCCCCGGGGCAAAATGATCGCCGATCCAATCCAGCACTTTTAAGGAATTTTCCACCTGCCCGGGCAAGATCAAATGGCGGATCACCACACCCTTTGTGATCTTTTCCCCACAATATGCCACCGGCCCAGTGATCTGGGCCATTTTTAAGATCGCTTTCGTGGCAACTTCAAAATAATCTGCCGCGAAAGATAGGGTTTTTCCCAAGGGATTTGGCCCATATTTCAGATCCGGCAGAAAAATATCCACCTTGCCTTTTAGCTGCTCTATGGTTTCTTCCCGCTCATAGCCGCCGCAATTATACACCACCGGTACAGGTAGGGGCGTTTCCAAAGCCTGCAAAACCGTGGGAAGATACTGCGTTGGGGTTACCAAATCAATATTTTCTGCCCCTTGGGCAATAAGTTTTTCCATAATTTCCCGCAACTGCTGTCCATCAACTTCTTCTCCACAGGGGCTTCGGCTAATGGCTGCATTTTGACAGTACCGACAGCCCAAGGTGCAGCCCCCAAAGAAAATGGCGCCGCTGCCGCCGGGGCCTGCCAGGGCCGGTTCTTCCCAGTGGTGGAGCATCCATTTTGACACCACCGCAAGATCTGCGCCACCGCAGTAGCCAAGCTGCCCAGCGGTGCGGTCTGCCCCACACATTCGGGGGCAGAGGGTACAATGCTGATAATCCACGCTGCCCCCTCCTTTCTTTTCCCATCATACCACATTTTAACCTGTGTGCCAACCCTCTTTACCCACGGCATTTTTTGTGATATCATAACAAAAAACAGGAGGTAGGGTTATGAAGATTCGTTTGGCACAATTAGAGGATATTCCTGCTATTCTTGCCCTGTTGCGGCAAGTAGGTAAAGTACACCACATCGCGCGGCCGGACATTTTCCGCTCCGATGCCCAGAAGTATGGCGCATCCCAGCTGATTTCTTTGTTGGAAAATCCGGATACCCCTATCTTTGTGGCAGATGTGGACGGACAGGTGGTGGGCTATTGCTTCTGTATCGTCCGCAGCTACACCCAAGACCCAGTGCTTCTGGATCGGACAGAATTGTATATTGACGATCTGTGCGTAGCCGATACCGCGAAACGTCAGGGTATCGGCAAGGCGCTTTTTGAAAACGCCTGCAAATACGGCAAGATCCGCAAGTGCTACCACGTGACCTTGAATGTCTGGGAGGGCAACGACACTGCCCTGGAATTTTACAAACATTGTAACATGAAACCCATCAAATACAGCATGGAGACCATTCTGGAGGATACAGATGCTGGAAAAGAATAAGATTTATGAAGCGGAAATTTGCGACTATACCGCACAAGGGCAGGGAATTGCCAAGATCGACGGCTGCGCTGTGTTTGTGCCAAACGCCATCGCTGGGGAAGTCTGCAAGATCCGCATTGAAAAAGCAAATAAAACCTGGGCAGCGGGAAAGATCACCCAAATTCTGGAAAAGTCCCCCCACCGAGTAAACCGGGCATGCCCTGTGGCAAAGCTCTGCGGCGGCTGCGATTTCCACCATATGGATTATGAAGAAGAAACCCGGCTGAAAGCCGACCGGGTCAAGCAAGCCCTGAACCGCATCGGTGGCGAAAACCTGGAAGAGGTTTCTATTCTTTCCGCTCCCACCTGTGAGAGCTACCGAAACAAGGCCCAGTATCCCGTTTCCAGCAAAAAAGGCCGGGTATACGCAGGCTTTTTTAAAGCCGGCACACACCAGGTAGTAGAAAACGAACACTGCCTGATCCTGCCCCGGGAAACCGACCGGGTAAAAGACGCTGTAATAAATTATGTAAACCATTTTCGCATTTCTGCCTATGACGAAGAAACCCAAAAGGGGTTGCTGCGGCATATTTATGTACGAAAAGGCTGGGTATCCGGGCAGATTCTTGTAGGCTTGGTGGTCAATGGCAGAAAACTGCCCCATGTGGAAGACTTGATCGCAAGGCTTCAAAAGATTCCCGGCTTTACCACCTTGGTGCTTTGCGTCAACACCCGCCCAGGTAACGCTATTTTGGGCGATGAATTTATCCCCCTTTACGGTCCGGGCTATATTGAGGATACCCTGTGCGGTCTGACCTTCCGGCTCTCCCCCCGGTCTTTCTACCAGGTCAATCATCACCAGGCCCAACGGCTGTATGAAGTAGCTATCACCCAAGCAGAAATCACCAAAAAGGATCTGGTGCTGGATCTTTATTGCGGTGTGGGTACGATCACCTTGGCCATGGCAAAAGCCGCAGGCAAGGTCATTGGTGTGGAAGTGGTGGAACAAGCCATTGAAGACGCCAAAGAAAACGCCAAGCGCAACGGCATTGAAAACGCAGAATTTTTCTGTGGTGATGCCGGCAAGGCCGCTCTGGAACTGGAAGCAAAGGGCATTATCCCCGATGTGGTAGTGGTGGATCCCCCCAGAAAGGGACTGAATCAAGATGCCATCGACGCTATGGCAAAAATGTCCCCCCGTCGCATCGTTTACGTTTCCTGCGACCCGGCCACCCTGGCCCGGGATGTGGCGCTGCTGAAAGAGAAAGGCTATCAGTTAAAATCCGCCCAAGCCGCCGACCTATTCCCCAGATGCGCCCATGTAGAATCCATCGTTTGTCTGACAAAAGTTTGATTTTATCCCTCCACCCGGGGTTGAGATTTCCCACTCAACCACCGGTATATGTACTTTTCTCCCCCATGCGTCTATACTACAAGTGAAAGGAGATAGCCTATGGACCAAGTGAAAATCGGAAAATTTATTGCCCTGCGCAGAAAAATGGCAAACTTAACCCAACTGCAGCTGGCAGAAAAACTGAATATCACCGACAGAGCCATCTCCAAATGGGAAACCGGAAAAACCTTGCCGGATTCTTCTATTATGCTGGAGCTTTGTGGTATTCTGGGTATCACCGTCAATGACTTATTAAGTGGGGAGGTCGTAAGTATGGAAAATTATCAAGAAAAAACAGACGAAATGTTGATCCAAATGATCAAAGAAAAAGAAGAGCGGGATAGAATGCTCTTAAAGGCAGAACTGATTATTGGCATCATTTGTATCCTTCCTTTGCTTCCTGCAAGCATTTTTGCTGCATACAACGAAGGCTTGACTGAGTGGATTCGGGCGGCCATCGTCTTTGCCAGCATCATTCCTTTCTTAATTGCTGTGCCTTTCTTGATCAAAATTGAACAAAAGGCAGGCTATTATAAGTGCGCTGAATGTGGCCATCGTTATGTTCCCACTTTTAAAAGCGTACTTTGGGCGCCCCATATGGGCCTCACCAGAAAAATGACTTGTCCCAAGTGCGGCAAGAAATCCTGGCAGAAGAAAGTTCTCACCAAAGACTAAATAAAACCCCGGCATCCAAAAGGATGCCGGGGTTGTTTTGGTTGTCTTTTGTATTACGAAATCCGTTTGCCGTCAGCATCAAATTTCTGTCTTACAGTCTTCTGGATATAAAGCCAAGCTGCAAAAGCCAAAGCCAATTCCAAGATCACGCAGATCAGCGCCCAGGTCATAGCCGTGGTAGGCTCTGCTCCAATGAAAAACAGGCTGATCACCAGCATCAGTCCAGACAGTCCGCCGCCCAGCAGGATATAAATTCTTCCTGCCAGATTCTGGGTGAACTTCCATGCCGCAATGCTGCCCATTCCATAATAGGTACGAAAGCCCGCGCTGTGGTTTGCCTCTTTGGGGGGCTTATAATAATACCACAGACCCAGACCCAGCATCACCAAAGGTCCGGCCAGCATTATCACCGCTGCCCAAAACCGCAAACTGCCGGCAAGCTCCGCCATGGGAGGCAGAAAGTTGGCAATATCAAATTCCTTTAACATGGACAGAAGCTTATCCATATGCCGCGCTCCTTATTTTTCTTCCAAAAAGGTGTTGATTTCGTGAATGAATCCGTTCACATCCTGGAAACGCCGATAGACAGAGGCAAACCGGATATAGGCAACCTCGTCCAGGGGTTTGATCCGTTCCATAACCATCTCGCCGATCTTATCGGTGCTGACCTCCCGATCCAGAGAGTTCTGAATGGTCTGTTCAATTTCTGTGGTGATCCGGTCAAGAGCGGCCAATTCTACCTGCCGCTTATCAAATGCCCGGACCATACTCTGCATGATCTTGTTCCGGTCAAAGCTCTGGCGGGTACCGTCCCGCTTTACCACAATAATGGGCAGACTTTCCACAATCTCATAGGTAGTGAACCGACGCTGGCATGCCAGACACTCTCTGCGGCGGCGAATGCTCAGGCCATCTTCTGAGTGACGGGAATCTACGACCTTGCTTTCCTGGTCTCCGCAAAACGGACATTTCACGGGAAATCATCTCCCTTTCCTTTATAATTTGCACTATTATATCAAATTTACACTCCACTGTCCAGCTTTTTTTCCTTGTTTTTCCAAGGGGAATAAGGTACAATATCGTTATCAAAGCGAAGGAGTTTTTTATGAAACAAAAGATTGCATTGGGTGTTTGGGGTGTTTTTTACTGTCTGTGCGCCGGCTTGGGACATATTGTAAATGCCACAACTAGCCAGTCGGTGGCGTTGACCATTGTTTCTGTTTTATTCTTTGTCCCCGGCTTTTATTTACTGGTAGATGCCATCAAAAATCAAAATGTACGCCAGCTGAAACTGTTACGGATCATTGGTTTTTCCTCTCTGGCTCTAACATTTTTGATGCTCCTGGTCAATATCCTGTCGGTTCTGGCATCGGAAACTTTGGGCAATGTATTACATGAAATTCTGATTTTTGTCAGTGTTCCCATGTTTGCCTGCCGTCCCCGGGCGCTAAGCCTGTTTTTGTGGGCCTTTCTGGGGTTTGCTTCTATCAAAAAGTTCAACCAAGAAAACAAACAGGATCGAAAGTAATCACCGTATGATAAGTGCTCTGGTCGTATTGGGCCAGGGCACTTTGAATTTTTGCCCGGATCTCATCTTTTCTGCTTTCCATATCCCAGGGCAGAACAACATCAAAAATCAAATTGCTGTGGCCTTTACCGGCAACCATCCGAAAATCATGGATGGTCAGCCGGGTGTCTATAGTGCTAAGCACCTGGCAGATCAGCCCCTTCAAAGCATCCAGCCGTTCATCCCCAACCGCCACCGGATCATAGTGGATCACCAGATGGATGTTATGTTGCTGTAAGCACTTGCGCTCTAAATTATCGATCACCTCATGGCACAGCAGGGGATCTTCCCGGCTGTCCATTTCCACATGTAAGCTGGCAAACCGCTGTCCCGGGCCGTAATCGTGTACCATCAGATCGTGGTAGCCCAGCACCAAAGGATGGGAACTGACTTCTTTGACGAGCAGCTGCTGAAGTTCCGGGCTTGCCGCTTCCCCAAGCAAAGGACTGATGGTTTCTTTTCCCAGGGCAATGCCGTTGTAGAGGATAAATATCGCCACTCCAAGACCCATGAAACCATCAATTTTCCAGGAAGTGAGCCACTCTACCAGGCTGGCGACCAAGACCGCACCCGTGGCGATTACATCGTTACGGCTGTCGGCAGCGGTGGTGATCAGTGCCGTGGAGGAGATCTTTTTTCCAAGCTTTTTATTAAATCCGCTGAGCCAAAGCTTCACCAGAATACTTCCCACCAACACACCCAGGGCAGGTAGGGTGATCTCCATAGCTTGGGGATGCAAAATTTTTTCCAAAGAGCCTTTTCCCAACTCCACACCGATCACCAAGATGAGAGCCGCCACACCCAGACCCGACAGATATTCAAAACGGGCATGGCCGTAAGGATGCTCGCTGTCTGCTGGCTTTTCCGCCAGTTTAAAGCCTACCAATGTAACAATGGAGCTGGCTGCGTCGGTTAAGTTGTTCATGGCATCGGCTGTAATAGACACGCTGCCACAAAGCACACCTACCGCCAATTTTCCTACAAACAGCATTACATTACAAACAATACCCACCACGCCTGCCAACCGTCCGACTGCGCTGCGCACACGGCCATCTTGTGTGTTTTCGTGTTCTTTTATAAATAGTTTCAACAGAAGTTTCGTCAAAAAAACCCCTCCAAACATGAAATTTCTTAAACTTTTTAGGTTCTACCCGGGGTAGAGAGGAAAATCTACTGCTAGGAGGTAAGTCCTGTAAAAAAGTAGGAGCAAAAACAGTTTCCTTATGCTATAATAAGCCCATCGGGTTCTTCCATTATAACTTAGGCAAGAACACCTGTCCAGTATTTTCCATAAGGAGTTTATGTATATGTCTTTTCATATTATCACTGATAGCGCCTGCGATTTCCCCGAAAATATGTATGAGGAACTGAATATTGACTATGTTCCTCTTTCCCTGCTGTTTCAAGGGGAAGAATCCTGCGACATTTCTGAAACCTACTTAAAAAAGGTGTATGCAGGACTGCGGGAAGGCGAGGTTGCAAAAACTGCCGCCGCCAATCCCGAAGGTTGGGCTGAGGCTATGAAGCCCCACCTGGAGCAGGGTAAAGATCTGTTGGTATTGGCTTTTTCTTCCGGTCTGAGCACCACCTATCAGTCTGCTGTCATCGCTGCCCAAGAGCTCAGCGACGAATTCCCGGAGCGGAAAATTATTGTTGTAGACACTCTCTGCGCTTCTATGGGTCAAGGTCTTTTGGTTTGGTACGCCTGCAAAAAGCGGGATGCCGGTCTTTCTCTGGAAGAGACTGCCCAGTGGGTAGAGGATAACAAGCTGCATTTATGTCTTTGGTTTACCGTAGATGATCTGATGTAT
>JAZREX010000089.1:0-6091 GCA_045661025.1 Faecousia sp. | reverse complement strand
TATCTTCCCCTGCATCGAAGCCGGCAACATCGGCTACAAGATCGCACAGCGCTTGGGCGGCTTTGCAGCTTACGGCCCCATCCTGCAGGGTCTGGCTGCTCCCATCAACGATCTGTCCCGCGGCTGCAACGCTGACGAAGTGTACAAGATGGCAATTATCACCGCTGCAATGGTGTAAATTTAACAATCTTTGGGGGTGCTTCTGCACCCCCAATTTTTTTGTTTTTTCATCCGGTAAAAACCTTAGATTTTTCAAGGGTTTTTTCGGGATTTTTCTTTCTTTTTTTCTGTGGAAAAATACCTTGTTTTTTTAATAAAAATATGATAAAATTTAGGTTGAGAAATTATCGATTTTTTTCCACAAATAAAACGGAAAATATCTTCAGAAAAATAAGACGAAAGGAGCCCAAAATTATGTATTCCTCTGCCTATGTTTGGGCGAAAGTACTCATTTACTTAGAAGAGCAGCTCACTTCCATCACCGTATCCACCTGGTTTGACGATGCAGAGGTGGTGGAGCTGAATGAACAGCAGCTGATTCTATATTCTCCCACAGAATTCCGCCGGGAAATTATCCGCCGCCGCTGCACCGACCATATCCAGGATGCTTTGAAGGAAATCTTTAATTCTGAGGCAAAACTGGTGGTATTCGGCGATGAAGAGCTCCGGGCCTATAAGTCCAAAGGAAGCGGCAACAGCTCTATGGACTTTAATCCCCAGTTCACCTTTGATAATTTTGTGGTTGGTCCTTCCAACCGTTTTGCCCACGGCGCAGCCATTGCCGTCAGTAATCAGCCGGGACAGACCTACAATCCCTTGTTTATTTACGGCCCTCCCGGCGTGGGTAAGACTCATTTGCTCTACGCCATTGCCAACGGCATCCGCAAAACCAATCCCGATGCCAACATTGTATATATCAAAGGCGACCAATTTACCAACGAATTGATTACCGCTATCCAAAGCGGTAAAAATATCGAATTTCGCAGTAAGTACCGGGAAGCAGATCTGTTCCTCATTGATGACATTCAGTTTATTGCCGGTAGAGAATCCACCCAAGAGGAATTCTTCCACACCTTTAACAAACTCTACGAAGAGCATAAGCAGATCGTTATGACTTCCGACCGGAAGCCCAGCGATATGCTGACTTTGGAAGATCGTCTGCGTACCCGTTTTGAATGGGGCTTGCTTGCCAGTATTGAAGCGCCGGATTATGAAACCCGTATGGCCATTATTAAGACCAAAGCAGTTTCTCTGGGTCTGGATCTGAGCGACGATGTATGTAACTACATCGCAGTCAATGTTACAAACAATGTTCGTCAAATTGAAGGTACTGTGAAGAAAATTATGGCATACCGCGATCTTAACAATATGCCCTTAGATCTTCCAAATATCTCCCGGGCTATTGACGATATGTTCAAAAGCGAAGGCAATGCCCTGCCAACCCCCAGCTTAATCATCAACCAGGTCTGTAAGTTCTACTCCATTGATGAAACAGTCCTCCGGGGCACGCTGAAAAATAAAGGCACTGCGGAGGCTCGCCAAGTTGCCATTTACCTGATCCGCCAGCTGACCAACCTCAGCACCCCGGATATTGGCAAGGAATTTGGTAAGGACCACTCCACCATTATCCATTCCATTAAGAAAGTGGAAAATTCCTTAAAGAGTGGCGACGAACAACTGCGCAACCATATTCGCGATATTACAGCAAATATCAATTCCAGCCTTTAATGTTATCCACAAGAGCTGTTGATTGTGGAAAGATAAACTGTGGATAAATATTTCACTTTTTTTCTTCCACAACACTTGTGGAAAAGTGTGAGTTATCCACAATAAGGGTGTGGATAAAAAGTGCTTCTCTTTCTAAGACAAAACCCACTTTTCCACATATAAAACCCCCTACTACGACTGTTACTACCAAAAATATTTATTCTTATATATATTATTATATATTTATCAGAAAAGAGGTTATGACCATGCGTTTCACCTGTGAAAAAAACATGCTGGTTACAGGACTCAACATTACCGGCAGAACGGTTGCCCAGAAGAGTGCTCTTTCTGCCATTGAAGGTATTCTTTGTAAAGCTGCCAGCGGTTTAAGCCTAACCGGCTTTAATATGGAAACTGCTATCACTTATTTAATCGATGCAGATGTTTCCGATGAAGGCTCTTGTATTTTACCTGCCAAACTCTTTGGCGATATTGTTCGTCGTTTGCCGGAAGGCCCTGTGACTGTGGTGGTGGATGATAATTATAAAGTTTCCATCCGGGCAGGCTATGCTTCCTTTACCATTTCTGCTGAATCTGCAGACGATTATCCCGAGCTTCCCGATGTAGGCGACGGCAAGAGCATCCGTATTCCCCAGTTGGCAATGAAGGAGCTGATCGGCGGAACGATTTTCTCTGTTTCTGAGAACCAGGGACGTCCCATCCACACCGGTGTAAAGTTTGAAGTAGAGGACGATAAGGTTTCCGCTATTGCTGTAGACGGTTTCCGTCTGGCTCGCCGGACCTATCATATGGAAAATGCTACCGGAAGAAATCTTTCCTTTGTTGTGCCTGCCCAGGGCTTAAAGGAATTGGAAAAGATCTTGCAGGATGGGGAAGAAAGTGTATCCTTTACCCTTGGAAGTAAACACATTTTATTTCAGATGGGCGGCGCAACTTTGATTTGCCGCCTCTTAGAGGGAGATTTTTTGGATTGGCGTCGTGTGGTTCCTACCAACTGCCCTGTGAAGCTGGTGGCAAATGTGGCAGAGCTTTCCTCTTCTTTAGAGCGTGTAGGTTTGATTGTTTCTGAAAAGTATAAGAGCCCTGTTCGCTGTGTTTTCTCTGACCAGGTACTGCTGCTGAAGACCAACACCACCATTGGCGCGGCAGAAGACCGGTGCAGCTTTGCCGGTGACGGCAAGGAGTTGGAGATTGGCTTCAATGTCCGTTATCTGATTGATGCCCTGCGGGCAGTACCCAGTGAAGAAGTGGTGCTGGAGTTGACCAACGGATTAAGTCCTATCGTAATGACCCCGGCAGAAGATAAATTTGACTTCTCTTATATGGTGCTGCCGGTGCGTATTTCCACCTGATAGAGGAAATTTTATATGGATAAAAAGCAAAATGTGGTGATTTCCACGGAATTTATTAAGCTGGAGGCAGCTCTGAAATATGTAAACGCCACCGAATCCGGCGGCATGGCTAAAGCTGTGATCCAGGAGGGTCTTGTGAGCGTCAACGGAGAAGTTTGCACCATGCGGGGCAAAAAGCTCTATCCCGGGGATACTGTTTTCTTTGACGGTGTTACCTATCTAATTTCTATCCATGAGGCTTGAGCATATTTCACTCCGGGATTTTCGAAATTACCGGAATTTAGAATTGGAATTTGCCCCCGGGGTGAATTTGATCGTCGGAGATAATGCCCAGGGAAAAACAAATCTTCTGGAGGCTGTGACTTATCTTGGGTCGGGAAGAAGCTTTCGTACCCAGAAAAACAGCGATATGGTGCGTTTTTCTGCTGACTTTGGGGAGATTATCGGCCAGGTATACTCCCAGCAGCGGCAGCAGCAGCTGCGGTGGGTGTTATTTGCAAACGGCAAGCCCAGGCAGTTATACCGCAACGGCTCGAAAAAGAAGACTGCCGGGGAGATATCCGGGGTTTTACAGACGGTACTGTTCTGCCCGGAAGACCTAATGGTATTAAAAGCCGGCGCTTCTGCCCGGCGGAGGCTGGGGGACAATGCCCTGTGTCAGCTGCGGCCCAATTATGAGGCGGCATTGGCAGAATATCAGCGGATCTTGGATCAGAAAAGCCGCATTTTAAAGGATCGTTTTGACAATCCCGGGCTTCTGGAAATTTTGCCGGAATATAATCAAAGACTGTGCCAGATAGGCGCACTGCTGATCTCCTACCGGGCAAGATTTTATGAGGGATTGGGAAAAGCTGCGAAAAAATATCACCAGCAGTTTTCTGGCGGCGCGGAAGATTTTCTGTTGACATATAAAACCGTGTCTACTGTGTCTGATCCCTTTGCGCCTGTAAGTCAATTGACCGAGGATTTACAGGCCCATTTACATAGCCACTATCGGGCAGAGCTGGAAAGCTGTCAATGCTTAACAGGCCCCCATAAGGATGATTTTGAAGTATCTCTTTCCGGGATCAGCTTAAAATCCTTTGGATCTCAAGGACAGGTTCGTACAAGCGCTATCAGTCTGAAGCTTGCCCAGCGGGAACTGATGGCAAGCCAGTCCGGCCAAATGCCGGTGCTGCTTTTAGATGATGTTCTGTCGGAGTTAGATCCCGGCAGACAGGACTTTGTGCTGAATCAAATTAAAGAGGGTCAGGTGTTTATCACCTGTTGTGAACCGGGGCGTTTTACTTCCCTGGGACAAACCATAGAAATCAAAAAAGGCGCCTTGGAAGAAATTAAGAAAGCTCCCAAGGGCAACCAATAGGAGGACACAAAATGTCTGACGAAACCAAAGTAACACAAGAATATGGCGCGGAACAGATCCAGGTTCTGGAAGGTTTGGAAGCTGTCCGTAAGCGCCCCGGTATGTATATCGGATCTACTTCTTCTTCCGGTTTGCATCATCTGGTATATGAGATCGTGGATAACTCTATCGATGAAGCCCTGGCAGGCTACTGTAAGCATATCACTGTGACCATCAACCCCGGAAACTCCATCACTGTTACCGATGATGGCCGCGGTATCCCTGTAGATATCCAGGCCCAGACAGGTAAGCCTGCGCTGGAAGTTGTATTTACTGTGCTCCATGCCGGTGGTAAATTCGGCGGCGGCGGTTATAAGGTCTCCGGCGGACTGCACGGCGTGGGCGCTTCCGTTGTAAATGCCCTGTCTGAGTGGCTGATCGTTCGTGTCCATAAAAACGGCAAGATTCATGAGATGAAGTTTGCCCGTGGCCATATTACCCAGCCTATGACCATTGTAGGCGACACCGACAAAACCGGCACTGAGGTTACCTTCCAGCCCGACCCGGAGATGTTTGACGAGGTAGTTTATAGCTACGATATTTTACATGACCGGATGCGAGAAGAAGCATTTCTAAATGCAGGTCTTTCTATCTCCATCACCGATGCCCGGCAGGATCCCCCTATTTCTGATACTATGTGCTATGAGGGCGGTATCCGGGAATTTGTCACCTGGACAAACCGGCATAAGACCCCTCTGCACAATGATGTGATCTACATGTCCGGCGCTAAGGGCGATGCCTCTGCGGAAATCGCGATCCAGTATAACGATGGCTTTAACGAGTCTATGCAGTCCTTTGCCAACGATGTACGCACTCCCGAGGGCGGTATGCATGAAACCGGCTTTAAGACTGCCCTTACCCGTGTGCTGAATAATTACGGTGTGAAAAACGGCGTGATCAAGGGCGACGATAAAGTTTCCGGTGAAGACTGCCGGGAGGGTATCACTGCGGTGATCTCTGTCAAGCTGACGGATGCGCAGTTTGAAGGCCAGACCAAGGCAAAGCTGGGTAACGCCTATATTCGTACTTTGGTGGATCAGATCGTTAACGAGCAGCTGGCTACCTACTTTGAAGAGCATCCCCAGACAGCCAAGATCATTCTGGAAAAAGCAATGATGGCAAACCGGGCCAGAGAAGCTGCCCGGAAGGCAAGAGAATCCATCCGTCGCAAGACGGGTCTGGAATCCGGCCAAATGCCCGACAAGCTCCAGGACTGCAACGAGCGCGATCCCAGCCTCTGTGAAATATACATCGTCGAGGGTGACTCCGCTGCCGGCTCTGCCATCCAGGGTAGAGATTCCCGCTTCCAAGCAATCTTGGCCATGTGGGGTAAAATGCTTAACGTGGAAAAGGCAAGAGCAGATAAGATCTACGGCAATGATAAGCTGTATCCGCTGATCGTTGCCTTGGGCGGCGGTATCGGTGAGGAATTTGATATTGAAAAGCTGCGCTATCACAAAGTTATTATTATGTCTGATGCTGACGTGGACGGCGCTCATATTCGTACCCTGCTTTTGACCTTCTTCTTCCGCTATATGCGTCCCATGATCGAAAACGGCTATGTTTACTCTGCCGTTCCTCCTCTTTACAAGTTAAAGCGGGGCAAGAC
>JAZREX010000088.1:0-3341 GCA_045661025.1 Faecousia sp. | reverse complement strand
GAGCCGCATTGTGCGCACCCGTGTCGCTTCCAATATGTCCCCCTGGCTGGCAAACACCCAGGTTGGCGATATTTACAATGTGGCGATCTCTCATGGCGAGGGCAGATTCTATGCATCTGAAGAACTGGCCCGTCAGCTGATTGCCAACGGCCAGGTTGCTACCCAGTATGTGGATCTGGAAGGCAATGCCACTGCAGATGTGCATTTTAACCCCAATGGCTCTATCTTTGCCATTGAAGGTATCACTTCTCCTGACGGCCGTGTCTTTGGTAAGATGGGTCATAGCGAACGTATTGGCGGCGGCCTTTACAAGAATGTTCCCGGCGAATATGACATCAAGATGTTCCGTTCTGCTGTGGAATACTTCAAATAAATAATGAAAAAAATACCTGCTTACTTTTCTAAGTAAGCAGGTATTTTTATAGCTTGATTACATCTTTGACTGTAAGACATTTTTCTTTAACTGTAAAAAGAATATCAAAGCCGGCAAAGGGAAGACCGTATTGCCGTGTAGGATCGTTCTGGTAAGAGGGGCGGGGATCGTGAGATAATACACCCATCAGGGCACTGCGCTTGTTCTCCGGGATTTTCTTTAATAAATCCTCTGGGAATATTACATCCAGTAAAAAATCATCCGCAGACTGGGTGAAGCCGCCGGTTGCATCGGGATGGCTGTCACAGTAAGGGATATAGGGTTTGATGTCGAAAATGGGTGTGCCATCCATTAAATCTGCTCCGGCCACATGAATCACAGTTCCGTGCTGGGTTGTCTGTTCAATATCCAAGATGCGAACGCTGGATAAACCGATTTCATTGGGACGGAAAGGCGAGCGAGTGGCAAAGACGCCCATGCGTGTATTGCCTCCCAGTCTGGGGGGACGGACAGTGGGACTCCAACCCTCTTTGACGGCTTTTGAGAATTGCCAGATGATCCACAGGTGAGAAAAATCTTCCAGCCCTCGCAGCGCCTCGGGATTTCGATATTCCGGTTCGAATATAATGGTAGAGATAAGGGAGTCTACCAATCCGCTTTGCCGCGGAATACCAAATTTAGAAGAAAAGTCGCTGCGGATTCGTGCAATGATTTGCATAGAAACCTGTTTCATATTACATATTTACCTTTCTGCAAAGGAAAGAAACAACAAACAATAGTGCCAAAACCAAACTGATCGCTGCACCGGCAGAAGCGCCCAAAGCATAGGAAATGCAAAGTCCCAGAATGCCTGCAATCAGAGCGATGCAAATAGATAGCAGGTGATATTGCTTTAGGTTGCGGGAGATATTTCTAGCAGCAGCCGCCGGTAACACCAGCAGGGAATTCAAAATCAATAAGCCGATAGAGGAGATAGAAAGGGTAACGATCAATGCAATGGCAGTGGTAAAAACGATTTGCAGGATGCCAACACGGAAACCACGGGAAGATGCCAGCTGCGGATAAATTGCGCATAGGGTTAGCTGGTTAGAAGCAATTGCCCAGAATACCATGACAGCTAGTAGAAGAACAAAGAGCACACCGATCTCGCTGGGGGTAATGGAGAGAATGTCGCCAATCAAATACTTGTTATATTTGGTAAAACTTCCGCCTCCTAAGGTGGCAATAAAGATACCCAATGCCACTGCGGTGCTGGAAAATACACCGATCAGAGTATCTGCTGCATGATTGCTACGGCTGCGAACGAAGGAAAACAGCAGTGCAAAAAAGACAGAAAATACGACAGAGACCCATGTGGGGCTGGCGATTCCACAAATAGCACCGATGGCAATGCCGGTAAAAGCAGAGTGCCCCAAGGCATCGGAGAAGAAGCTCATACGGCCGGTGACGATCATGGTGGATGTCATGCCAAATAGGGGTGCCATTAGTAGAATTGCTAACAGGGCATTTTTCATAAAGTCCCAGCGAAGCATTTCAAAGGGGAGTATATCACAAAGCGCATACCAAAGTTGCATCATGTTGCACCACCCTTTCTATGAAATACTTCTTTAAACTCTGCGGAGTTAAGGACCTCTGTGGGACTGCCCTGACACTTGATGCCGTGATCGATCAGAATGACCTGGTTAGCATAAGTGTCCAGCATGGCGAAGTCATGGGTTGTCATAAGGATAGACAAGTCATAGGTCTTGCGAATCTCGTCGAGCATATCCATAAGCATTTCCATGCCTTCCACATCTACGCCGGATAAGGGTTCGTCCAGAATCAAAATGTTGGGCAGAGGCTCCAAAGCCAGCGCCAACAGGACTCTCTGGAGCTCGCCACCGGACAGCGTTCCAACCCGTTTGTCAATAAGATCTTCGCCGTGTACTCGGGACAGGCACTCCAAGATCAGGTTGCGCATGGATTTTCCAAGGCCAGCAAATGCAGGGCGTTTGCTCATACAACAGGCAAACAGGTCTGCAACGCTGACAGGATCACCTGGATCAAAGGTGGGACTTTGGGGTACATAACCGATCTTCATTTTCTGATTTCTCTGTCCGGGAACAGAAAAGGAAATGATGCCGGAGTAATCTTGCTGGTTTAAGATGGTTTTTAGAAGTGTGCTTTTGCCTGCTCCATTAGGGCCAATCAGCGCAATCATTTCGCCACAGTGAACATGTAGATTTACATTCTTCAAAATCACATCGTTGCCGATCTTTACGCATAGATCCTGGATACGGAGGCAGCAGGCGTGACCGCAGCTACGGCCATGAGAACCGATATTCATTGCAATGCCTCCTTTAATGTGTCGATATTATGGTACATAGCTTGAAAATAACTATCGCCACTCATTGCCATGTCCAGGGTAAAGATCGGGATGCCGGTTTCGGTACAGAGCACGGTGGCTGCAGAAGTGCTGCCATTGCGCTCTGTAAATATCGCTTTCAGATCGTGCTGCTTTACAACCTCGATCAGCGCAATTAATTCCTGGGCTGAGGCCTCAGAACCGGATTCTTCCTCCAGCGCATGGACAATTTCCAGCCCAAATGATTCTGCCAGGTAATTGAATCCGTCGTGGAAGGTAATCAGCTTTTTTTCGGATAGGTTGCACAAATTATGGGCTGCATAATTTTCTAATTGGGAAAATTGGACATCCAGTTCCAATAGATTCTTTTCAAATAAAGCCTGATGCTGAGGGTATTGTGTGGAAAGTTCCCGGCAAATGTTGTGGGCCATTTGCTTGGCATTTGCAACAGAGAGCCAAATATGGGGGTCTTTATCCTCAGATTGGGTGTGTTTGTGATTTTGATCTTCATGGTGGTGGGTGCTGCAAAGCAGTGTGATTCCAGTTGATGCATCAACGATTTTTTCTGTTCCGCTCAATGCGTCTTCCAGAAAATCTTCCAACCCTGCACCGGAGGTAACAATG
>JAZREX010000087.1:0-1752 GCA_045661025.1 Faecousia sp. | reverse complement strand
GGCTTTCGTTGTGTTGTAAAGGTACATTCTCGCCTCAATATCACCTGCAAAAGGGATTAACTGCGGATTTAGTTCCAAAACTCTGTACATGGTAATGCTCCTTTCGTGAGTGTTCCTCTAATCGCATTCTACAAAATGTGCGAAATAATTACCATGCCATAAGTTTTTTGATATATGCACAAAATTCTCTTTTGATGTTGAAGATATACGCGGCGCAAAATAAAAGCCCGCAGGATAGTATGAACTGCCCTGCGGTAAATAGAAGATATCCTGCCTATCAAATTAGCAGAACAAGAAAATGCACCGATGTATTCACCGGTGCATTGCTATTTAGAATTCCATTTCGAAGGCCAGCCACTTGGTACCGTAGGTATCAAACAGAAACCTTGTACCATACTGATTTTGGACGTAAAAATCATGGACATCATACCAGCCGGTTAGTTCGTCCTGTAAAAATGAGTCTGGTGTGATGGGCTTTACCCAGATTGTTTTATATTTACCCAGATCCTCATGGGAAATGGGTTTGGCAACAGGGGAGTAGCCCATGGAGTATGCCGGCACCATTGCCCGCAGATTCATTGCTTCTGCCAGAACAATCTTGGAGCCGTCCATGAAGATGACGTAATCATGAATGCTATTGACGATGCCCCAGCCTTTATTCTCGTGCCATACTGGCTTTCCGTTTAAGGCACGCAGCGTTTCAGTTGCAATAACATCTTCTTTTCTAGGAATAGACTCCATAGGCTCATCCCGACCAAGAAGATAATCCGTAGACACACAATAGAGATCTGCTAACTTGCATAGGGTTTCAATGGAAGGAGGCTTTGTCCCGTTATCCCAATAGGTAACGGCCGGCTGAGATACACCAATCCGCTTAGCGACTTCTAAAGTGGAAAGACCAGCCTTTTCCCGAGCTTCCCGAAAACGGTAGGTCATTTGTTCTGCCCCCCTCAATAATAATGGTCATATTATATCGAATTACAGGTATTATATCAAGCTTCATTTGAGATTGTTTGCAATAGAACAGAGATAATGCTTGCCGCAGAGATAAACAATTCTTGGTACCGTCAATCCCAAATATGAACTTTTCGTTATGTTTTCATTAGGATGCTTGACATTGTGGAAGAATGGAGTATAGTGAGGGCAAATAGATTAGCACTCTTCCAAAGAGAGTGCTAAAATAGAAAGGAAGGATGGCTATATGACATTCAATAACTATACCCAGAAGTCTCTGGAAGCTGTCCAGAGCGCACAGAATATTGCTGTGCAGCATTCCAATCAACAACTGGAACAGATCCACCTGCTGGTTGCTTTGCTGCAGCAGGATGGCGGATTGACACCGCAGCTATTACGGAAAATGGGCATTACCACAGAAAGCCTCGAAGCAGCCGCTAAAGCAGAGGTGCAGAAACTGCCTGCCGTTACAGGAAGCCGGGAAGCAGACCGGTTCTATATCAGCTCCGCTATGGATGCGACCTTCCGCACCGCCGAACAGCAGGCACAGCGCATGAAAGATGATTATATCTCCGTTGAGCATCTGCTGCTCGCTTTGATCGAGGCTGCTGAAGGCAGCGTAAAGAGCCTGTTTGAAACGTACAGGATAACCAAAGAGGCTGCTTTGCAGGCCCTGCAGAGTATCCGTGGCAGTCAGCGTGTGACCACTGACAATCCGGAGGGTACCTATGATGCCCTGGAAAAGTACGGAACCGATCTGGTGAAACGGGCGCGGGAACAGAAGCAGGATCCTGTGAT
>JAZREX010000086.1:0-2941 GCA_045661025.1 Faecousia sp. | reverse complement strand
CTTTTCTGCCAGATATTTGCAATCGGCTTCGGTGTCTTCCGGGCCGACGCCCAGCAGGATCAAAAAGCCTTTGCCGATTTTGCCGACGGTCTGTCCGTCAATGTCTACCTGGGCCTGTGTTACCCTTGTCAGTACCGCTTTCATAATTTCCTCAATTCTTTCCCCGACGGGAACCTAATACATCCCGGACGTTCAGCAGCTTATTGCGGATTACATCCAGTTCCTTTACATTCTTCACTTCAAAACGCACAGTAAATACGCTGTGTCCGTCGGGAAGATCCTTGCCGGACAGTTCCTTCACCCGGACTCTTGCAGTGGTCATCACAGTGGCCACATCCAGAAGCAAGCCTTCTCTTGTCAGGCAGTCCAGCTCCAGGGTGGTCTCAAAGGGCTGCTCTTCCACATGGTCCCACCGTACCCGTACCCAACGGGCGGCCTGGGCAGGATCATGGACACCGATGGTGTTGGGGCAGTCTACCCGGTGGACAGAGACACCAAAGCCTCTGGTAATAAAGCCAATGATGGCATCTCCCGGCACGGGGGTGCAGCACTTGGCGAACTTGATCATACAAGAGTCGATATCCTCCACGATGACGCCATTGACCGCATGGCGGCTCTTTTGGGGTGCATCGGGGGCGATACGCAACGGATGGGTCTTTTCTGCCTTGGCTGCCTTTGTGATATCGTCGCGGATACGGCCCACGGCCTTTGTGGCAGTGAGTCCGCCGTAGCCGATGGCGGCGTACATATCCTCCCAAGTATCAAACGCCAGCTTTTTAAGCAGGCTCTTTTCCAGCTCCGGATCCATAGAACCGGGCAGAGGTAGCAGCAATCGACGCATTTCCGCTTCGAAGCTGGACTTGCCGTGGAGCACATTTTCTTCCCGCTTTTCCTTTTTGAACCACTGCTTAATTTTGGTTCTTGCCTGGTTGCTCTGGCAGATATTCAGCCAGTCACGGCTGGGGCCTTTGGCGGACTTGGAGGTAATGATCTCCACAATGTCGCCGTTGTCCAAGCTGCAGTCGATGTTGACGATCCGGGCGTTTACTTTTGCGCCTACCATGGTGTTGCCCACGCCGGAGTGAATGGCATAGGCAAAGTCGATGGGGGTAGAACCGGCAGGCAGAGATACAATCTTTCCCTTAGGGGTAAAGACGAAGACCTCATCGTCGAACATATCGATCTTTAAAGATTCCACATAGTCTTCTGCGTCGGTATCCTGCTGACTTTCCAGAAGCCGGCGTACCCACTCAAAGTCCTTTTCTGCGCCGCCGCCTTCGCCACCCTGTTTATACTTCCAATGGGCGGGAATGCCGTATTCGGCAGTCTGGTGCATATCCCAGGTGCGGATCTGCACTTCAAAAGGAATGCCTTGGGTGCCGATGACTGTAGTGTGCAAACTCTGGTACATATTGGGCTTGGGGGTGGAGATATAGTCTTTAAACCGCCCGGGCACCAGATTGAACAGATCATGGATATGACCTAGCACATTGTAGCAGTCGGGAATGGTGTCTACCACCACCCGGAAAGCATAAATATCATACAGCTCTTCCAGAGATTTGTCCTGGGCCTTCATCTTCCGGTAGATGGAGTAAACATGCTTGATTCTGCCGTAGACCTTGGAAGAAATACCCATAGCGCTGAGGCGCTCGTCGATGCGGTATTTGATGGCGTTCATAAAGGCCTCATCGTGGTCGCGTCTGGCCTTTAAGTAGGACATGATATCCTCATAGGCAGACGGATCCAGATATCTTAGGGCGATATCTTCCAGCTCCCACTTGATCTTTTGCATACCAAGCCGGTGAGCCAGGGGTCCGTAAATATCCATGGTCTCCCGACACTTGATGATCTGCTTTGCCGGAGACTGATACTGCATAGTGCGCATGTTGTGCAGCCGGTCGGCGATCTTGATCAGCACCACCCGGATATCCCGGCTCATGGCCATGAACATCTTACGCAGGTTCTCCATCTGCTGCTCCTCGGAGCTGGAGAAATTGGCCCGGGTCAGCTTGGTAACGCCTTCCACCAACTCTGCCACGGGTTGTCCGAACATCTTGGCAATATCATCAAAGGTGGCATCGGTGTCTTCGATGCAATCGTGCAAAATTGCACCCAGCACCGCATCCATATCCAGACCCATCTCCAACACGATCACCGCTACCGCCAGAGGGTGGATGATATAGGGAGAGCCGTCTTTTCGTTTTTGGTCTTTATGTTTATCCTGGGCGTAGGCAATGGCCTGCTCGATCAAGGAATTATCCTTGCCCGGCAGGTACTTTTCCAGCGCCTGCATTAGTTCTTGGTAATGGTCCTCAAACCGTTCCATTGATTGTCACTTCCCTCTTATCTGCAGCAAGTTCTGCATGGTCGCGCTCTGTGCCAGATCTGCCTTACCTTCCGTAGGACACACGGTGATGGAAAATACATCCTTTTTCCGTTTTATCTCCAAAAGTCCCACATCCCGGAAAACATCCAGGCAGAACAGCATCTTTTCCACACCCATAGGTTTCTCTGCCCACCGGACGATCTTCCGGCACAGGCTATGCGCGGTTTCTTCTACTTGTATCCGGGGAGCTAAATACCGCCACACCATGCCCAGCTCTTCCCGGTCAGGAAGTAAGCGCTCGGCCTGTTGGGGGGTCATTTTCCCCTGTAGATAATCTATATACCCTGTCCAGCTGACAGATACCTCTGCTTTGCAGGACGGACGAATGTCCAAAACCCCCAGCTGTACGGTTCTTTGATCCCGGAATTCATTGATCTGGGGATAGCAGGCCACATCCACCACATCTCCCACCTCTAAGGCGGCAGTTTTGGCATTGACACCAAACCAGATGGCGTTCATACTGTGGCGATCCCGGCGCAGCCGCAGCCGCAAATGCCGTCCGTTGCCCACATGCATAATATTTTCTATCTGCAGTCTTGGCACAACCACCACCGG
>JAZREX010000085.1:0-5777 GCA_045661025.1 Faecousia sp. | reverse complement strand
ATCCATTTTAAAACCATCTGGGTTTTTGTTTTCGCATTCATATCTTTTCGTTCCTGGGGTTTTCTATTATTTTACTCTTTGATAGAGGCACATTTCATAGGAAATACCATCTTCTTCTCCGGACTGCAGGATCTTTTTCAGCTTCCACTGAGGATCTGCATCCAGGTTTGGAAAATAGGTATCCGATTCTATCAGACAATGGACCTTGGTAATATAAGCCTTATCACAAAAAGGCAACAACTGCCGATAGATACTTCCGCCACCGATCACCATGGCCCGAGGGGCAGCTTCTGCCAGCTTTACCGCCTGCTCCACGCTGTTGCACACAGTAAAGCCGGGGAGCTCCGGACAGGTTCTGCTGAGCACCACATTCTCACGGCCAGGCAAAGGCTTCTTTCCGGGAAAATCATCCACAGTCCGGCGGCCGGTGATCACCATAGCCCCCCGGGTGGTTTCCCGGAAAAACTTTCTATCTGCGGACAGTGCAACCGGCTGGGTGCCGTCCCTGCCGATTCCCCAATCATCATAAACCGCTACAATCAGCTCCATAGCCACTCCTTAGATCGCCACAGGAATTTCGTGGCTGAAGGGATGGAACTGATAGTCTTCCACCTGGAAGCTATCCTTGGTAAAGCTATAAAAATCTGTAATAGAGGGATCCAAGGTAACCTTAGGCGCAGGATATCCCTCTTTTTCCAGCATTTCCCGGACTGCAGGAATATGCCGGTCATAGATGTGGCAGTCTGCAATCACATGCACCAGTTCTCCGGCCTCAAGTCCGGAGGCCTGGGCTATCATTTTCAAAAGCATGGCATACTGACACACATTCCAGTTGTTTGGAGTAAGCATATCCTGGGTGCGCTGATTCAAAATGGCATTCAAGGTGTTTCCGCTGACATTAAAGGTCATGGAGTAGGCGCAGGGGTACAAATTCATCTCATGCAGGTCTTCAAAATTATAAATACTGGTGAGGATCCGACGGGATGCGGGATTGTGCTTCAAGTCATAAAGCACCCGATCCACCTGGTCAAACATACCCTCTTTATACTGATGCTTCACACCCAGCTGATAGCCGTATGCCTTGCCAATGGTACCGTCTTCCCCCATCCATTGATCCCAGACATGGCTGCCCAGCTCACAAACCCGGTTGGACTTTTTCTGCCAGATCCACAAAAGTTCATCCAGGGCGCTACGCCAGTATGTACGACGCAAAGTCATTAAGGGAAATTCCTCCCGCAAGTCATACCGATTTACAACGCCGAATTTTTTCACTGTATGCGCCGGTGTGCCATCAGCCCAACGGGGACGCACCTCCAAATCTGTATCATAGAAACCGTTTTCCAAAATATCCAGGCACGTTGCCTTGTAGATTTCGTCTGCTCTGCTCATGATCCAGCCTCCTTAGCGTTTTACCGCTATTTATATTCTATACAAGTATAACACAACTAAAAACAGAATTCCACCGTTTTTCCGAAAAAAACCGACAACCAAGCAAATGGTTGTCGGTTTTTCTTTATTGATAATAATTTGATGTCAGCAAGAGGTTGCTGATACGAACAAACGCCTGCACCTGGGCATCTAACTGTTTGAAATCCTCCTGGGTGATGGTTGCCTGGTTTTCATTCTGCAAGATGGTATTGCTACCATCTCCATTCTTCTTACATACGATTCCATTGGCGATCCAACTGCCATCTGGAAAATACGCATAACCAGGATAGCTATCAGAGAAAGCATCCTGACCCAAATAGGAATAGGATCCGGAAAAACCTAACAAATTACACATGGTAGGCACAAAATCTGCTGTATTCAATGTCTTATCCACCATGATAGCAGGCCCTTGGGCACTCCAGACAAAGCAAGGGGTCTTTTCCAGCATCAACTGGTCTGTTACCCCGGAATGGGCCAGAAGTTCCTCTATGTTCTTATAACCATAAGTGTAATGGTCAGTAACTGCCAGGATCACCGTATTTTCCAGCTGACCCCGGGCCTTCAGCTCTTCCATGAGCCGGGTAAACATATCGTCCACCAACTTTGCCTTCAGTCTGGCACAATCCTCTTCCTGGCTGCCGTACATACCCCGGTATTTGGGATATTTCTTCAATCCGTAATGGCTTAGCACCTCATTGTACTTGTAGCTTAAATGGGCAGAGCGGGTGATGATGGTGTTAAAGGTCAGTCCTTCCCGGAAAAACTGATCTGCCAGCTGTTCATTTTCAAACAGCAGGCAATCGTCATACAGAAGATCCTCGTTGTCTACATAGTCTGCGTAGCATTGATATTTCTCATAGCCCATTGACGGCTCAAAAGCCCCCCGGCTGTAAAAATCCGGCGTATTATAGTGAAACACCTGGGCGCTATACCCGTCAGCAGTGGCCCGGGCAGCGATGGACTGATTAAAATCGTTGGTAACATAATCAAACACATACTTGCCGTTTGTTGGAAGATAAATGCCGGTATTGGCACAGAACTCAGAATTGATAGTCCGGGCAGTTCCATAACCCGGGGTGTAAAAGTTAGTAAAAGTGATACCCTCCTGCATCATCCGATAAAGGGTGGGCGTATCCTGCTGGGTGATGAGCCAATCGTCCATAGACTCCATCAGCACCATGACTACATTTTTGCCTGCAAACAACCCTGTCATTTCATTTTCTGTCTGGGCAGGACGCTGAGAAAAATAATCATCAATTTCCTGGGTCTGGGCGGCCAGTTCTTCCCGATAGGCCGGAGTCATGGGATAAAGGGTGTGCACCCAAAGATCCCGCCAGGTCAACTGATAAATACCACAGATATGGTACACCTTTTTTGCATCATACATGGTGTTATAGGTAGCCCGCCAGGAAGAGGATTGGGCATATTCCGACCGTGTGCCCCATACATCATTATCCCGTTGAAACACCAATTCCGGCACCAAAAACAGCAGTGCGACTCCCAGCGCAGCCATAAGACCGTAAGCGGCGCGCTCCAACAGGGTCGTTTTCCACCGAGGAAACTGCCAGATCACCAAAGCCCCTACCGCCGGCAGCACCAAAAGACTAACCCACCAAAGCCAGGGAAAGTCCCTCAACACATCACCAAGATAGGCCGCGCCCTCCCCTGCGTAAAAGGCATCTCCCATCCAAAGCATTCTGTCAAATACGCTGTTGTAGCCGGTCTGCGCCAGCATCCACAGAGCAAACAAACCATAGCTCACACCAAACCAGATCTGCCCCACCTTTCTTGGCAATAACAAAGCAATGCCCGAAAACACAAGCCCCCAGCAGGTAGCAAATACCAAGGAGGTGGCGACCGCAGGCTTTAAAATCAAAAGAGCAAATACTTCCACCAGGAAATAGGCCAACCAGATCGGCAAAACGGTTGCACATAACCGCAATAGCCTTTTCCCAATACCTAGTTGTTTCATTCCCCTATTGGCACCCCTTTCCTGTGTTTTTATCTCTGTTTTCCAATCATTATACTCCCGATTGAGCAAAGAATCAACTTTTTTCAAAAGACATAATAGGATGTAAAATGACAAGCTTCCAAATAAATTTGTCGTCTTGAACGGAGATAAAGAGATTTATTTGCATTTTGCTGCGTAAAAAGAACACCACCCCATTGGGGTGGTGTTCTTTGGCGGAGACGGCGAGATTCGAACTCGCGTGGGATTGCTCCCTAACTGATTTCGAGTCAGCCCCGTTATGACCACTTCGATACGTCTCCAAATAACCAAGCCATTATATCAACAAGTCATAAAAAAATCAAGATTTACTTGTCTTTTCGGCGTGTTTGCCCTTGCTTCCCAGTAATATGGAAAAATCAACCGAAACAAGTAAGCAAACAAAGTAAACTACAACGCGGCCCCATTCTAAAAATGTAACTGCAATAATACATTGAATCAAACATAAAACCGCTATGATTGCAAAAATAACCGCCAGTCCAATCAGGGCTGCCTTTTTCATACGGATCCCTCCTGTTTCTTGCGCACCATTTCTAAAATCCGGGACATTTCCTTTTGAATATTCTCATAGTTCTCCCGCTTATGGGGCCTTAAACAGTTGGAGCAATCTTTAATGCCCTCTTCTGTATAGCAAAACTGACCGCCGCATTGATCCCCAAGGGCATACAAAGGGCAATAGCAAAAAAGGCAGCTGAAGGTTTTAGGGTCTGCATTTTTATGGCAAGGGAAGCATTCGCAATCTTTATGCTGAAAGAAATCGTATTTTGCCATTATAACTCTCCTTCCAAAAGTTTATACAACGCATCAAAAAACACCTTATCATGGGTGTTTTTTCGTTTGGACGGCCCCTTTGTACGACCTCCCGCTGCTCGGTACTCCCGGGATGCATGCCGCTGAAACAACAGCGCATCGATATTGTACTGCGTATATTCCCAACCATCGTGATGTAACACGCGAGCGCCTCTGGCAAGACACATAGAAGCAAGTCCGTAGTCCTGTGTAATTACCACATCTTTTACATTGATTCTGTTTACAATGGCAAAATCCACGCTATCTGCGCCCTTGTCAAAGACCAATGTCTGCGCACCTTCACGCCGAATTTCATGGGCAGTATCACATAAAATCATACATTCTTTTTGAAACTGTCTACTCAGATTTACCGCAATATCCACCACCGGACAACCATCTGCATCAATCAATATCTTCATTTATTTCCCTTTCAACAAACAGTCCAAGGATAAATTTCCGGCGGTTCGTGATAAAATTCCATTTTTTCCCCTGTTACCGGATGTGCAAATGACAGATAGCAAGACCATAGAGCAATCTCGCAATTATCTTCCAAAAGGCTATACTTTCTATCCCCAACTAAAGGCAAATTCCGACTGGAAAACTGTGCCCGGATCTGATGGGTTCTGCCCGTGCGCAGAAGGATCTCTACTCGGCTAAGTTCCAGGGTTTGATTCAATACAAGGTAGTCCAGAATCGCTTCCTGAACGCCCTTACCGGGCTCATGCACCACATATGTTTTCCGTTCCGGCTTGTTCCGCAAAAGCAAATCCACCAAAGTGCCTTCCTCTGCTTCCGGATGGCCATGGAGCACTGCGAGATATTTCTTACCAAAATTTTCCTCCCGAATCTGCCGGGATAATTCCGAGGCAGCCTGGGGGGTTCTGGCAAGGACCATCAAGCCGCTAACAACGCGGTCCAACCGATGAACAGTCCGCACATCTGCCTGGGGGTCACCCAGAGCATTTCGCACCAATTCCGGCATCCCCCCCGGTTCATCCGTGGATAACACCCTTGCCGGCTTGATCGCCACTACAATGGATTCATCTACATATAAAAGCTTCATAGGCTACTCCTAACATTGATTACTCTAATCCTAGCAAATCTTCATAGGAAAAGCAAGCTATATCATGTTAAAATAAAAAAGCCTCCACATTACTGTGGAGGCTTGTGTTCGCATTACCTATCTTCCCGGAGGAGTGATCCGAGCGCTGCCTGTGGCAGAGAAAGCGAGGAGAACGAGTGGCAGCGGTCGAAAAAATCGAGGATTAGCGTAGCCCGAAGATTTTTTCGGGTACCGCAACATAACCCGCCAAGTATTACGCCCGTGTGTAACCAAGAAGAATCCTTGTGGGATTGGTGTGCATCCGTTCCTATATGCATAAAAAAAGAGTCAGGCAAAAACCTGACTCTTTGTGTTCGCATTACCTATCTTCCCGGGCAGTCGCCCGCCAAGTATTGTCGGCGTACATGAGCTTAACTTCTGTGTTCGGGATGGGAACAGGTGGACCCTCATGACAATCAATACGAACTATATATGCCAAAGCCTAAGCTT
>JAZREX010000084.1:0-36626 GCA_045661025.1 Faecousia sp. | reverse complement strand
ATCGTAGATCGCAGAGTTATGCCTACTGAAGAAGAATTGGAAGACTGTTTTCCGAAGAATGCCGGTGCCGTATCTGCCAGTCGCAAGGATACAAATGCGTGGCATATGTACGGCGATCCCCTAAGAGATGGATTTTTAAATCTTACCTGCTTCAATATACCGGTTAAAGAAGCATTGGATGTGGCTCATAAGCATAATGCAACTTTGACAGTGTTTATGAGTGCCGTCATGATGAAGGCACTTCTCAATCTTCAAAACGAAAAGAATCCAAATGTAAGTCGTCAAAAACGAATCAAACTACTGATACCTGTGAATTTACGTCAACTATTTCCAAGTAGTACACTCAGAAATTTTGCGATGTACACCGTTCCGGAAATAGATCCTTGCCTTGGTGAGTACACTTTGGATGAAATTTGCAAAGTTGTTCATCACAAGATGGGAACGGAATTTACGGCAAAGCACATGAGCTGTGTTATTGCCACTAATGTAAATGATGAGAAGAATCCGTTGGTGCGCCTTATTCCGTTGCCGATAAAGAACGCTGTTATGAAAGCTATTTTTGACAGCGTTGGCGAAAAGAAATCTTGCTTGACGCTTTCAAATATTGGTCAAGTGCAAGTACCCAAAGCAATGGCAAAATATATTAAACGCTTTGATTTTATTCTCGGTGTTCAGGCGGCGGCTCCTTACAACTGCGGTATGTTGTCTTTCGGTGATACTATTTACATAAATTTTATTCGTAATATTAAAGAAGCAGAGTTGGAACGACACTTTTTTGCAGTTCTGCAGGAATTAGGTCTTTCCGCTATGGTGGAAAGCAATCAAAATGAGAGGTAAGACTATGTACTGTATAAAATGCGGCGTAAAACTTGCTGATACCGAAAAGAAATGTCCTCTTTGTAATACGATTGTTTGCTATCCCGATTTTAAGCAAACAGCAGAGCGACCGTTATATCCAAGCAACAAGATGCCAAAAAACAATTCGGGATCTCAAGCATTAAACGGTGCAGTTATTATTTTATTCTTTATACCATTGCTTGTTTGTTTCTTTGCAGACCTGTCGCTCGACGGGAAAATGGAATGGTTTGGCTACGTTGCTGGTGCATTGGTGGTTTCTTATGTTGCATTTGCATTGCCGTTATGGTTTAAAAAACCAAACCCTGTGATATTCGTTCCGTGCAATTTTGTTGCGACAGCTCTCTATCTGCTGTATATCAATTTAGCCACAGGCGGCAGTTGGTTTTTGAGTTTTGCATTTCCTGTAGTTGGCGGAATATGCCTTATTACCTGCACGGTTATTACACTGATGTATTATCTACACAGAGGGAGATTATATATACTTGGCGGCGCATTTATGGCTTTGGGTGCCTTTATGTTGCTCGTTGAATTTTTGATGAAGATGACATTTGAGCTGCACTTTATTGGATGGTCAATTTATCCGTTGGTTGTACTATTCTTGTTTGGCGGTTTACTTATTTATTTTGCCATAAACAGTGCAGCTCGCGAAATGATAGAAAGAAAGCTGTTTTTCTAATAGATGAATATACCAAATGTGATAAATAACGAGAAATTTATCCCTAATGGAACACGAATGTATGGGTCCTAAGTTGACACAAGCAGAGGAATTTATCTAAGGCATTTTGCCAGTAGCATTTTCGTAGATTATTGGATCTATAAAATAGGAGCGGGCGGTTTTAAACCGCCCGCAAAAGAATCGGTATTATGCTTGCCAGACGATTTTGCCGTCGATAATGGTGGTACATGCCTTGCCGCCAATGTTGAGCAGGGGATCGGCTGTCCAGATGACCACATCCGCATCCTTGCCGACTTCCAGGCTTCCCACCCGGTCAGCAATACCCATGTGTGTAGCGGGATTGATGGTGATGGCTTTCCAGCCTTCCAGATGCGGCAGCCCTTCCGCCACGGCAAGACCGGCGCACAGGGGAAGATACTTTATGGGTGTAACAGAAGCATCGGTGATAATGCTGACGGATAAGCCTGCCTTGTGCAGCACACTGGGGGTAGCAAAACTGTTGTTTGCAAGCTCACTCTTTTTTGGCACATAAAAGGCAGGGCCAACCAGAACGGGGAATCCTTCCTTCGCCAACTCGTCGGCAATAAGCGCACCGTCGGTGCAGTGATCCAATGTCAAACGCAGGTCAAATTCCTTGCCGATGCGGATGGCGGTAAAGATATCGTCTGCCCGATGGGCGTGGACCTTCAGGGGGATCTCTTTTCTCATTACAGGCAGCATGGCCTCCAGCTTGCTGTCATAGGCAGGGCGGTTTCCGGAATCAATATTTTCCTTATATTGCTTGCACTTATGTAAGAAATCACGGAATATGGAAGCTGTTGCCATGCGGGTATAGGGCGCTTTTTTTGCGCCGCCGTACGCGTTTTTGGGATTAAAGCCGAAAGCGCACTTCATGGCTACCGGATGCTTGACGATCATATCATCGACCCGCTTCCCAACGGTTTTGATGGCGGCAAATGTGCCGCCAATGATGTTGGTGCTGCCGGGGCCGGTGCAGATCGTGGTAATACCGCTGTTGGCTGCGACCCTAACCTGCGGACGGTCGGGGTTGAATCCGTCGATGACTCGCAGTTGGGGGGTGATGGGGTCGCTTTTTTCGTTGTGATCGCCTGCTTCAGGGGTGGGGTTGGAGAGACCCAGGTGGCAGTGAGATTCCACACAGCCGGGGGTCACGAGCCGACCTTCCGCATCGATAACATGGGCATTGGAAGGCTGTGCAATGTCCGTTCCCAGAGCAGCGATCTTACCGTCATCCCCAAGAAGAATACAGCCGTTTTCAATGTCGGGGCCTGCCATTGTCCGTATGTAGCCGTTCTTAATAAAAATCATAATGAATACTCCTCTCTTTAGAAAATAGTGTCTTCTAAAATGATAACACAGATTTATTCCGAATGCAAGAAATAAACGGCTATGTTGGTGGGTTTTTCACCATATTCCAAAATCTCGATATAATCTTGCGGATATTGTGTGGTGTACGCATAAGATAATTGCCGGTAAAGAAATAGGGGCGGATATTCTCCGCCCCCAAATGTTGGGAAAACAAGCATCTGCTAGTCATCATACCGATTGTCAGGATCATCCTGACGGTGGCGGTTGACCTGAATCGCCGTTCCGGTTACAGCGTCGATCTCGCATTTATATTCGTAGGTGTTGGTCTCAAACTCCACATCATAATGAACGGCGCCGTTATCCTTGTCCAGTTCACATTCCGTGTCGCGGACATCGGATTTGGACAGCCCAACATGGCTTAGAGCCTTGGAGATCGCCTGCTGTGAGGTGATATAAGATTGGGTCGTTGTCGACACATTCTCTTTGCGGTCACCGTTGTCTGTGCCTTCCCGGTCCATATGCAGGACCTTGCCGGTCTGGGCATCGATATCCAGGTCATATTCACTCCCGTTTAGATGGAATTCCACTTCGTAAAGCATCCGGCCATCGTCACAGTCAAACTCCACTTCAAGGCCGCGAACCTGTTCCTTCGTGGTTCCGGCTTGGACAAGGGCTGCGTTTGCCGCGGCATCCTTACCCACAAACTGGCTGTTGCTTGCCTGACCGGAGGTGGACACATCCGCAAGCTGTACATCCTTGCGCTCTGTCAGAAGCTTCAGCTCGTTGACAGACAGCTTTGCAAGGCTTTCAAAGGTGTAGTGGCTGCCCACCCCAAGGAGCTTCTGGATCAACTGGGCCTTACCCTCGGAAATGCCGTGCTGTTGCGCCAGTGTTTTAACATTACCTTCGTCGGCTACGGTCTGGCCCATAACTGCGCCGGTGAAGTGGTTGGCGGAAAGGGCCTGGCCGATCTCCACCGTTAGCTTCTCCTGCAGGGATGCAGCTTTGGCGGTGTCCTTGGTATTCACACTTACCAAAACCGTATTGGCATCAGCGGTCAGAAAATTATTTTTCAGCATAGCTCCAAGGATCGCATCTATGGCAACATCCATGTCTGCACCCTTCAGATCCATACCGTTTAAGACGACTTGGGCGTCCTGATTCAGTGCTTCCGCGACCAAGACCTTTTCCTTCCGGTTAACCTCTAGCTGGATGCAGGGGTTTACATCCAGGGAAACGGCGGCCATAGGGGTGTTGGTGTACTGATACCAGCCGAATCCACTGCCCAGCCCGACTACCAGGGCCAGCGCCGCGGCGACGGCGATGAGGGTTCTGTTCCAATTTGTTTTCCTTTCTTTCATAACAACAGTTCCTTTCTGCTCCCGGCAATCGGAGAGGCGCTCCATGCACTGCTCCAAATGCTTACAAGGCAATCGTGGAGCACATCCTCTGCATCGTGGCTGTTCTTTAATGTGGAAAGAGCGAACGCATACGCACCGGAGCTGACGTGCTCATACAGTGTCGCCAGGGCTTGCTGGTCTCCGGCTGCAATGGCCGCGATATACTCATCCAGGATCCCGGCCGGTTCCTGCCGTAGCTGTAACGGTTTTATGCGCCTCACTCCTTTCATCTTATTAGTCCACAAATAAGATGTTTTATTACATCGAAATAAAAATTTTCATAAAAATTTTTATAGTATAGCACACAGCTACAATCCTTGCAATATACCTTGGCTGTCATTCCATGGTGCAGTACGGTCTAAATTTTACCCCGGATTGATTTGCTCAATAATTTGCTTTATATGGTAAAATCCTTTGGCAATGGTTTGGCTTGGGCAGGTCCCGATCGATGGAAATACCTTGTAAAATCTTCGGTTATCATGTTGACTTTTCTACACTATGATTCTATAATGCCTATGAACATACAGCAAGAAATTTTGCTGTTTAGGGGGGAACGCGATGCAAAAACCGCTTGAAGGGATCAAGGTGGTCGATTTTTCTACCTTTGTTGCTGCGCCGGTTACAGGTCGCCTTTTGGCCGATCTGGGTGCAGAGGTCATTAAGGTGGAGCGGCCTGAGGGCGATGGCTGGCGGCAAACCGGCCTGAGCTATAACTCTGCCTATTATTCTGCAGACGAGAATCCGGTTTTTGATATCTACAATGCAGGCAAAAAGCACGTTGGCATCAATCTGAAAACGCCGGAGGGCATGGCGGCGATGAAAAAGCTGCTGGCGACAGCGGATGTGTTTATCACCAATACCCGCCCTGCGGCGCTGAAACGCCTTGGCCTTTCCTACGAGGATATTAAGGATGCCTACCCACGCCTGATCTACGGTATTGTCCTGGGCTACGGCGAGGAGGGTCCGGACGCAGATAAGCCTGCCTTTGACACCAGTGCCTTTTGGGCACGGGGCGGTTTTCTGCGTGACCAGTCTTATCTGAAGGATGATTACCAGCCGGTCCAGCCGCCCTTCAGCATGGGTGATACGGTCACCGGTTATCTGCTTATGGGAGAAATTTGCGCGGCCCTGTATCGTCGCGAGCATACCGGCTGCGGCGACTATGTTCGCTCCGGCCTGTATCATAACAGCATTTTTACAATGGGCACCATGAATATCATTAACCAGCCGCCCCATGGCAGAACTATGCCCAATCCCCGGTATAGAGGGCCTGCATTGCCTACCGGTGACTACCGGTGCGCTGACGGCCAATGGGTGTTCCTTTCCGGCTACAATGCGGAAATGAACGCAAAAGCATATAAAATGCTGGGGCTGGAGCATCTGCTTTCCGATCCTACATTTGCAACACCGGAACTGCAGCAGCAAAATATTGAGCAGCATTATGAGACTGTGAAGGAAGCGTGGCTGTCCAAGCCTTCCACATATTGGTTAAAGAAGGCGGCAGAATTTGACCTGCCGCTGACCAGAATGGGCCACTACAGAGATCTGATCGAGGATGAACAGGCTTGGGTGAATGGGTATGTGGAAAATGTGACCTTCCCCAGCGGAAATACCGCCATGATGCCCACAAGTCCCATCGAAATGGATTCTGTTGGCAAGCTGACCACGAAAACTGCGCCGGCCGTGGGAACAGATACGGATGCTGTATTCTGTGAGCTGGGCTATACCCAGGAGGAGATCGAAGCATTGCGTCAAACCGGTGCCATAAAATAAGCAGTAAGGAAACAGTATATAATAGAAACAATCGCTGCACCCTTGGGTGCAGCGATTTGCTATTAGTTTTCCTTGCTGTACTTAAACAGCAGAAGCAGGCAAAGGACATTCTTTGCCAGGAACAGGAATTCTGCAAGGAAGCGAATTCCGTTGCGTACCAACCAGCCAAGGACCATCAGAATGTTAGAGCCGCTGAACAGATTCTTGACCATATAGACCAGGGAAGACAGAATGTTGCTGCCGGAGAAGAAACCGAAGAAGCCCTGCAGGGCGCTTACGATCACCGTTCCGCTGGGAATAAAGCTGAGGATCAGGCAAACAAAGGCAGACAGGAGCTGAATGCCGATAAAGCCCAGAGAAACGAACATCAGGATCTTTGTGAGCATAGGCTTTTGCAGCTTCTTTGCTACGATCACAGCGGCAGGCAGTAGCAATGCTACAATGTATGTACCGGTGGATCCTGTGAAGGCGGTGATCATGCCTTGGATCATGTACTTAAAGGGCAGACCGCTGATTAGATTGATGATATAGCCAAAACATAGGGAGAAGTAGCCAAGCAAAATGGCGACGACTGCAACGGCAGCCGGCAGAAATACCAGAAGGTTGCTGCCCATGATCTTCTTCATAAGGCCTTCCTTTGGAGCGCTCTCAGTTTGTGCAGTTTCCTGCAGGATCTCTTCGTTAGACATAAAGTTACCTCCGTTTCAATTTGTACCCAATGATAACTATAATATACAGGAAATTCCGCGCAAAAGCAAGTATAGATGATCTATTTGAAGGATTTTCTGAAAGATAGCCCATTGCGTATAAAAGATAGGTGTGCTATACTTAAAAATGACCTGCTGTACAAGGAGCACTTCGATATTGTTGCGATCCCCGACGGCGTATCGGTGACCGTGAAGAAAGGCGGAGACGCGTAAGGATGAGATCTTGGCATCATTTTAAGACGATCACATGGCACCGCTGGCTTGTGCGTGACGGTTGCTTCCGGGTAGGACTTTATTGGCAGGGCTTGACCCACGACCTTTCGAAATACGCACCTACAGAGTTCCGCACAGGCGCAAAATACTACCAGGGGACCCGTAGCCCCAACGCAGCCGAACGGGAAGCGAAGGGCTACAGCGAGGCCTGGATGCACCATAAGGGCCGTAACCGTCACCACTATGAGTACTGGACGGATATGAGCTTGCAGACCCGTAATTATGAATCCGTGCCCATGCCCAGGAAATATTTGGTGGAGATGGTCATGGACCGCAGGGCGGCCTGCATGGTCTATCAGGGAAAGAATTACACACCGGGGGCAGCCCTGGAATATTTGGAAAAGAGCCGTGAAAAGGACCTGATGCATCCCAGGACCCTCCGGGAATTGCACTTTTTGCTGACGATGCTTCGGGATCAAGGGGAGAAGGAGACCTTCCGTTATATCCGTGACAGTGTTCTTCGGGGAAAGCCATTCCCTTGGGAAGAGAGTGGCGATGAATAAACGGCAGTTGTCCTGGGTAATCTATGTTTGCCCGGGAAGAAAAAAGGCCGAATTATTGGAAAAAAATGCTTGACTTTTCGCCTACATTCGGTATAATAATACCCGTGCTTGCCACACAGAGGATTAGTGTAACGGTAGCACACCGGACTCTGACTCCGTTTGCGGGGGTTCGAATCCCTCATCCTCTGCCAATAGAAAAACCCGGTATTCGTTATTGAATACCGGGTTTTTTCTGCGTTATTGTGGTTTTTTGTAAAAAATTGTTTAGTCTTTGGTAGGCTATGGACTTGTGTTTCCCTTTCTTTTTCCCTTATGCGTTAACGGCCTTTATAAATTGTTCCATCCGATTGGCGCTGTCTTGCTTCATTTTCTCCGTTACATGACCATATACATCAAGGGTAAAGGATGCCGTTGCATGGCCCAAATTTTCTTGAACGGTCTTGATATCGTCCCCGGATTTAATAGCTGCGACAGCATAGGAGTGTCGCAGATCGTGGAATCGGGTATTTGGGCAACCCATATCAATCACGATTTTCTTAAATTCTCGCCGGACAGCTTGCGGTTTTAAAAAGCGGCCCAGCTCGTCGGTGAATACGAAACCACTATTGCAATAGCTCTCGCCGTATCGTAGCCGGTTTTCTAGTTGACTGCGCCGCACACCGCGCAGAACCTTTACAATAGAGGGGGCCAATGTGATTGAGCGGCTCTTGTTGTTCTTCGTGGGTAGCAGCTTATGTTCACCGTGTGTATTTCTTATAAGCTGAAGTTGCTTGTTGATTGTTACTGTGCCTTTTTCCAGGTTTACGCAGTCCCACAAGAGTCCACAGACTTCGCCTTCCCGCATTCCGGTAAACAGTGTGGTCACAAAGAGTGCTTCAAGTCTGTGCCCTGCAGTAACCTTCAAGAAGGTGGATATTTGATCTTCGTCCAGCGGCTGGATGTCCTTTTTTGCTACCTTTGGCAGCACACAAGAGTCAGCGGGATTAAAACGAATATATCCGTTTGCTACAGCTTGCTGCAGGGCTTTGTGCAGAACACCGTGCGTGTTTTTGATTGTTTTGGCAGACAGCGGCTTGCCTCTGTAAATCTTTTCACCCAAGCTGTTATATAGCCTCTGAATGGCATGGGCAGTCAGACTATCTAGCCGGATTGCACCGATGCCAGGCTTTAGATGGGTATTTACCGTGGCTTTATACGACGTGACTGTGGAGGGTTTAACACCGCCCAAATACTCCTCCGTCCAAATATCCAGCCATTGGCTAATGGTCATTTTATTGGGGGAAGTATACGTTCCATCATCGATGGCAGTGGTGGCGGCCTTCAGTTTTTGAGCAACTTCTTTCTGTGTCTTGCCGGTGATAGATCTTTGGATCTGTTTACCGGTGCCGGGGTCATAACCGGTTGTGTATCGGGCCTCCCAGTACGTGTATTCCTTTCCGCCACGCGTGACAGTCTTTTTGCGGATCGTGCCGGTGCCGGCTGCTGATTTTCTAGACATATTTTCCTTGCCTTTCCGGAGCAGCCATGATAATATAAAAGGGCAGACTGCTCCTGCTTGTGGTGAGTGTGGATTGTTTGCGTTGCCGTCCGGGTGTTGGTAGCACCCGGGCGGTTTTTTTGTTTTATTCCTCGTCATCGAAAATGGTATCGTATGCTTCAACAATTTTTTCGATTGATAGGCTTTGCCGGTATTGTTCAGCTAGCATTGTTCGCTTAAACTCAGCGGTAGGCGCCAAATCGGCCACAAGGGTTTCTAATTCGTCGAGAGAAATATGGAAAAACTCTTTTCTTAAATTGACCTTATTTACACGTCGGTCATTAAGTATTTCGTGGATTCGATGCTCAAGAGCAGCGGCATCATCAGAAAAAATAAAGCTGTGGACATCAAAGGGGAAGGGGACACTGGCATCACCAAGCTCAGCGACACGCTCTAACGGGTCCGCGCGCCGAGTCATTCCAATTTTAAATACATCATCACCAAATGATCCGAGATTGCTGATAACATACACGTTACCGGCTTTTCCGTTTTGGAGCGTTGTGATTACGTCCTTCTTTTCTTTTACAGCGTTCAACTGGGCCTGCAACTCTGCAAGACGTGCCTCCAACTGGGCAACCTTATCAGGCTCAGCGGAAGCAAGCTGATCCTCAATTTGAGAAATCTGGCCTTGAAATTTATTCTCCTCTTTTTCAATCTTCTTTTTTTCGAGCTCCAAAGCACGGCGCTCCTCCGCCTCCTGGCGCATTTGCTCTCTGATTGCGCGTTGTTCCTCCTTCGCCCTCTCTTTTTGGATATAATACTCGTATTCGATATTGACTGCTTCGCGGAAAAGAAAATTGATTTCACCGATAAATTTCTTCATTGTGGGGGCGATACTTTGGCTTCCGGATGTGGCAATGGTGTAGTACTTTTCGGTGACAGCATTGATATTGGAGAGCGCATCGTCAAGCTTTCCATAATTGATGCTGAATAATATATTTTGGAGTTCAGCTTTAAGGGCGATAACCATGAGCTTATAAATTGTCATATTCGCCTTAGTGGTATAACGTCCCTCGTATTTTTGAAGGGTTTCCTCAATGAGCTTTTCGTTCTGCCGGTACCTTTTTCTCAACTCTTTCATGCCCAGGCATTGTAGATCTAAAGTGACAGTAGGAGTGATAAAAGATTCAATTTCATTCAGAAGTTCTGCGGTTTCGATATCGTTGTTAAACTCGCCAGAGTCGTAAGTATCGATAGCATTTTGAATTGCTCGGAGCAGCGGACGGTGCTTTTCAATTTTACGGACGGCTGATGCAACGGATTTTAGCGCTTTTTCTTCCTCGGTGCGAGCAACGGAGAGATTCAGTTCCGCAGTCTTTAGTTTTTGCAAAGTATCGTTGAGGCTTTTGGTCGCGGTATCGTTGTTTGCGCGCAACTGAAATAAGGATTCCTCAAGTTTGTGAGCAGCGGCGTCTTGTTCAGATTTAATTTGATTAAGTGTTTCGGCAAGCTTTTTGTCAGCAGCATCCTGCTCTGCCCGAATTGCGGACTTGGCATTGGCGACGCCTTCCGCTGTGGCTTTCTCTACAATAGAGCGGTGAAGAGCTTCCTTATCAGCCAATGCAGCAGTAAGACGGTTCAGTTGATCCTCAATACCTTTTCTTCTAGCATCCAGCTGATCAACGTCCATTCGGTTTCGTGCAATAGCATTACATTCGTTGCATAGGCCGTTTTTAAGGGAAAGAAACAAGCCTTTCCGTCCGCAGCGGGGACATTTCGCCATGATAAATTCCTCCTTATCGAATTGCGCTGGTGAAGGCTACGGCCTTTCCCAGGATCCGCACAGTGTTCATTTCTTCGTTCCGGTAGACAAGCGGGTCGTACAGGGGATTCTCCGGCTCCAGGATGATCCGGTCCGGATGAAGGCGGACACGCTTCAGTGTGGCTTCACCGTCGATCAGCACAGCGGAGATCTCTCCATTCTCTACGGTATCCTGCTGGCGAATGTATACAACATCGCCGTCGAAAATCCGGGCGTTGATCATGCTGTCACCCTTGCAGGTCAGGGCAAAGTCTGCGTGGATATGCCGGGGGATGTTGATATACTCTTCGATGTGCTCATCCGCAAGGATTGGGGCACCGCAGGCAATGGAACCGATCAGCGGGATCTTACGCATCTCCGGCATGGGAATAATGTTAGCTACAGAAAAACTGAGCTGCGTTTTATTCACAATGTCAGATTTTCCGAGGAGATAGTCCATGTCAACATTGAAGAAATCTGCAATGCGCTCAAGGGTTTCAAAACCAGGCTCTCGCTCTCCGCGCTCATACATATTGATGCTACTTTTTGATACCTTTAGGTAGCGGGATAATTCCATTTGGGAGAGACTGCGCGCCGTGCGCAGCTGTTTAAGACGATCTGAAAATTTGGCCATATATGGCACCTCCACAGGCAATTAAAAACTGTACTTTAATAATACACAAAATGTGCACACAATGCAATTATGTGATGTGCACAAAATGTGTACGCAGTTTTTGTGCACATTTTGTGATAAAAAAGTATTGACGAATGAGCGCGGATGGTGTATTTTAAAAATGCGAGCACGAATAGTGCACGAACAGGAGGGATATTAATGAGCACTGGGGCAAAATTAAAAGAGTTAAGAGGAGCGAAAACGCAGATGGAGGCCGCCACAGAGATTGGAATATCAAAATCCGCATTGGCCATGTACGAGCGTGACGAGCGTGTGCCTCGCGACGAGATTAAGGTGCGGATTGCCGAATATTATGGCGTCTCACTTACGTTTCTTTTTTATAACAAAATCGAGCACTAATAGTGCGCGACCACACTCACCACACACTTTTTGGAAAGGAACAAAATATGAACCAATCGATTAAATTGCCAAGGCTGACTTACAGTGTTGCGGAGGCAGCTGATGTCCTAGGTGTCAGCGTTTCCAATATGTATCAGATCATTAAGCAAGAAGGCTTCCCTGTAATCAATTTACGTGGAAGAAGGTTAATCTCAGTTGATGGCTTGAAACAATGGGTTGAAAAAATGGCCTGCAGCGAGCAGCATACCGCATAGATGTACCTATGGCAACAGCGGACAAAAAGCCAACCCGGGAGCAGAGCATAATCATCGCCAGCAAAGGTTTTCAGCCGGCGCTGTATGAGGTGCTTTACGATCTCCCACATACTATGATCATCCGTCGCATCGACAACAAGCAACCGGAGATCATTTACAAGGACTGATTCCCAGTCGCATGGGAGCAGAGCTGTCCCCGTGGCGGCAATATGGGGAAAAGGCAGTAGTAGCCGGTTCAAACCCGGCAATCCCCACATATTGAACGAAGGGAGGATTTTTCCATACATATTTTATTTGGTATCAGCCCGTACAGTGAGCCGGGCAGGGAAGTCCTTCCTTGGCAGCTGCCGCAGATTTCACCCCTGCGGCCTACGCCTAAAGTACACCTGATCAGCTGGTATACTTCGGGTTTCACTTAGTCTTTGCACCGGGTGATATTTTCTCAACGCGACAGTTTAACGCCCACCCTCGTGGTGGGCAACATGGGCAAGAGGTGCTTCCGGAAGCACAGCCGCAGCGCAGCGGAAGGTAGTCGGTTCGAATCCGGCCTTGCCCTCCATCGGCGGTGAAACGCCGACCTTCTAATACAGATCAGGGTTTGGGTGCCCGGCGGTCCTCCTTTTTCTGCCGGGCGGGAGCGATTCGCAAAAGCGGAGAAGCATACAGCCGTCGGTGGGGACGGCTGACTAAAAAAAATACACCCACAAAGGGGTGCAAATAAATCAACAGGAGGAACAAACAATGAGTCAACAGGAATTTGAGCAAAACGATCAGGAGGTTATGAACCTGGTCAACAGCGCAGCATCGCCCCAGGCAAAACAGTCAGCAGAAAAAATCGAAAAAGAACTCGGCTGCCATATCGATCCCGGAGAGGGTAAGGAAGTGTCAGCTGGGCGTGATCCTATCAGCGATCACCAGGCGGAGATGGCGGTGAAGGCTATGCATGAAAAGTGGCGCCGTCAGAAACTGATCTGCGGTGGCATCTGCGTGACAGCTTTCATTATTGCAGCTGTGATGCTTGTGATCGTACTGGAAAACCCCGTTTTCCTGGAATGGTTTGTGTATGGTGCCCTTCTCATTTGCGGAATCGTAGTGGGTTTCCAAATCGAGAAGATGCTCCGGTTTCTGCGGTAACGACTATGGCAACGGTTAAGTTTACTGTTCCAAACTGGTCGCAAAAGACGATTGCTGAGGCAGCGAATCTTAACCCTGCCGATTTGAGTGTCAGACAGGAGGACGAACGGTTAATTGTTTTTATAAGACACACAGATCGGCGGGAGTTTCTTATCAATAAGATCACCGGCAACGTGATCGAGAGTTAAGGAGGCTATATGGTTATCAATGAAAGCGGCCTGTGCGCCGCAATGAAGGCGGCCTTCAGAAAGAAAAGCACAGGATATAAGGTCTCCTCCCGGCTCAATGGCAACGGGGAGGCGGAGATCGTCCTGTCCGCACCCGGCTGGGCGGTGATCATCGCAAAGAAAAGTGCCCCTCGGAAGGTCTTGGCGCTGATCGTGGAGCACATGGGAGACCTGCCCAAGCCGGGACAGGCCTTTCAGATCCAGGATCAGCAGGCTCAATCCACCATCTACGAGATGGCCGTGCCGGCGTTGCCGGAGAAGACTGCAGCAGAGGTCAAGCGGACCACTATCACATACAAAGGAGACCGAATCTATCAATGCGCCGACAACACGGTATACATGGTTTCCCCGAAAGTGGAGGCCCTGCTGGCAAGCCCCCTGTTGCCGCTGACCATGACCGAACGAGAATGGTTTTGTACCAAAGGCATGGCCAGTACCCTGTTTCTGTCCCCGGAGGATGTGATGCAGGATGAAACAGCAGCGCTCGGCCATTTGGAAGAGTTTCGATGGGCATAAAAAGGCAGCGCCTAACCGGTCAAAGTCAAGGCGCTGCGCAATTCACAAATCAGCCCGAGTGGGGCCGTGTGCATCCAGTATACCACACGGCCCCATTTTTGGCAACCCAAAAATGGAGGCACTTATGATAACGACCTACAAAAACCCTGCAGCTGATGCAGTGGCAAAAATCAACCAGCAGACGAAATCTGTAACAGGGAACAAAGAGAAGGCAATGGCATCTGCTGTCGCTGCGGCCCTCCGTGGTTTCTGCATCCAAAAGGAAGCCTTTGCAGATGCAGTGATTCGTGGCGGCTCTTTTGTAGACTGTATGGCTGCAGTTGCCAAGGGTGTCGGCAATAGCATTTCGGATCTTGACGCCTACAAAAAGGCAGTGCAATTCTATTTCCCGGGGGCGCAGATCAAAATGCAAATGAGCATCGACCTAAACGGCAATGCCGCAGCTCCGGAAGAACCGCAGTCGGCCACACCAATGGTGCTCAACCTCATGGATATTCTGTGAGGTGTTCGTATGCTGATAAAAAGCGAACTGGCAACGATCGATTTATTACCGTTGCCGAAGGTGAAGGCGGATAGCACGGGGACAAAGAGCTACATTACCGCCATTGAGATTGTGGAGTTGCCACGATCGGGCAGTGTGCTGGTTGCTGATTTATATCGTGTAAAAGACAAGTCTCATGCTGCACGGTTTTTCTCAGATGGAAAAACATACTACACTGTCCTGGAGTGGCCGGCCAAGGCGTGGACCAAGTGCAATCCTACGGTAAGCTATTGGTATGGATGCTATTCTGTTAACGCCAAAGGTGCGACGGAGATTGCAGAGCAATTCCTTGGAACGAATGGCAAGCGTTCTTATCGTTCCAGCGGCGCGTTGGGTGCTATCGATGTGTTTATTACGAAACTGTCGGAGGAAAGGCGAGAGCAGGCGGAGCACCGAAAGCAGCTGCTGCAACGCGAACACTTTGCGATGTATCCCCAATACCCGGCAGACCTAGAGGAGTACTGTGATTCAAATCTGTTTGAAACTGGATATGTATTCTACGAAAAACTGACAAAAACGGGCCGCAGATATGGTCGTTGCAGCTGTTGCGGTGCGAAATATCGATTGCCCAAAGACGTTCATCATAATCACCGCATGATTTGCCCCCAATGTGGGGCGGACGTTGTCCTAAAGGCCGTCTTCCATGTGGGGTGCATTGAGGAGAGGTCGAAAATCTGTATTACGGCAAATGTGGAAAAACAACTGCTGATCAGGTGGGTCGATGTGACCCGAGTAATTACCAATAAGGGAAAAAGAAGCTACACCTTCACCGATTATGCATATAACCTCTACCTACGCAACGGAAAAAAGCAGACCCTGTATGCCTATGAGCATAAAACCATCCCTTATTACTACGGCAAGGCATGGAAACGCCATACCAATGGCACACAGAATTTTAGCCGAACGTACCTCTATACCAACAATTTAACTGAGGTGTTCGGCGAACGTTACTACAATGTGGATCTTAAAGCTGCCCTTCACGGTAAGAGAAGCAAAATGTGCCTGACCGAGTTGCTGAACAATCTAAAAAACTGCCCTGCGGCGGAATACCTTGTCAAGTTGGGTATGACCCAATTGGCCGAATGCGCAACAACACTGATGCACGGCCGCAGGCTCGACGAGCCTGGATTCACGGAAGTACTGCAGATCAGCAAGCAATTCCTTCCTATGTACCAGTCGCTTGACATCGATTACTTTGAACATTGCGTTATCAAGGAATACGGCGCATGGATCTCTACAGAGGAAATGCTTCAGTATAGGGGGCTTAAGCTTGGTACAGACATCAGCACCACACAGGATCTGCTGAAAACGATGTCCTTCGGTAAATTTGTACGGTATTTCAATAAGCAAAAGGCGTTCCAACAATGTACCGTAAAGCACCTGCTGATTCAGTACCGGGACTATATAAGCATGGCAAAGTCTCTCAATTTAGATCTCTCCAGAAAGGGAATCCGTTTCCCGGCTGACATTTGCGAGGCACATGATCTGATACTGAGCGAATTTAACAAGCTGAAATTCAAGGGTGACAATGAAGCTTTTGTCAAGGCTGTCAAACCGATCTACAAGAGGCTTCCCATAAGCAGCTTTGAAAATGAGCAGTATTGCATTGTGTTCCCGCAGCTGCGATCTGATTTTGTAACAGAAGGAGGATCCTTGAATCACTGTGTTGGCGGTACCCATTATTGTGAGAATCACATGAAAGGCACAAAGATGATCTTTTTCGTGCGCCGCCGTGCGAACCCCGGCAAAGCTTTTTTCACAATGGAAGTAGATATGGCAACCGGTAAGATACTACAGCTACACGGCTATGGCAACAAGGGTGCACCAAAGGATGTACGCAGTTTTGCGGATAGCTTTGTAAAGAAGTTGATTCCGGCGAAAAAGGAAAAGAAAAGGAGTAAAGTAGCATGAGCGAAATGATTGTTTTGGAATCTCGGCGGCAGATCGCCGATATTACCCGTGACATCCGCATCAAGACCGGGCAATTCCTGCTGGATGCCATAGAAATCGGACGCCTTCTCTTTGAAGCAAAGGCTATGGTAGAGCCCGGCGGTTGGATGCAGTATGTGGAGGAGGAGCTGCCGTTTTCCCACTCCTGGGCCAATAACTATATGCGCCTTTACAAGGAGTACGGCGGGGAACAGCTGTCGATTTTCGGCAATTCACAGGCGACTGCGAAACTGAGCCCCACCCAGGCATTGGAGCTGCTTGCACTGCCTGCCGAGGAACGGGAAGAATTTATGGAGACCCACGATGTTGAGAATATGTCTACCCGGGAACTGAAGCAGGCAATCCGTGAGAGGGACGAAGCGGAGGAAGCCAGAAGAGTGGCGGAAGACCGCGCGGCCAGCCAGGAACAGCTTGCAGAGCAAGCGGGGAGGGAAGTGACCCGGCTCCGGACTGAGCTTTCGAAGGCAAACGAAGCCGGTAATGCCGCAGCCAAGAAGGTGGAAGATCTGCAGACCAAGCTCCAGAAGGCAAAGGATAATGAGAAGGAAGCCAAGGCTCAGCTTCAGAAGGCAAAGGAAAACCCGAAGATCCCGGAGAGCGTAATGGAGCAGATGCGCCAGGAGGTGGCGGCTGATGCTGCCCGTAAGGCTACCGAGGATCTTCAAAAACAGCTGGATGAGGCAAAAGCTGCCGAGGCGGAAGCTCTTAAACGGCAAAAGGAACTGCAAGGCAAACTGGACGATGCCAATAAAGCGGCCAAACTGCAGAACCCGGATATGGCTATGCTGCAGGACACCATCAACCGGTATCTTGAAGAGTTCAAAAAAATAAAAGCCCTCCTGGATAAGCTAAAAGCGGACAGCCCCGAAGAAGCTGAGAAGATTAGGAAGGCTCTGCTTGGGACCATAGACCAAATGCGGTCTATGACCGGCGGTGCGTAATGTGTTTTTCTTCGATAAGGATCCTGTGTGGCGGCAGTACATAAACGAGCTGGGAATCCAGGCAGTAATCGACCACCTGAAAAGCGGGGGCCATCCCTATGAGTGGCCCCTGCTCGTGGCCGATCCCGAGGAAAAATACACGGTATTCCATCCTTATGGCAGGGGTTTTAGTTGCTATAGATCGGATTGCCCATGCTACGAAGGCTACTACCTTGGTGGATCTCGCGCTGCTGTTAAATGCGGAGCCTGCCTGGATCTGCTACCCGGCATCGTGGTGGACACAATGTGCCATAAGAATTTCAGTGAATGTCCGTTCTATAATCTAGGAGGAAGCGATAATGCGTGTTTGGATTCTCCGTGGCGGTGCAAGTTTGAAAGGAGAAAATAATGAAATCCATACTTATCAGCATCCGGCCGGAGATGTGGCTATGTAGGAGGTTATAAATGGAAATACAAGATCTTATCAAAAAACTGCGGGAACTGTCATATAGGACCGCAAGCCCTTATAAATGCGGTCTTATCAAAATGGCCGCCCAGCGGCTCGGCAAGCTAGAGCAAGAGCTGAAAGAAAAAACTGCCCAGCTGGCAAAAGTAACGGCGGCACTGCAGCGGAGCGATATGGATTGCGAGTACTGCGCACACAAGACCACGGAACCGCCCTGCCTATCGGATGAATCCCATTATCTGTGCGATGAGTGCCCCCATAAATGCTATTGCAAGGACTGCGTTGACAATAGCAAGTATGCGTTCTCCGGATCGAAGGGGGCTGGGACCACATGAGCGGGCTGGCCTATCGCTCCGGCCGGGAGATGCCGCCCGGAATGCAGGAGCTGGTCGCGGTGAAGCTCGTGGAACAGATGCGCGCAGCGGCACCGGATTTGGGCACGACTGACGGAGATCTATCGCGGTACGCAGTCACAGAAGCGGATTACTTAATAACAGACTTACAACCGTCTAGTCCAATGACAGGAGGAAATGATCATGAAGCGAATTGTTGAGGTGCAGGGGTTTAAGGCCTTTCATGGTACTATGAGGATCCATTGGCGAAACATAGAGCCGGAAGAGATATTCGGAGATTGGCTGTACCGCCCCGACACCAACTGCTGGTATACCGGTGCCCGGGAATACCCCGCCGAGATCTGCACGATCATCGGCTGACAGCATAGGAGGAAAAACAATGCAGATCGTTTTTCTGGCCAAAGGCACCTGCACAATGGGCCTGACCAGGATAGATAAAGATGGTCACATCGTAGAATCATCCCCGGCGCAGTTTGTTGGGGATGATGCCGGCGGCAGCATAGCTGTCGGTTTGATGGATTCTCAGACTAATGAAATCAAAGAGGATACGGTATCCATATATGGCGACTGGCAGGCTGCTGACTATCTGCGGGAAGTCCTGGATCACATCAAGCCTAAACGAGCGCTTAACATTCCGGATTTCAAAAAAATCATACAGGCAGCCTACCGCGAAGACGGATGCAGCCTCGTTTGCGATTACTGTAGCAGTTTGAACTGTATGGACTGCATCGTGAAAGAGTGGATGGAGGAAATGAAATAATGGCCGGGTTGATCAGTATTAACAAGCCTCACACTGACAATATCTTCAACGGTGATAAAGGCTTGGAGTGGAGGAAGAAACCTCTGCCAGAAGATCTGTACTATGTCTATGAAACCAAGAACAAAGGCGGCTGCGGTATGGTCATTGGTGAGATGCGCATCACCGGATCCAAAGCTGTTGATACCAGCAGTCCCTTGGAAGTCTGCTTGGTTAATGCCGGGTGTGTTCACCCATCCACACTTAAAAAGTATGCCGACAACGGCACTCTCTACGCAAACTTTATCAAGGATGCGAAACGATATGATGAGCCGAAACCACTGGGTACTTTTAATTATGCCTGCGACAAAGAATCAAGCTTTGATTGTACCCTTTGCGTTGAGCTCGGGTTGTTGAAATGCAAACAGGTAACTAGACCGCCCCAGAGTTGGTGCCATGTGGAGAAATTGAACGATGGAAAATAAAAAACCGAAGAATCGATCCGAAGTATTGCTTGGAAAACCAACTCCCAAGGAGTTGGTTGATATGGGTGAATTACATTACAGACTGTGTAAGATTGCTGATGAATACGAGAACGACCATATACCCACTGATGTGATTTTTGATCTATTAGCAGCCGCCCCCACCGTGTATGCCGTGGAAGTGGTGCGGTGTAAAGATTGCAAGCATTTGGGCTTCAAAGGCTTGTGCGATGGTGTTTGCAATAGGAAGATGGTTGGATTTATCCACCCGGACGATTTCTGTTCCTACGGAGAAAGGAGAGACAATGGCTAACGGATTAACCTTATCCACGCAACCTTTGAGCTGCCCTGTGCGGACGAAGTGCCGGTGGTATTTGCCCCCAATGCCTGTACACCTGCCCCTGCGGCGGATGCTATGAAAACAGTAAATACGAATGGTGTGGCGATGAAGAGGCCCTTCGCCGCCTCACCGATATGAAAGGAGAGCAATGATCATGGCACAGGCCTTCCACAGTGAGGACATCACCTTTTGCAGCTCTACCTGCGATAGGATAACCTGCTATCGCCACCCCAGCAATATCCAGGATCACGACCGCGAACACAATTTCTCAGATATGAAGGGCACTGTTTATTGCTCTATCCGGCCGGAGCAGATCCGGCGACGCGGCAAACGGCGCAGCGGCAAAAAGTGATCACAGTTTGCATCGTGGTACCGGCCCTCGGTACCATGCTGGAGCCTGTGACAGCACAGAAAGGAGAAATCCAAATGAAACAAATGAAACGGCGCATATTTATGGGCGCCATCTGTGAGCAGATCGTTTACTGTGTCCCGGACGGTGTCCGGAAGCCGGCAGAATACGACCCGGAAAAACTCCGCAAAGATCGCTTCGAAAACGAGGAGGAGTATAAGAAATTCAAAACAGACATCTCCCGCAGAAACCACCTGCGGCTGTTTCATGCCAATTTTTCGCCGTCTTCCATATACGGCACACTTACCTTTGATAACGAATATGAGGTACATACATTCAAGGAAGCAAAGCAAGTGGCCAGAAGATTCCTCCGTGTGCTGAAGTACGCATTTCCGGATGCCGTCATATTCCTTTATATGGGCCGCGGCAAAAGCACAAATCGCATTCATTTTCATATGGTATCGGAAGGTGTACCAGCGGATTTCACTGCCGAAAAATGGAAGTATGGCTCTGTAAAGCGGTTCGCAAACCTCCGGGAGCACTGCTGGTACGACGGCGTTGACCACGGTCAGGACTACACCGGACTGGCAAACTATCTCTTCGATCATTGGACGGAAGAGGTGGGCGGCCACCATTGGATCATGACCAAAAATGCAAAGAAGCCGGAACGGGAAGAACCGACAGAGGTCCATGTCCCCGGCGGCTATACGGAAAAGCGTCCGCCCATCGCCCCCAAAGGCTACAAGCTGGTGGCTACAAAAGTCACAAAATACGGGTGCAGCATCTTTAAATATGTTGTCATTCCGAAAAAGAAAACATTGCCGCAAGCTGCGTAGCCAGCGGCAACAAAAAAGCACCGGCGCGGAGGCCGGTTAGATTAAGCCTTGTAAATGTGTAAAGTTTTGCAACCAAAACGGATATGAAAGTAAACGGTGCCGGTCTTTGCCGGCTGATCGCCCACAGGAGGTGCGGAAATGAGCAAACCGAGAGATATTTGGTGGAGCTATGCCAAGGGCATGATCCGCCAATATCCGTATCTGAAAAAAGAACTTGCCGATCTACATGAGCAGAAAGTGACGGCATCCTTGTCCGGTGTCCCCGGGGGAGGTGGCGCATCTAGAACAACAGAGGATGTTACCCTCCGACAGCTCCCTGGAAAAAAGCAAAAGGAATTTGATGCTGTTGATCTGGCCGTAAAGCAAACCAAGCGCATGAAAAATGGGAAATACCGCCTTCAGGTAATATCCCTGGTCTACTGGAAAGAGAATCTCACAATAGAGGGCGCCGCTTTGCGGATTCCCTGCTCAAAAGAAACAGCCTGGAGATACCACAGGGACTTTGTGCGCCTTGTGGGTAAAAACCGTGGTCTCTCAGATTGACAGGCAAGAGCCAAATATCTGTGCTAATATGTCATCATGGAGAATTTGGGAGGGGTGAGCAGATGGCAGAACTGAAGAAACGGAAACATGAGCTGTTTGCCCTGGAATACATACAGGACTATAATGCCACTGCCGCCGCCATCCGTGCCGGATACAAGGAGAGCAGCGCACGGAAGCAAGGATCTGCACTCTTGACAAATCCGGACATTCTCGCGCGTGTACGCGAATTACAACAGGAACAGGCCAAAAGGCTAGCCATTTCTGCTGATATGGTCGTACTGGAAACCCTTAAAACCTATCAAAAATGCTCGCAGGCCACCCCTTGCCTCCGCCGTAATGAGAAAACGGGCAAGTGGGAGGAAGCGGGCGTTTATGCCTTTGATAGCAAGGGCGCCTTGAAGGCCTTGGAGATGCTCGGCAAATGCACCGGTCTGTTTGACAGGAAACTGGATTCCGGCAACGACCAAAATAACCTGCTTCAGCAGCTGATCGCTGCCACCGGCGCAGAGGTAAACACCGATGATATACCAGAGCTTCACTAAGCGGCAATTGCTGGCCCTTACCTGGTGGAACCGGCCGGAGCTGAAAAAATACGATGCCATTATCTGCGACGGCGCAATCCGTTCCGGTAAGACCGTCTGCATGGTTGATGGCTTTTTCCTATGGGCCATGTCCAATTTCGATGGGCAGAGCTTTGCCATCTGCGGCAAGACGGTGGCATCGCTCCGGCGGAATATCATTCTGAAGCTCCAGGACTGGCTCGGCGGCCTGCTGCAGATCGTTGAGAAACGGAGTGACGGCAGACTGATCGTTTCCGATGGTGTCCACACGAACACCTTCTTTCTGTTCGGCGGCAAGGATGAAAGCTCCTATACGCTGATCCAGGGAATTACCCTGGCCGGTGTGCTGCTGGATGAAGTGGCACTGATGCCCCGATCCTTCGTAGAGCAGGCCTGCGCCAGATGCTCGGTGACCGGCTCAAAGCTGTGGTTTAACTGTAACCCAGCCGGCCCGGAACACTGGTTTTACAAAGAGTGGATACTGAAGCTAAAGGAACGAAATGCCATGCGCCTGCATTTCACCATGGCAGATAATGCCGCTCTGGATCCTCAGATCCGCGAACGCTACGAGCGAATGTATACCGGCGTGTTCTATGACCGGTACGTTAAAGGCGAATGGTGCGCAGCGGAAGGTCTGGTATACGGCTTCTTTGATCGCGACCTGCATACAGTGGCGGAGCTTCCGAAAGACATGGACAGTACCGGCAGATGGTATATATCCGTGGACTACGGTACCCTCAACCCCTTTTCGGCGGGTTTATGGTGGGTCTATGAGGGCAAAGCTATCCGCGTGGCAGAGTATTACTACTCCGGCCGCAGCGAAAAAGCAATGCTCACGGACGAAGAATATTATGCAAAATTGGATAAATTGGCTGGCGACAGGGATATCCACCATGTGATCGTGGACCCTTCGGCGGCCTCTTTTATTACTACGATCCGGCGGCACCGGCGCTTTTCCGTACGAAAGGCGAAAAACAATGTCCTGCCCGGCATCCGTGTGACGGCAACACTGCTGAAGGCTGGTGTGATCCGCATTGGTACGGCCTGCACGGATGCGATCCGTGAGTTTGGCCTGTACCGATGGGACGAAAAAGGGGAGACTGACCGCCCCATCAAGGAAAACGACCACGCAATGGACGACATCCGGTATTTTTGCAACACAGTCATGGCACGGGATCCGTTTGCCAAGGCATATTTGGAGGGATTGCACGTTGAAGTGGATGAAGAGGATTAAAACATGGTTTACGGACCGATTTCTGCCCATGTGGGCAAAGGAAACGGTGCTGGCCGATAACCGGAGATTGCAACTGCAGGTGGCGGAGCTCCGGGAACAGCTGGACCAAAAGGAAGCCTACCTGGCCGGTCTGATGGCCGGCATAAAAAGTCAAAGAAGAATTGTGATTAATACGGCGGAGGGGAACAAATGAGCAGTCTACTGAGTAATGCAACCGGCTATGCAGCGGCATTTGGCTGCCAGGATCTCACCAGTCCGCTTATGCGAACAGCCATTGCGGAGTGGTTTGATCTGTATTACCGCCGCAGACCTACGGAAGATGAAGACCCTTGCCAGCGGATCCCCTATACGGTGGTGACAAAGATTACCCGTGCGGTTTTCTCGGAGTATACCGCCAAGACGGAGGATGCCTTTGCGGCGGCACTCTTAAAGGAACTGGGCAAAGTTGGCAATAACGCAATGCAGGTGGCGCTGATTGGCGGAGAGGCCCTTATTAAGCCGGTGATAGTTGCCGAAAAAAAGGAAATTCTGTTTGGCATTATCCCCAGGAATAATATTTTGGTTTTCGCTAGGGATGCCCATGGAAACATGACCGACATCGGCACCATGGAGCGCAGCACCGCAGGCAATTGCTACTATACCCTGCTGGAACGGCGGACAGTGGACAGCCGGGGCTTCTTAACGATCCGGAACAAACTGTTCCAGTCCTACAACAAGGAAAATCTGGGCCAGCAGGTGCGGCTCTCCACACTGCCAAAGTACGCAGAGCTGCAGGAGGAGTACACCTTCACACAGCCGGTGGGATCAATTGGCCTTGTAAATCTGCGCACACCCATGGTCAACTGCGTGGATGGCAGCGCCGACGGCGTATCAGTCTATGCGGCGGCTACCGGTCTGATCCGCAATATCGACCGGAACGAAGCACAGATCAACGGTGAATTTGAAAACGGCGAGAGTCGTATTGTTGTCAGCGCCGACATGATGGAAAAGGACGCACACGGCAACAAGATCCTTAAGGACAGGATTTTCGTTGGCTTGGATGAGGATCCCGAAACTGTTGGCGTCCATATGTTCTCTCCCGCTCTGCGCGAGGCGTCCTTCTTGGCCCGGAAACAGGAGTATCTGCGCAATGTGGAGAATGTGGTCGGGTTGAAACGCGGTCTGCTCAGCGAAGTGGAGGCAGCGGAGCGGACGGCGACGGAGATCACCTCCAGCGCCGGCGAGTATAACCTGACCGTGATTGACTTCCAAAGAATGTGGGAATCCACAGTCCTGGAAGTAATGCGCGTGTGCAGCGTACTCGGTCAGCTGTACCGGATGCCCGGTGCTTGCGACATCCCGGAGGATGCTGTTGTTATCAACTGGGGCAACGGCGTCCTCTACGATGAAAACAAGACCTGGGAGGACTACAAGTCTATGGTGGCGGCTGGCCTGCTGGCACCGGAGGTGGCACTGGGGTGGAGGTTCGGTATGCCTTGCGACACCCCGGAGGAGCGGGCGGAGATCCGTGCCAAGTATATGCCCAATGCCGACAGCCTGCTGGAGGGATAACCTATGCTGACGGCGGACCAAATAACGGCCCTGCGAGACCGGTCGGAGCAGCTGCTGGATCCCGTTATCAATTTTCTGATCGAGGATATTGTGCGCCGGATCACCGAGGCCGGTCAGCTCACCGGCACAGCCTCTTACCAGACGTGGCGGCTGCAGAATTTGGGGATGTCCCAAAGACATCTTAAAAAGGAAATTGCCGAGCGTTTGGAAATCTCTCTGGCGGACGCGGAAAAGCTGCTGACCCAGGCGGCGGAGACCGGATACAATTTCGATCTCTCCAGGTTTCCTACCACCCACGCGATCCCACTTTCGGCAAATTCAAGTTTGCAGCAGATACTGGCCGCTACGGTGGCACAAGCCCGGGCGGATCTGACTAACATGACCCAGACTATGGGTTTTGTGGGTGCCGACGGCATCTGCCGCCCTCTTACCCAGGCATATCAGCACGCCTGCGATTTCGCATTCCAAAAAATCAGCACCGGCTCTCAGGATTATGTATCCGCCATCCGGGATGCCACCTGGGGTCTTGCGGAAAAGGGCATCCGTACAATCGATTACAAATCCGGCTACCACATCTCCATCGAAGCGGCGGTCCGACAAAATATGATGGGCGGCATGGGTATTATGCAGGAGCATATCGCCCAGGAAAACCATGATGCCCTGGGCTGTAACGGCTGGGAGATCTCCGCTCACGAAAACAGCGCCCCGGACCATGAGCCCATCCAGGGCAAGCAGTACTCCGATGCCGAATATGAGGCCCTAAACAATAGTCTTGCCCGGCGCATCGGCACACTCCACTGCGGACACTATGCTTCGCCCATCATTTTAGGCGTCCACAGTCCCCAGTTTACCGATGAGGAGCTGGAGGATATGCGCCGGCGGAATGCCGAAGGTGTCACCTTCGACGGCAGGCATTATACCGGCTTCCAGGCCACCCAGCAGCAGCGCAAGTTCGAGCGGAACATCCGCAAACAGCAGCGGCGGATCCTGATCGATGAGACTGCCGAGGATGCCGCCAAGCTCCAAACCGACCAGATCCGCCTGCAGCGGCTGAAGCAGGAGTATAAGCGGTTCTCCGAGGGTGTGGACCTGCCCATGCAGTATGAGCGCCTGGACACCGCCGGCTTTGACTGGAAGAAGGGCAAAGCGGCGGAGAAAACGGCAGCACGAGTTGAGAAAGAAAAGGCGGAAGAGAAAGCACAGAAAACAAGCGCTCAGCAGTATGATGCGTTCGATATTTCTGAAAATGGTCGTTACATAACCTTGCCGTATACTTCTGTTGAGGAGTATAAAAACTACATTCAGACAGAGATTGATGCCCAAAAAATTACCCAATCAGATAAAGAGATTTTATGGGCAAAAGACGGCGGGTATATACAGAATACCGAAGGATACAAAGATATTAATAATTATATGCGGGGATTGAAGCCTTCTTTGGATAATCCTAAATCTCAGAAAACTATCGAGGCATTAGTTCGTGCAACTTCGGATAATTCGTTAGCAAAAGACTATGTTGGTTTTAGAAAAGTAAGCCCTTCTTATTTGTATGATGTCCTCGGAATCGACACAAATGGAAGGCTAAGAGCCCCTGGGACAAAAAGAGAAGGGATTAGGGACTTTGCCTCTGCTGAATATCTATCATCTGCAATGAATAAACTCGTCGGTACGAAACAAGCATTTGTTACAGATAACGCATGTACTTCTGTGAGTTTGTGTGAGAATATAAATTTCTTTACCCACAGGCCAGTAAAATTTGAGATACAGATGCCTGCTGGCGTCAAAGGCTTGTTAACGGATAATTATGTAGAGAGTGAATTCATCGCAACGCCAAAAACAACACTTGAAATTTTGGGGTCAAAGGTGTATGATGATAAAGGAAAGCCTGGGATTACAATTTTTGCAAGAATGCTGAAAGGTTAGAAGGTGATGGGCGTGAAAAAGAGTGTAATTGCAGAACTTTTACACAGATTATTCAGTGAAGATGCAATTCGGCTTGCTGCAGTGGGTGAGCAACTTGAAGATATCAACTACTGTACCAAACACAAAATGAATCATCTGCACGGAGGAGTAGAAAAAGCAAAGTGGGAAAAAGTAGCAAAAGAAGCTGATGCACTTGCAGATCTTATTGAGAAGAGAGATCGCACATATACTGTTGAAAATATGAGATATTTTCAGACTGCTGTAAATGATTATCTGAAGCAAAATCCGAAAGCACGCCTACTTTCCGGATTAACCGAAACGGAGCAATTTGCTGTTCGTAGTTTTTATTACTATAACTGTTATTAAACCACCAACCGATCTGGCTGGTGGTTTTTCTGTACCCAAAAGGAGGCGCTATGTATGAAGAAGCTTATGTACTAAAAAAGATCGAGCAGTGGGTGGATAAGCTACCCTACCGCTCGGCGGAGATCCGCATCGAGTTGGCAGGCAAGACCTACACCCTCACAAAAGACCGGTGCAACCCCATTGGATTTTGCCGGGAAACTGAAAAACGATGATTTAAGCAAGTTTTCGAGCTGTTCTATGTTATAGGACACCGAACACTTGCTTTTTTCATACCCAAATTTAGCCGTGGCGGGCGTAAAAACAGCCAACCGCAGGGGATGCGACCCCCGTGATCAATGCGTAGCGGAGAAAGGACACACCATGAAACGCGAATTCTTGCTCAATTTCAAAGTAGGTGAAGAACCTCTTCCCAAGGAGATCGTCGATGCCATTATGGCGGAGAACGGTCGCGATGTCGAGGCGGCTAAGACTGCTGCAGTAAAGCCTTATGCCGACTATGAGACCATCAAGGAAGAGAATCAGCGCCTGAAGGACCAGCAGGCCGATGGCACCGTGGACGGCAAGACCGCCCAGCAGTGGAAGGATGACTACGAGAAGGCGGTCTCCGATCACAGCGCAGAGCTGGCCGGTATCAAGTTCCAGAATCTTCTCGACGGCGCCATCACCCAGGCCAAGGGCAGAAACACCAAGGCCATCACCGCCATGCTGGACGTAGAAGCTTTGAAAGGCAGCGAAGATCAGCAGGCAGCCATCAAAGCCGCTCTGGAGGACCTGAAAAAGGGCAGCGGCTACCTCTTCGACGAAGAGGGCGCGCCTCCCCCTTATGCCGGGGGCACCGGCACGAAAAACAACCCTCCCGCAGCACCCGAGACTTTGGCCGGAGCGCTCCGGGAGAAATTCGCACAGAAATAATTTTTGAAAGGAAGTATTCATTATGGCAATTACTTTGGCAGATGCAAAGGTCGGCATGGCCGACAAGGTCGATCAGACGATCGTTGATATGTTCCGGCGCAGCTCCCTGCTGCTGGATAAGATGGTTTTTGATAACTGCATTTCCCCCGGTACCGGCGGTTCCACTCTGGCATACGGCTATGTGCAGCTGAAAACCCCCTCCACCGCAGCGGTCCGTACCGTCAATTCCGAGTACGCACCCGGCGAGGCTAAGCGCGAAAAGAAGACCACCAACGCGGTGATCATGGGCGGCTCCTTCCAGGTGGACCGTGTGCTGCAGAACACCCCCGGCGCGGCCGATGAGCTGGCATTCCAGGCAGAGCAGAAGATCAAGGCAACCGCCAATTTCTTCCACAATGCCGTGATCAACGGATCTACCGATAACGGCACCTTCGACGGCCTGAAGAAGCTGCTGGCCGGTACCGAGAATGAGTTCACCAGCGAAACCTCCCTGACGACCTCTGCGGAGATGGATGCCAACTACAACGCATTCCTGGATGAGATGGATGCGCTGGTGGCGGCTGTGGACGGCGCCACCCTGCTGTTGATGAACACTGCTATGCTCATCAAGGTTCGCTCCATCGCCCGTCGTGCCGGCTACTACGAGCGCACCAAGGATGACTTTGGCCGTGTGGTCGAGACCTATGCCGGCATTCCCATGATCGACATGGGTAAGTACTACGACGGCGCGGACAGCAAGGACGTGGTGGAAACTGTGGACGGCAAGACTGCCATCTATGCGGTGGCTCTGGGCCTGGATGGATTCCACGGCGTTTCTCCCCAGGGTAACGGTGTGATCAACTCCTATATGCCCGATCTGAACGCACCCGGTGCTGTCAAGACCGGTGAGGTGGAGCTGATCGCCGGCGTGGCCCTGAAGAACACCCTGAAGGCTGCTGTCCTGAAGGACATCGCTATCGTCTAATCCCAGGTAAGAAAGGAGCAGCATCATGGTAACCTATGATTTTTACAAGGAGACCTACATGGGCAGCTCCATCACCGAGGCGGAATGGCCCCAGTTCCAGCGGATGGCTACCGACAAGCTGAATCACTATAAGCGCGTATATACCGTCACGGCCCCGGCAGCGGATGCCGAGGCCCTGGCGGTTTGTGCAATGGCAGATGCCTTAGCTTATTTTTCGGCGGCACAGAACGGCACAGGCGCCGTCGCATCGGCTTCAATTGGCTCCGTTTCCGTCAGCTACAGTGGCAGCAATGTGGATATAAGTCCCAAAGCGCAGGAACGGGAGCTGTACCGTTGCGCCACTATCTATCTGGAGATCTACCGGGGGGTGGGTGGATGCCACTGATCAGACGCGTCGGCGGCCCCATCGATTACGGCAAGCTGTGCCGGCAGACCGTGACCGTCTACCACCAGGAAGGCGAAAAGTACACCCGTAATGTGTACAAGCAAGCCTTCCTGGATTACAAAAAGACGGTTTCCGTCGATAAGACCGGCAGCAAGGAGGCGAATTCCTTCCTGCTGGTGATCCCCGGTGAGACGCAGACGGTGTTTGTCGGCGATAAGGTATGCGAGGGTGTCGGCCCGGAAATCGCCGACAGGGAAGCCTGGGCGGCTTTTAAGCCTAACCAAGTACCCGGTCTGGTGGTAGTCGGCTACGCCGATCCTAAGAAGTGGAACGGCAGGATCGTCCACACGGAGGCCGGCGGATGAGAAGTAAAACGGAGCTTTTCCGTCTTTCTGATGGCACCGTTGCCTACCTGGAAATGAACAGCATCAACCAAATCATTCGGGATAAGGGCCTTCACGATGCCGGCGACGTGCAGCAGTTCCATACAGCCAATGTTCTGCGTCGCATCCCACGGTATATGCCTTACCGGTCCGGTATGACCATTAAGGTCACCATCGCGCAGACGAATATCCGGAAACCGGAGATCGTCACCGATACACCGTATGCACAGATGCTGTTCCGTGGCAAGGTGATGGTGGACCCCAAGACCGGTGTAGCAGGATTTTTGACGCCTGTTGGCTGGCGGTCCCGGAAAGGCTGCGTAAAGGTCCGCACAGACCGGAATCTCAAATATAATCGCACGAAGAACCCCCGGGCTGGCCCCAGGTGGGATCGTGCCCTTTCCGCAGCGGAAGGACCGGCCATGCGCGCCGATCTGCAGCGGTATATCGACAGGAGGTAATCCGTGAGTGCATTGAACAAAATCCGAGACTGGATCAAAACCTTTCCACAATACGGCAAGGTGAAGGATCTGAAGGTGGACTACTACTCCACGACCCCCGACGAAACCAGCAGCATTGCCCCCTCCGGTCTGCAGGAGATATCCCGGGGAGAGGACATTCTTGGCAACGTGACTGTTGAAAACCAGTACAACTTCAATCTGGAATTTGTGCTGACCAAGTCCCCGGGCGATGATGTTGGCGCCACAGAAAATGCGGATTGGCTGCTTCAGTTCCAGGAATGGGTACAGGAGCAGAGCATCCGCCGGGCGGTACCCGTTTTCGGTGATGAGCCTGCACGGGAGACCGTCAAAGCGCAGAACGGTGCAAACGAGTATGCCGATCTTGATGGCAATGGCGTTTACACCGTGCTGCTGTCCGTAAACTTTTTCAAAAAATACGAGGTGAATTGAAATGGCAAAAATTGAACGCAAGTATCTGGCCCATTACATCAACACCGCTGCACCCGGCAGTGAGGCGGTCTATGAACGCCTGGGCAAGGACCTGGAGGAGTTCAGCCCCGAGATGGCTGCCCAGGTCGACACCAAGAAGAATATTCTCGGAGAGACCTCCATCCTGATCTCCAGCTATGAGAAGACCGGCTCTGTAGAACCCTACTACGCGGAGACCGACTCCGGCCTGTTTACGCGCCTGCAGACCATCATCGATGAGCAGCTGGTGCTGGACAAACTGAAGACCGATGTGGTGGAGGTCAAGCTGTGGGAGGGCGAAGAGGGCACAACCTCCTTCCCGGCCCACAAGGAAGAGGCCTTTATCGAGGTTTCCTCCTACGGTGGCGATACCACCGGCTATCAGATCCCCTTCACACTGCACTTTACCGGCAATAAGGTCAAGGGTACCTTCGATGTGAAGACCAAGACCTTTACCGCCCAGGAATAAGCGCGGTAAGCTACAAAACAAACTGACCCTCCCCGTATTTGGCGGGGAGGGTCTTTACGGGAGGATATTATGAGTGCATTGAAACTGAATTTTGACAACGGTATTCGTGAATTTGAGGTTACTGGCGGTGCGGTCCTCCGTTTTAACCCCCGCGACCCCAATGTCAGTGCCCGGTTTATGGAAGCCACCAAAAAGCTGGAGCAGATCGAAGCGGAATTCGTTGCAAAGGCGGAGGCGCTGAAGGCATCCGCAGAGGAGAATCACAACAACGGCGCCCAGGTCTTGGAGCTGATGTGCGAAGCTGACCGAACGATCAAGCAGATTCTTGCCTGGATTTTCGGTGAGAGCAATGACTTCGATGCCATCTTCGGCGGTCAGAATGTGCTGGCCGTAGGCGGCAACGGTGAGCGCCTGGTGACCAACTTCGTGGCGGCGCTGATCCCCATCATCCAGGAAGGTGCCCAGGTCATCGTATCCCAGGATGTCAATGCCGCAGTGGGTGCGGCTAAGCAGAACCGGGCACAGCGCCGGGCGAAGAAATGACGCCCTGGGATCTACCGGAAACCGCCCAGATCGGCGGAACGGTACATGAGCTGAATACAGATTACCGGGATGTTTTGGAGATCATCCGGTATCTGAACGATTCCGAGAAAACGGAATACATACGGTGGCGGATCGCCATCGCTTTGTTTTTTGAAGGCGAGATCTCACCCGAGCATGAGCAGGAGGCCATGGAGTACCTGGCGGCCTTTATTTCTTACGGAGAAACAGACCAGGTAAGACCCGGTCCCCAGCTTTTGGACTGGGAGCAAGATACAAAAGCCATCGTTGCAGATGTGAACAAGGTCGCCGGTCAGGAGATCCGCGCCCTGCCGTATTTGCATTGGTGGACGTTCCTGTCCTATTTCCAGGCGATTGGCGAGGGCCAGCTCTCCACCATCGTTGGGATCCGCGACAAGCTGAGCCGCGGCAAGAAACTGGAGCCCTGGGAACAGGATTTTTACCGGGACAACAAATCCCGGGTGGATTTCAAGAAAAAATACACTGCCGAAGAGTTGGCAGAGCAGGAGCGGCTGAAGAAGCTGCTTGGAGAATGATCATGGCGAATAATCGAGTGGTATGCCCTAACTGCGGTTATCGGATGCCCATTGCGGCCACGCCCGATGCTGTGGCCCGTGGGTTATTCGTGAAATGCAAAGGGCGTAATTGCGGAAAGACCTTTGAAATCGTTCTTCCGCAAAAGAAGAAAAACTGACCGGGTAGTGCCAGAGTGCCGACGGACCGAGAGGAGCGAGTTCGTTGGGCAAGCATGACGGAAAAGTAACAATTGGAACTGAGCTTGATAAATCCGGTGTAAAAAAAGGCATCGGGACCCTTGGAAAGGATCTGAGCGGGTCCACCCAAAGTGTCGGGAAAGGTATCGGAAAAGTTTCCGGCGCCTTGGGCGGACTTAGCGGCGTGTTGAAAAAGGTTGGCGGCGTGATCGCTGCCGCCTTTTCTGTTTCTGCCGTCGTAAACTTCGGCAAGGAGGCAATCCAACTAGGATCTGATCTGCAGGAAGTGCAGAACGTGGTGGATGTTGTTTTCCCCACGATGACTCAGCAGATCAATGATTTTGCACGGAACGCCGTTCACACAGCAGGCATGTCGGAGACGATGGCAAAGAAGTACGCGGGCACCTTTGGTGCTATGGCCAACTCTTTTAAGTTCACCGAGAGCCAAGCGGCCGGTATGTCGACCACCCTTACGCAGTTGGCCGGCGATGTGACATCCTTCTACAATATCACCCAGGATGAAGCATTTACCAAACTTTCGGCGGTATTCACCGGCGAGACCGAGGCGCTGAAGCACCTGGGCGTGGTCATGACCGAAACGGCTTTAAACGAGTTTGCCATGCAGAAGGGCATGGATAAAACTGTTCAGAAGATGACTGAACAGGAAAAGGTTGCCCTTCGGTATAAGTTCGTCCTGGAGCAGCTTTCCGCTGCCAGCGGAGACTTTGTACGGACTTCCGATTCCTGGGCGAATCAAACCAGACTATTAAAGGTTCAGTTTGATCAGCTGAAGGCGACAATTGGACAGGGCCTTATCAATGCCCTCACACCGGTGATCAAGGTAATAAATGCGGTGATTGCAAAGCTGCAGGTGCTGGCCGCAGCATTCCGTACCATTACGGCCCAACTGTTTGGCGATGCCTCCGGAGGCTCCGGGAGCGCGGCAGCCGGTGTTTCAGAGCTGGCGGAAAGCTATGAATCTGCTGCAGCGGGTGCCGGCAGCCTTGCAGATGAGACTGCAGCGGCAGGCAAGGCGGCGGATAAATACCTGGCCGGATTCGATGAGCTGAAAAAGCTGGAAGCGCCTGACAGCGGGTCCGGCTCCGGTTCCGGCGGCACGGGTGGATCCGGCGCGGATACCGACCTTGGAGATCTGTCGCTTGGCATTGGCGGCTCCGGTACCGGCGGCGTGGTCGGAGAGATCTCCGCCACTCTGCAGGCCGTTATCGACAAAATTCAGGAATTGATCCAACCGCTTAAAGAGATCGACCTGTCGCCTTTGAAAGAATCTCTGACAAATCTCGGAAAGGAATTTCTGCAATTTGGCACAGTGATCTCGGATTCTCTGGAATGGGTTTGGTTCAATATCCTGGTGCCATTGGGTGAATGGACCATCGAGGAGGCACTGCCGGCGCAGCTCGACGCAGTCGCCGCAGCCCTCAGCGCGCTCTCCGCAGCTGCAGAGCCTGTAGCAAAAGGTCTTGCTGCTATGTGGGATGAGCTTCAGCCGTTGGTGGAGTTCACGGAAGATACTGCTCTGCTGGTACTCGGCGCACTGAAAACTGCATTTAAGCAGATTGCTGTCATATTCGAAAAAGACGGCGACAAAATTGTGGAGACACTTCACAATCTCGGAATCGTGATCAGTGAGCTTCATTATATTCTGGAACCATTTTTGGAACTGTTGAATTTGACGTTGTTCGTGCTACCCCTTGGCCCGATTGTTGCTGAACTGGACTTGCTTATTGATCGGCTTCATGGCCTGTCGCAACTACTGGCGGGCTTGGCGACTGGCGATCTTCTGTTAATGTGGGATGGCCTGTCCTCAACTGTAGAAACGGAATTGTCAGCAATCGGTGTATATTTTGAGTCATTTGCAAAACTGCTCGGTCTTGATGTTGAGCAACTAAGAAATGACATCGAGGAGTTTTTCGGCCCTCTGGCGGAATGGGTCGATAAAAATGTGATTCAGCCGATCACGGAGGCATTCGAGCCGGAGATACAGTATTTAACGGATTTGCTTGGCCGATTTAAGCTGGAAGCAGAGAATCTATTTCAAGCTATCAACTTAGCAGCCCAGTGGTGCACGAAAAAAATAAAAGAGTTTTGGCGAGATATTCCAGGATGGCTCTATCAAAACGTGATCGTACCAATGGCTTCAGAATTCAGCGATTTTTTTGGTGGTATAGTGCTGGGTGCATGGAATTTCGGGGCAGATGCCGTAGCGACCTTCGAATACGTTAAAAACTGGATAAAAACAAACTTTGTTGATAAAATTTCGGAAGAAACAGAAAAACTGTGGAATGGAATGGAATTAGGCGCACGAAGCGCAATTACCGGAATTCAATCCATTTTTTCGTCCATCGGCTCCTTCTTCCGCAATATCCTCAACGGTGTGATCCGCATACTTAACACCGGACTCCGAAATACCTTTAATAAGATCAATTCGCTGCTGTCGGGTCTGCGCAGTATCAATGTGGCAGGCGTAGCACCGTTTTCCGGCATACGAACGATCAGTGTGCCCCAGATTCCCTACCTTGCCCAGGGTGCGGTGCTGCCGCCCAATAAGCCGTTCCTGGCTATGGTGGGCGACCAGCGCCACGGCACCAACGTGGAAGCCCCCCTGGCCACCATCCAGGAGGCGGTGGCCCTGGTGATGCAGGACCAGACGGCGGCTATCATGGCCGGCTTCAATGCCTCCGTAGGTGTCCAGCGGGAGATCCTGGAGGCGGTGCTGGGGATCCGGATCGGCGATACCGAGATCGCCCAGGCGGTAGACCGCTACCGCAGTAAAATGACCGTGGTGAGAGGTGGCGTACTATGAGAGCAAAAACAGAATTATTTACGGTCAACGGCAAGCCTATGCTTGCCCCGGATGCAGAGGTGGCCGTCAACTACGAGGACCTGGATTCCTCGGATTCCGGCCGTGACGAATCCGGTTTCATGCACCGGATCGTGGCCCGGTACAAGGTGGCCTCCTGGAGCTTCAGCTATTCGGCGCTGACCGAGGAGGAGAAGCAGTACATGGAGAGCCTGTTCCCCAACAGCCCCACCTTCACCTTCGGCCACCCCTCCCGGAAAAATGCCGGGGTCATGGAGCAGACCACCTGCTACCGCAGTAAATACGGGATCTCCTGGCAGAATGCGGCCACCGGACTTTGGAGCGGCTATAGCTTCAACATCATCGAGTGCTAGGAGGTGGCGCTGTGCTTAAAACGATCATCGTATTACCCGACGGCACGGAGCTTTCCTCCGGTGTCGGCACGCAGGTCGCAATTCAAAATGTCACCGTTACCGAATGTGTGAACAGCGCCCAGGAGCTGACCCTGGGGTCCACCTGCGCCAATATGGTGGAGGCGAAGATCCTGGCGCCGGAGGGGGCGCTTTCCATCACGGCTGGAGACGAGCTTGCCGTTTACCGGGAGGAGGGCGGTGTGCGCCACCCAGTGGGCCTGTTTACCACGGAAAAGCCCACCCGCCCCACAGCCAACACCCTGTCCGTCACTGCCTATGACCGGGTAAGCTGGCTGGACAGGGATCTGTCCTTGTGGCTGCCATCTCTGGATGCCTGGCCCTACAGCCTGTTTGACCTGGCCTGCATGGTGTGTACAGAATGTGGCCTGGAGCTTCAAAATGAGGAGCTTCCCAACGGCGACTATATGGTGTCCCGGTTCTCTGCCGACGGCGTGACCGGTCGACAGATCCTCTCCTGGGTGGGTCAGGCGGCGGGCCGGTTTTGCCGGGCCACCCCGGAAGGGAAGATCGAATTTGCCTGGTATACCCCTCTGACCACCTGCGCCATTGGCCCCCGAAAGGAAAGCGGCGGCTGGTCCTATGCGGACGGCGACCTGTCCCTTACGGTGGCAGATGCCGCCGTCACAGACGACGGGGCGGGGAACGTGGCCCTGACATCGGAGCATCTCACGGTGACCGATGACGGCAGCGGCAACGTTACCCTGGTGCTCCCCCAGCAGTCGGAGACCCTGGTGTACTACCAAAATGGCTTAAGCTTTGAAGATTATACCGTCGCGGACATTCAAAAGGTCCAGCTCCGTCAGAATGAGGAGGACGTGGGCACCGTCTATCCGGACATTGCCGAAGCTGTCAACACCTACACAGTCACCGGCAACTGCCTGCTGACGGCTGCCGATGCTCAGGAGCTGGTGCCCGTCGCCCAGACCCTCTATGCGCAGCTCAAGGAG